>DATACC010000094.1:0-11057 GCA_036259255.1 Thermoanaerobaculia bacterium | reverse complement strand
CCCCCCCCCGCGGCTCCCACAGCGCCTCGAGGGCGCCGCCGGAGCCGAAGCCGCGGTTGCCCAGGGCGAGCCACACCGTCGCGCGGCCGGCGGCCACCGCCGCGGAGAAGCGGGGGGTCGCGGGAGGGCGGAAGTAGCGGTAGAGGTCGCTCTCCCCCCAGGGGCGGCCAGAGAGCGCCGCGGCCAGGAATCCGGGGAGCTCGTCGATGGAGACCACCTCGTCGATGCCCGTCGCCGCCGCCAGCTCCTCGTGGCTCGCCACCGGGCCGGTCCACAGCTCGTCGAGGGGATCGGCGTCGGGGGCGAAGAGCACGGCGCGGTGGTGCTCTTCGCCGGGCAGCAGCGCCAGCGCGGTGCGCGGCCCGGCGGCACCCGTGAGGTAGAGCAGGTCGTCGTCCTGGCGGAACGGCCAGGAGACGTCGCCGTTGCGCGGCGCCGGGGCGGGGGAGACCAGCAGCAGCAGGGCGTCCGGGCCGATCGCCTCGGCCACCCGCGCCCGGCGGGCGGCGTACTCCGCGGCCGGCACCGGAGGCGGCACCGGTGGCAGGGCCTGGGCCAGGGCCGCCGGGGCCGCGACCAGCGCGGCGAGCAGCAGGGCGGCACAAAGGCCGGGGCCGGCGATGCCGGCACTCGCGACGGCGTGCCGGGCGGCGGCTCGCGGGGCGGCGGCGGGGCGGCGGATCACGGCGTCACCTCCGCGGCCACCGAGGTGGCCGATGGCGGTGTGCCGGAAGCTGGTGTGGCGGCTCCCCTGGCGGCGGCCCCCTCACCACCGCCCATCTCGTCCGCCACCGCCGAAACCTGCCGGCGCAGCCGTTCCAGCTCGGCCTCCAGCTCGTCCACGCGCTCGCGCAGCTCCGCGTCGCCGCCGGCGCGGCGGCGCAGGTCCCGGGCGGCGGCGGCGGCGGCGTTGCGCTGCTGCGTGTGGACGTCGCGGGCGGCGATGTCGTCGAGCACCGGCAGCGCCCGGGCATCGCCCAGCTCGCCCAGGGCCCGGTAGGCGGCCTGGCGGCCGCTGAAGCTGCCGTCGGTGCGGGCGGTGGCCACCAGCATCTCGCGCACGGAATCGCTCTCGTCGTCGTCGCCGCGGGCGAGGATCGCCAGCGCCCGCATCGCCGCTCCCCGGCTCTCGGCCGGGGCTCCGTAGCGGGCCAGGCGCTCGATGCGCTCCCGCGCCTCCGTGGCGCGGAGCCGGGCCAGCGAGGCGAGGGCCGCCTCCCGCACCACCTCGCGGTGGCTCGGCTGGTCGAGGGCCCGCATCAGGAGCGGCAGCACCTCGTCCTTGTTCTCGGAGTAGCGACCGAGGGAGTCGGCGGCGGCGGCGCGGGCGTAGTAGGAGGGCTCCTCGGTCAGCGCGCGGCGCAGCAGGGCGATCTGCTCGCGCCGCTCCGCCGAAGTGGCGCGGCGGGCGAAGGTGCCCACGGCCTCCACCGCCTCGCTGCGCACCCGGCTCTCGGGGTCGTCGAGGGCGGGGCGCAGGGCGTTGAAGGCGTCGCGGCCGCCGAGCTCGCCCAGCGCCTCCGCCGCCTCGCGGCGCAGGCCCCAGAACGGCTCGTCGGTGACCACCCGTCCGAGCGCTGCCACCGCCTGGGAGTCGCCAGCGCCGCGGGCGCCGAGGGCGCGGATCGCCGCCAGCCGCGCCGGCAGGTGGTCGCCGGCCCGGAGCTGGGTGATCCACTCGGCGAGGGGCTTGTCGAAGTCGACCTCGGCGAGGAAGACGCCGCGGGGGTCGAGCACCACCGTCGCTGGCCGCGCCGCGGCGGCGACGAACAGCTCCTGCTCGGCCCGGGCGGCGAGCGGGAGCTCGGCGATCGTCATCGCCCCGTCCGCCGCCAGCAAGCCGATCTCGAGGGCCGGGTAGGAGAACAGGCCGGTGTCCGCCGTGACCTCCTGGGTCTGGGCGACGTCGAGGCGAACCATCCCCCGCTCCGGCAGCCACTGCCACGACACCTCGAGCTCCGGATGGCCGGCGCCGTGGACGAACTGCTCGAAGAGCGCCCCCAGCGGCACCCCGGTGGTGGTCTCGAGGGCGCTCTGCAGGTCCGCGGTGGTCACCGTTTCGTGGGCGTGCTCGTCCACGTAGTGGCGGATGCCGCGCCACCAGCCGTCGTCGCCGGCGAGGTCGCGCACCATGTGCAGCACCAGGGCGCCCTTCTCGTAGAGGTGGGCATCGAACATCGTCATCGGGGCCGGGTAGCGGTGGGTGACGATGGGGCGGCGGTAGTCACCGGCGTCCTCCTCGAAGTAGCCGTCGCGCCAGTCCGCCACCAGCCAGGCGAACTCGTCGGACCCGGCGTCGTGCTCGCGCCACAGGCCGGTGAAGTAGGTGGCGAAGCCTTCGTTGAGCCAGGCGTGGGCCCAGGTGCGGGTGGTGACGAGGTCGCCGAACCACTGGTGAGCGAGCTCGTGGGCCACCAGCCCGTCGCTCGAGACGTCGGTGGCGGCCCGCTCGTCGTGCAGCGTGGCGAGGGTCTGGGTGGTGGCGGTGATGTTCTCCATGCCGCCCCAGATGAAGTCGACGGCGGCCGTCTGCGCGTACTTGGCGTAGGGGTAGGGCTCGTCGATCACCCGGGAGAAGAACTCCATCATGGCCGGCGTGTCGCCGAAGGAGCGGCGGGCCTGCTCCTCGTAGCCGGGCGGCACGTAGTACTCCACCGGCACGTCGTTCCAGACGTCGGCGATGCGCACCAGCTCGCCGGCGACCACCGAAACCAGGTAGTTGACGTGGTCCTGCTCCATCTCCCAGCGGTAGGTGCGGCGGCCGTCGGGCAGCTCGTCGACGCCGGCGAGCCGCCCGTTGGAGACCACCTGGAACGGCGGCGCCACGGTGACCGCCATGGAGGTGGTGGCGCGGTCGTTGGGGTAGTCCCAGCTCGGGAACCAGTGGCGGTTGAACTCGGATTCGCCCTGGGACCACACCTGCTTCGGCTTGTCCGGGTAGCCTTCGTCGGCGCCCACGAAGTAGAGGCCGGCGCGCGGCTCGGCGGCGTAGTCCACCGCCACCTCCACGGTCTCGCCGGGTGCGTAGGCGCGGCCCAGCTCCACCACCATCTCGCGGCGCTCGGGCAGCAAGGTCCACTCGGCCTCCCGGCCGTTCACCCGCACGGCGTCGACCTCGAGACCGACGGCGTGGAGCGTGATGCGCTCGGTGCCGGGCAGCAGCGGCGTCAGCCGGTTGACGGCGGTGCCGGCCACCCGCCCGGCGTCCCAGTCGAGCTCGAGGTCGAGGTCACGGTGGAGCAGGTCGTACTGGCGGGCCGGCCCGAAGTCCGGGGTCGTGCCCGGCGGCGCGAAGGGCCGCCGCTGGGCCTCGGCCGCAACCGGCAGCAGGGCGACCACGAGGGGGAGCAGGACGACGGCGACGCGCAGGCGAGCAACGGGGAAGTCTCTGAGCATGGCGGCGATCTTACCGCCAGGGGCGGGCGGCCGGCTGTCGGCGCCTTGCGCCGCCGGCCCGGCGCCGGCGGCCCCTCGCTGCCGGTTCGCCGCGCCCGCGGGGCGGCGGTAACATCGTCGGCATGTCTTCCGGCCCGCGCTTCCGCCTGGTCCTCGCCAAGGAGGACTTCAAGTTCTCCGTCGCCCACTTCACCCTGTTCTCGCCCGTCGACGCGGAGCTGCTCCACGGCCACAACTACCGGGTCTCGGTGGAGCTGGTGGGCGACGCCCTCGACGACCTGGGCCTGCTGGCCGACGTCGACCGCATCAAGCGCGAGATTCGCCGCCTCTGCGCCGCCCTCGACAGCCGCACCCTGATCCCCGCCGAGAGCCCGCTGCTGCGCGTCGAGCACCGCGACGGCGGCGTCGAGGTGGCCTACGACGGGCGCAGTTACCGCTTCCCGGAGGAGGACGTCCTGCTCCTGCCGCTCGCCAACAGCTCGATGGAGCTGCTGGCGCGCTACCTCTGGGAGGGGCTGGAGCCGACGGTGGCGGGCTCGGGGCTGCGCGAGATGTCGGTGGCGGTGGAGGAGTCGGCGGGGCAACGGTGCGTGTACGAGCGCTCCCTCGAGCCGCGGTAGAGGCTCGGCATCGCGCCTCCTCGAGTCCTGGAGAGCCAGGGTTGCGCCGGCCCCTCAACCGGCCGAAGCGCGAACCTCTCGGCCTCGCCAGCGGGCCAGCTTTCCCCGCCGCCAGTCGCCGACCCCGGCGCTCAGCGTCGCCGCCAGGACGAGGGCGTCCAGCGGGTGGAGGAGCGCCCAGCCGGGGCGGTGGCCGGCGGCGTGACGGAGCAGGGCCGAGGCGGTGGCGCCGCCGGCCCAGAGGAGGGCGGCCGCGCGGCGGCGGCCGGTGAGGAGCAGGGCGAGGAGGACGGCGGGGCCGGCCAGCAGGGCGGCGAGGATGCGGCGGGTCGGCGCCGGCTGGGGGCCGAAGATGCCGCCGAGGTTGCGGCGCCAGCCCTCGAAGGTGCCGGCGAAGCCCCGGTACATGCGGACCCGCAGGAGATCGGGAGCGCGCCAGAAGCCGGTGCGGTGGCCGGCTTCGCGGAGCCTGGTGACCAGGGCCACGTCGTCGATCGGCGCGCCTGCCACCGCTGCGAAGCCGCCGATCGCGGCCAGCGCCCTCTCCCGCAGCAGGATGAACTGGCCGTTGGCCACCGCCGGCCCGTCGCCGCGCGCCGCCGCCGCCCAGTCCGGCAAGAGAGCGTCGAGCAGCGCGAAGACCGGCGGGGTGAGCAGGTTCTCGCCGAGCTCCGCGACCTCCTGGTACCCGGCCACCGACACGGCGTCCAGGCCGAACGCCTCCGCCGCCGCCAGCGTCCGAGCCAGCAGCTCCGGGTGGTGGCGGGTGTCGGCGTCCGTCGAGAGGATCCACTCCGGCGCACCGCTGGGGCGCTCCGCCAAGTGGCGGTAGCCGGTCTCGAGCGCGTGCACCTTGCCGCCCCAGCCGGCGGGCGGCGGCGGGGCGCCGATCACCTCGAGCCGACCCGGCCCGGTGCCTTCCGGCGACGTTTCCGCCGAGACGTCCCCGGCGTGCTCGGCCGGGCCCCTCTCGGCGCGCACCCGCTCCTCCGCCAGCCGGCGGGTCGCGTCCGTGGAGCCGTCGTCGACCACCAGCACGTCGGGGCGGATCGTCTGGTCCAGCAGGGTGTCGAGGCAGGGGAGGAGGTTGTCCTCCTCGTCGCGCACGGGCAGCAGCACGGCCACCCGGGGCCGAGGGGGGACGGACGTTGCCGCGGAACCGCGGGGGGCGGCGCGCGGCAGGGCCGGCGCGCGGCGGCGCTGGCGGTTCACTCGCAGGGCGAAGCCGACGGCCGTGCAGGCGGCGAGGCCGGCGAGAAGAAGGCTCCCCCTCACCGGCCGCCCGTCGCCCCCGGGTCTCCCGTCACGGTTGCCCGTCCTGCACAGGGTGACTCCTGCGGTCGAGCGCGGCACCGCCCGTCAGGGCGGGCCCAGGTGCGATTCCAGCTCCGCCTCGACCTCGCCGGGGCGGGGGAAACGGCCGGTGCCCTTCTTGGAGAAGACGAGCTCGTCGCCCCTCTTCACCTCGAAGACGCCGCCGCGCGAGCGCACGAGCTGCGGCCGTACTCCGAAGCGCTTCTCGATCGTGTCCGCCAGACCGGCGGCGCGGGAGAGATAGCCTCAGGAGGTGCAGTATTCGATGCTGAGCTCGGGCTCGGTCATCGGGTCTTCTTCCCGCGCAGCATGCGGTAGAGGAAGAGGAGCAGGATGGCGCCGAGGACCGCGATGACGAAGCTGTACAGGTCCCAGGTCGCCACGCCGCCGAAGCCGAGGGCGGTGGCGATGAAGCCGCCGAGCACCGCGCCCGCGATGCCGATGAGGCTGGTGATGATGCAACCGCCGGGATCGCGCCCCGGCATCAGGAACTTCGCCACGATGCCGGCCAGCAGGCCGAACACCACCCACGAGATCAATCCCCAGAGATCCATGTTCTCTCCTCCTTGCGTTGGTCGGTGGAGGCGGTCGGCGTCCTCGGGACGTCAAGCCACCTCCGCCGGATCATGCTGCTAGAGGTGTGCCAGGAAGTCCGGCGGCTACAATCCCGCGCATGGCATCCCCCGCAACGCCCCCGGCCCAGCGCCCGCGCCTGTACCTGATCGACGGCTACTCGAACATTTTCCGCGCCTTCTACGCGATCCGCAACCTGTCGAGCTCCCGTGGCGAGCCGACCAACGCCGTCTTCGGCTTCGTCAACATGCTGCGCAAGCTCCTGCGCGAGGAGCAGCCGGAGCTGATCGGCGTCGCCCTCGACTCCGGCCACGGCGGGCGCGACCAGCACTACGAGGCATACAAGGCCAACCGGGCGCCGATGCCGGAGGACCTGCGGCCCCAGATCCCCCTGATCCGCCAGGCCCTCGCCTGCTACCACATCCCCGTGCTCGAGGTGGACCAGTTCGAGGCCGACGACGTGCTCGGCACGCTGGCCGCCAAGGCTGCCGACGAGGGCTTCGAGGTGGTGCTGGTGTCCGCCGACAAGGACCTGATGCAGCTCGTCGACGACCACGTCCGCGTCTACCACACGGGCCGCGAGAAGCTCTACGACCGCGCTGCCGTGGAGGAGGACTACGGCGTGCCGCCGGAGAAGGTGCCCGACATCCTGGCCCTCGTCGGCGACACGGTGGACAACGTGCCCGGCGTGCCGGGCATCGGCGACAAGGGGGCGCGCCAGCTCATCGCCGAGTTCGGGTCGCTGGAGGAGCTGCTGGCGCGCGCCGGCGAGGTGAAGCGCAAGAGTTACCGCGAGGGGTTGCAGGCCAACGCCGAGCAGGCGCGCCTGTCGCGCAAGCTGGTCGAGATCCACCGCGACCTGCCGATCCCGCTGGAGCCCGAGAAGCTGCGCCGCGACCCGCCGGACGACGAAGCCCTGCGCCGCCTGTTCACCGAGCTCGAGTTCTTCTCCCTGGTCGACGAGCTGGCGGCGGCGGGGGTCGGCGAGCCGATGCCGGAGGCGGTGGAGGTCCGCGATCCGGCGGCCTGGACCGGGCGCGCCGAGGCGCTGGCCGCCGGCGGCGACGTGGCCCTGGCGGTGCTCGGCGAGGGCCGCGCCACTGGCCTCGCCCTCGCCCCCTGCGAGGGTGCGGAGACCGTGCTCCTGGCCGACTTCCGCCGCCCCGGCATGGAGAGCGCGGCCCTCGCCTCCCTCGCCGGCTGGGCGGGGCGCGAGGACGTCACGCTGGTGGGGCACGATCTGAAGGAGGTGCTGCGCTGCGCGTACGCCGACCTGCCGGGCGGCACCTTCCGCGGCCGGCTGGTGGACCTGATGCTCGTCTCCTACCTGCTCAAGCCGTCGATCCACGGCCACAGCCTGGACGAGCTGGCGCTGGAGCGCCTGCACCACAAGCCGATCCCGGCCAAGGACGCCGGCTGGGACAAGGGGCAGGAGCCGCCGCCCGGCGACTCCCGCCTCGCCGTCTTCGCCGGCGAGCGGGTGGAGCTGGTGCGCCGGCTGGCGCCGGAGATGCGCCGCGAGCTCGCCGATCGCGACGGCCGGGGCGACCTGGCCAAGGTCTACGACGAGATCGAAGCGCCCCTGCTGCCGGTGCTGCTGCGCATGGAGGAGGCCGGCATCCTGCTCGACACCGAGTGCCTCGCCGAGATGTCGCGCCAGATGGAGGGCGACCTGGCGCGTCTCGAGGCCGAGATCTACGAGGTCGCCGGCGAGCACTTCAACATCAACTCGCCGCCCCAGCTGGGCGAGGTGATGTTCGAGAAGCTCGCCTACCCGGTGATCAAGCGCACCCGCAAGACGAAGAGCTACGCCACCGGCGCCGACGTGCTCGAGGAGCTCGCCGCCCGCGGCTACCCGCTGCCGGAGCTGATCCTGCGCTACCGCGAGGTCTCCAAGCTCAAGAGCACCTACGTCGACGCCCTGCCCCTGCTGGTGGCCGAGGACGGGCGGCTGCACACGCGGTTCAACCAGGCGGTGGCGGCCACGGGGCGGCTGTCGTCGGTCGAGCCGAACCTGCAGAACATCCCGATCCGCACCGAGCTGGGGCGCTCGATCCGCCGCGCCTTCGTGGCGCCGGAGGGCAAGGTCCTGCTGGTCGCCGACTACAGCCAGGTGGAGCTGCGCATCCTCGCCCACATCGCCGGCGAGGAGGCGCTGATCGAGGCCTTCCGGCGCGGCGAGGACATCCACGCCACCACGGCGGCGGCGGTGCTCGGCGTGGCGCCCGGGCTGGTGACGGCGGACCAGCGCCGGGCGGCCAAGACGATCAACTTCGGCATCATCTACGGCATGAGCGCCTTCGGTCTCGCCAACACGCTGCACATCCCGAAAAAGGAGGCCGAGGCGTTCATCGCCGCTTACCTCGCCCGCTACCCCGGGGTGCAGCGCTACATGGACGAGACGCTGGCCGCCGCCGAGGCGGAGGGCGGCGTGCGTACGCTGTACGGGCGCATGCGCTGGCTGCCCGACGTCCACAGCAAGAACTGGAACCTGCGCGAGGGCGCCCGCCGCATGGCGATCAACGCCCGCATTCAGGGCACCGCCGCCGACCTCATGAAGCTGGCGATGATCGCCGTCGACCAGCGCCTGGTGCGCGAGGCCCCGGACTCGCGCCTGCTGCTCACGGTGCACGACGAGCTGGTGCTCGAGGTACCGCAGGGCGATGCGGAGCGGGTCGGCGAGCTGGTGAAGGAGGAGATGACCGGCGTGGCGGATCTCGCCGTGCCGCTGGCGGTGGATCGGGGGGTGGGGAGAACCTGGTACGAGGCGAAGGACTGATCGGTCCTGGAGTCGGTCTGTCTCGGAGGGACAGCCCTGTCAGAAGGCTTGGATTTCGGGATGTTCCGCTGGCCGCCGCTCGCCGAGCGCGTGCCGAGCACCTGGTGGTGCTCTAGCCCTGATAGTCAGCAGCCGGGGCGATCGTCCGGCAGGTTTTCGCGGAGGGTACGAAGTCCCGCCGACTGGTCCTGCCTCCATTAAGGCAGTGAAGAACCTGCCCGCCGCCTCGGGATCGACAGGATCGAGCTCGCGCCCAGCGGTTTTGGGAGGAGCGCCGGAGAAGGCTCCGCCGGGTAGCGGGTGGTGCGATCTATGCCGGCGGCTGGTACCGCCGGCCCGGGTCCCTGCGAGCGCGCTCGAGGTAGCTGCGCACGCTGGTGACGGTTTCCGTGCCGAGGCGCTCGGTGAGGGCGGCGCGCTGGAAGAGCATCAGGGCGGCGGCGGCCTCGCGGTGCACCTCGCGGGATTCGAAGATCGGCTGCATCAGGCGGGCGAGGCGCTTGAGCTCCTCGGTGCGGCCGTCCTCGAGGTACAGCAGCGCCAGGTCGAGCGACACCGTCGCCGCGTCGTAGGGCAGGCCGTGGCGCACGTAGCCGTTGCGGACCGTCAGCAGCAGGCGCTCGGCCTCGGCCGCGCGCCCCAGGCCGTGGGCGATGCGCCCGTCGAGCCACCGCAGGCGCAGGCGGGTGAGGGGATCGCGATCGCGATCGTGCCAGGCGCGGTGGGCCTCCATCAGCTCCGCGGCCTCGGCGTGGCGCCCGGAGTCGCACAGGCAGACCCCCAGGTTGGCGACCGCGCAGAGGTGGAGGAAGGCGTCCTTCGCCGGGTCGATGGTGGCCAGGCTGGCGCGCAGGGAGTCCACCGCTCCGGCCACGTTGTCGCAATGGATCTGGACCGCCGCCCGCTGCACCAGGCTGCGGGCGACGCCGGGCCCGTCGCCGAGCTGGCGGTAGAGCAGCACCGCGCGGTCCAGCAGCTCCTCGGTCTCCGCGAAGCGCCGCTGGTCCAGGCGCAGCGACGCTTCGAGGCTCGACACCTCGGCGTGGAGCTCGACGTCGTTGGACAGCGTGCGCGCCAGCCGGTGGCGCACCTCGCGGAAGGCGGCGTCGGCCTGTCGCAGCTCGCCGGCCACTCGCAACGCGTTGCCCCGGTAGGCCACGGCGCGCATGCGCAGCGCTTCGGCCCAGGGCTGCTCCACGGCGCGCGGCGTCCACAGCAGCACCACCGGCACCAGCTCGGCCAGGTTGCGGGCGTCGTCGGGGTCGCGGCGCACCAGCCGCCGGCTCTCCTCGAGCATCAGCTCGGCCAGCAGGCGGGAGCGGAAGCGGGTGCGGGCGTTGACGATGCGTCGCTCGCGATCCTCCCGCGGCACGCGCAGCAGCGCCCGCAGGTCGCGGCGGGCGCGGCGCCGCTCCTGCTCCAGGCGCTCGGCGCGCTCCCGGGTCTCCCGGCCGACGCGGCGGAACGCGCCGGTGTATCCCGGCGCCCCGGTGCCGCCCGGTTGGGCCTGGAGGCGGTGAGCGGCGAGCTCGCCACCGCCGCGCTGGAGGGCCTCCAGCGTGGTGCCGCACTCGGGGCAGAGCTCCTTCAGGTGCTCCGAGACGACCTGCAGCAGCACGCGCGGCGGCAGCTTGCCCTCGAGAACCTGGACGGCGAGCTGTAGGTCGATGTGGCCCATGGCTGCGATCTCCCGGCGATGTTCGTCCTGTGGATTTCCCCGATCATAGTAGTACGCCGAGCCCGCGCTCGCGGGACGCCCGGGATTACCTCACGGCCGTGCCGTTGGGGTCGAAGGTGGGCCCCACCTTCTCGTGCGCGTCGGGGGACCGGGTGAGCGCGTCGCCGTCCGAATCCCCATCGCCGGCGAGCGGGAGCGACTCGTCGAGCAGGACGAGGCCGCCGGTGGATCCCGCGGCGAGGCCTAGCAGAGCGCCGAGCTCGCCGAGCCAAGCGGCGGCCGTCGCCCTCCAGCTCCCGGCAGCGGCCGCCGCCGTGGCCGTCTCGGAGCGGGGGGGAGCCCCCACGGCCGCCGGCGCGGTGAGCAGGACGGCGAGCGCCAGTGCGCAGGACCGGTTGCGGAGCGGTCGAGGATGGCAAGAGCGGTTCGGCAGCGGCATGGCGAGCTCCTTCCGGGCGGGTCGCACCGCCGACGCCACTGCCGGCGCCGCCCGCCTCCATCTCGAAGAGTAGGGCAGGGCGGTCGTTTGGTGACGCGAGGAGCGAACAGCTTTTCTCGCCGCAAGGTGCGGGAAGACGCGACCGCGGCGGTGCGCGTCACCTCCTTGGCGAACCTGTGGCTTCTGATGTCGCCCTTCCCGAGGTCCCGCAGGACCGCCTCGGCGCGGGGCACGGGCCGGCCACGCCCCGCCGGGGGG
>DATACC010000093.1:0-13054 GCA_036259255.1 Thermoanaerobaculia bacterium | reverse complement strand
CGGCCTCGTCGCCGCCGGCCGGCGCGGCGCGGCGCCGGCCCTCGAGGCGCCGCGGCGCTTCGACGCGCTGAGCGCCCGCGCCGCCGGTGAGGCTGCCGGCGAGGCCGCCCGCCAGGCCGAGCAGCGCTCCGAGGAGTACTGGCGCCAGGAGCTCGCCGGCCTGCCGGTGCTCGACCTGCCGACCGACCGGCCGCGGCCCCGGGTGCAGACCTTCCGCGCCGCCCGCGCCACGGCGAGCTACGGCGAGGACGTGCTCGCCGCCCTGCGCGGCTTCGGGTCGAGCACCGGCAGCACGATGTTCATGTCGGTGCTCACCGGCCTCGCCCTGCTGCTGCACCGGCTGAGCGGCCAGGACGACCTGGTGGTCGGCGTCAACGCCCTGGTGCCGGACGGCGACGCCGTGCCGCTGGTCGGCTTCCACACCCACCCGGTGGTGATCCGCAGCCGCCTGGCCGAGGAGGGCCTCACGCTGCGCCAGCAGATCGCCGCCATGCGCCGCCGCGTGGCCGCCGCCTACCAGCACCAGAACGTCTCGCTGCCGCGGGTGCTGCGCGCCCTCGGGGTGCGCCGCGACCCGGGCCGGCCGCCGCTGGCGGCGGTGGTGTTCAACATGGACCGCGCCAAGCCGACCCTCGAGTTCGACGATCTCGAGGCGCGCACCGCCACCCTGCCGAGCGGCGCCCGGGTGGAGCTGACCGTCAACGTCTCGGAGCGCGCCGACGAGCTCTACGTGACCTGCGACTTCAACAGTCAGCTCTACCGCGCCGGCACCGTGGAGGGCTGGCTCGGCGAGCTGCGCCGGCTGCTCGTGGCGATGGCCGAGGACCCGGAGCGCCCGGTGGCGGAGCTGCTGGTGGCGCCGCCGGCGCCGGCCGCCACCGCCACCGGCCCCGGCGAGCTGCCGCTGACCCGCTACCAGCAGCTGATGTGGATGGCCCAGCAGCTCGAGCCGGACTCGCCGCAGCTCGGCGCCCCGTTCCTGCACCTCGTGCCGGCGGACCTCGACGCCGCGCGCTTCCGCCGCGCCTGGGAGGGCTTGGTGGCCTCCAGCGACGCCCTGCGCACGGTCTTCGCCGAGCAGGACGGCGCCCCGGTGCAGCGGGTGCTCGACGAGGTTCCCGACGGCCACCGGGAGCTGGATCTCTCCGCCGCCGACGACCCGCGGCAGGAGCTGATGCGCTGGGCCCGGGAGCGCGGCGCCGCGCCGCTGCCGCTGGGCGAGCGCTGCTTCGACTCGGTGCTGGTGCGCCTCGGGCCGGAGAGCCACGCCTGGTACCTGAACACCCACCACCTGGTCGCCGACGCCTGGTCCCTCGGCCTCGTCTTCCGCCGCCTCGGCGAGTTCTACGAGCTGGCGGGGGAGGGGCGGCTGGAGGAGGCGCCGGCGCTGCCCCCCTTCGGCGGCTTCGTGGCCGCCGAGACCGCCTACCTGGCCTCGGAGGCCGGCCGGCAAGCCGAGGCGTGGTGGCGCGAGCGGCTCGCCGACACCCCGGAGGCGCCGGCCTTCTTCGGCCGCATGGTGCCGAAGACCACCACCCGGGTGGAGCGGGTGAGCGTGCCGCTGAACGCCGAGCGGGGCCGCCGGCTGGCCGAGCTCGCCGCCGCGGCGCCTTTCCGGCTGCACTCGCCCCAGGCGTCCCTCGCCAACCTGTTCACCGCCCTGGTGACGGCCCTGGTGCACCGCCTCTCCGGTGCCCGCCGCCTCGCACTCGGCACCCCGTACCACAACCGCCGCGACGCCGAGCGCCGCGCGATGGTCGGCACCCTGATGCAGATCGTGCCGCTCCACCTGGAGGTGCGCCCCGGCGACTCCCTGGCCGAGCTCGCCGGGCGGGTGGCCGCCGCGGCGGAGACGGTGCGGCCGTATCGGGAGCATCCCGTCGGCAACCCGGTGGAGCGCCCCGCCTACCACGTGGAGTGCAACTTCATCGTCGCCGACCTGGCGAGCTTCGCCGGGGTGCCGGCCGAGGTGGTGTGGCTCCACCCGGGCCACGGCCGCGAGAGCCTGGCGGTGCACGCCCGCGACTTCGCGGCGAGCGGCGCGCTGGAGGTGGACTTCGACTTCCACACCCAGGTGTTCGATCCGCAGCAACGCCGCCTCGCGGTGGCCGCCTTCCTGCGCCTGGTGGACGGCTGGCTGGCGGCGCCGGAGCGGCCGTTGGCAGCCGTCGAGCTGGTGAGCGGCGAGGAGCGCCGGGAGCTGCTCGAGGAGCGCAACCGCACCGCCGTCGAGCTGCCGGCGGGCACCTTCGTCGACCGCTTCGAGGAGGCCACCGCCGGCCATCCCCAGCAGGTGGCCGTGCGCGCCACCGGCGCCGCCCTCACCTACCAGGAGCTGGAGCGGCGCAGCGCCGCCCTGGCCCGGCGGCTGGCGGGCCGCGGCGTCGGCCCGGAGGACGTGGTGGCGGTGCTGGCGCCGCGCAGCGCCCAGTTCCTCACCGCGCTGCTCGGCGTGCTGCGGGCCGGCGGCGTCTACCTGCCCCTCGATCCCGCCTCGCCGCCGGCGCGCCTCGCCCGGGTGCTCGACGACAGCGCCGCCCGCGTGGTGCTGGTCGCCGGCACGCCGGCGGTCTCCGCCGCCCGGGTGGCGGTGGGGCAGGCGGCGGCGCCGGTGGAGATCGTCGAGATCGGCCCGGAGGTGACCGCCGGACTGGCCGGCGAGGAGCCCGCCGCCGAACCCGCCGCGCCGCTGCCGGACCAGCTCGCCTACGTGATCTACACCTCCGGCTCGACCGGCGCGCCGAAGGGCGCGATGGTCACCCACCGCGGCATGCTGAACCACCTGGTGGCCAAGGTCGCCGACCTCGGCCTCGGGGCCGACGACGTGGTGGTGCAGAACGCCTCCCAGTCGTTCGACATCTCGGTGTGGCAGTTCCTGGCGCCGCTGACGGTGGGCGCCACGGTGGTGGTGGCCGACGACGAGGAGGTGCGCGACCCGGGGCGCCTGCTCGGCCTGGCGCGGCGCAACGGCGTGACCGTGCTGGAGACGGTGCCGGCGCTGCTGCGCGAGGTCACCGCGGCGATCGCCGCCGAGGGCGAGGCGGTGCGCCCGGAGCGGCTGCGCTGGATGCTGTCGACCGGCGAGGCGCTGCCGGTGGACCTGTGGCGCGACTGGCTGGCGGCGGTGCCCGGCGTGCCGCTGGTCAACGCCTACGGCCCCACCGAGTGCTCCGACGACATCACCCACGCGGTGCTCGCCGAGCCGCCCGCCGCCGCCCGGCGCCTGGCACCGGTGGGCCGGCCGGTGGCCAACACCCGGCTCTACGTGCTGGAGGACGGCCTGCGGCTGGCGCCCGAGGGGCTGCCCGGCGAGCTCTACGCCGCCGGTGCCGGCGTCGGCCGCGGCTACGTCGGCGATCCCGCCCGCACCGCCGCCGCCTTCCTGCCCGACCCGTTCGCCACCGCGCCCGGGGAGCGCATGTACCGCACCGGCGACGTCGCCCGCTGGGCCGGCGGCGATCTCGAGGTGCTCGGCCGCGTCGACCAGCAGCTCAAGCTGCGCGGCCACCGTATCG
Organism: Thermoanaerobaculia bacterium; assembly: GCA_036259255.1. Classification (GTDB taxonomy): domain Bacteria; phylum Acidobacteriota; class Thermoanaerobaculia; order Multivoradales; family JBCCEF01; genus DATACC01. Next base: position 9,539 of record DATACC010000093.1, on the reverse strand, counting down.
AGCCGGGGGAGGTGGAGTCGGCGCTGCGCGAGCACCCGGCCGTCGGCGATGCCGTGGTGATGGCCCGCAGTCTCGGCGCCGGGGGCACCGGCCGGGCGCTGGTCGCCTGGATCGTCGTCGCCGGCGAGGCCCCCGCCACCGGCGACCTGCGCAGCTTCCTCGCCCAGCGCCTGCCCGACGCCATGGTGCCGGCGGCCTTCGTCGCCCTCGACGCCCTGCCGCTGACCACCAGCGGCAAGGTGGACCGCCGGGCGCTGCCCGACCCGTCGGCGGCGGATCTCGCCGGTGGCGCCGAGTACGAGGCGCCCCGCGACGAGGCGGAGCGCACGCTGGCCGCCCTGTGGGCCGACGTCCTCGGCCGCGAGCGGGTGGGCATCCACGACGACTTCTTCGAGATCGGCGGCGACTCGATCCTGGCGCTGCAGATCGTCTCGCGGGCGAGCCGCGCCGGCCTGCGCCTCTCCGCCGCCCAGCTCTTCCAGCACCCGACGGTGGCGCGGCTCGCCGTGGCCTCCCACGGGGCGGAGGCGGCGCCGGCGGAGCAGGGGGCGGTGGTCGGCGAGGTGCCGCTGACCCCGGTGCAGCACTGGTTCTTCGAGCTGGCGCCGGCCGACCCCCACCACTACAACCAAGCGGTGCTGCTGGCGCTGCGCGAGTTGCTGGCGCCCGGGCCGCTGCGCGGCGCCCTGGCGCGCCTGGTCGACCACCACGACGCGCTGCGCGCCCGCTTCGAGCCCGGCGAGCCGCCGCGCCAGCGCTTCGTCGCGCCGGGCACGGTGGCGCCGCCCTACGCGCTGGTCGATCTCGCGGCCCTGCCGGAGGAGCGCCGCCGGCCGGCCCTGGAGGCGGCGGCGCGGGCGGTCCAGCCGAGCCTCGATCTCGCCGCCGGCCCGCTGCTCCGGGTGGTCCACTTCCGCCTCGGCCACGCCGGCGAGCGGCTGCTACTGGTGGCCCACCACCTGGTGGTCGATGGCGTCTCCTGGCGGGTGCTGCTCGAGGACCTGGAGATCGCCTACCGGGCGCTGGCCGCCGGTGCCGAGCCGGCGCTGCCGCCGAAGACCAGCTCGCTGCGCGCCTGGGCCGAGAAGCTGGTCGAGCGGGCCGCCAGCGGCGTGGTGCAGACCGAGGGCCTCGAGTGGCTGTCGCGCCCCTGGCGGCAGGTGCGCTCGCTACCGGAGGAGCTCCCCGGCGGCGACAACACGGCGGCCTCCACCGAGGTGGTCTCGGTCTCGCTCGACCCGGAGGAGACGCGGCGAGTGCTGCAGGTCGTCCCGCAGCGGCTCGACGCCGGCATCGACGCGGTGCTCCTCGGCGCCCTGGCCCACGTGCTCAACCGCTGGTCGGGCGGGCGCTTCGGGACGGTCGAGCTGGAGAGCCACGGGCGCCACGACTTCGGCGGCAGCCTCGACCTGTCGCGCACCGTCGGCTGGTTCACCTCGATGTACCCGGTGATCCTGGAGGCCGACCCCCAGGGGGAGCCGGCGGCGGCGGTGGCCGGCGTCCAGCGGCACCTGGCGGAGATCCCGGAGCAGGGGCTCTCCTTCGGCCTGCTGCGCCACCTCGGCGGCTCGCCGACGGCGCAGCGGGTGCGCGCCCTGCCGCGGCCCCAGGTGGGCTTCAACTACCTCGGCCAGCTCGACGCGGTGTTCCACGGCTCCGAGCTGTTCCTGCCCGCCGACGAGGCCACCGGGCGCACCACCAGCCGGCGCAGCCCCCGCCCCCACCTGCTCGACGTCGCCGCCCTGGTGGCCGACGGACGGCTGCAGGTGCACTGGTCGTACAGCCGCAACCTGCACCGCCGCGCCACGGTGGAGAAGCTGGCGGCGGGCTTCCTCGAGGCGCTGCGGACGCTGGCCGCCGAGGGCGCCGAGACGGCGGAGACCCACGCGGCGGAGACCCGGCCGGCGGTGGCGAGCGCGACGCCGGCGGCGGAAGCCGCAGCCCCGGCCAAGCCTGCACCGGCCAGGCCTGCGCCGGCAACACCGGCACCGGCGGCACCGGCGGCGCCGCCGGACGGGCTGTCCGACTTCGGCTGGGACGACGACGATCTCGCCGAGCTGCGCGACGCCATTGCGGCCAACCGGGAGGAGAGCCTCGGTGCCCGGGACTGAGCCGCGGACCACCGCCCCCGCCGCCCCGGCGGCCGGCGCCCTCGCCGGTGCCGAGGACCTCTATCCGCTGACGCCGATGCAGGAGGGCATGCTCTACGAGTCGCTCTACGCGCCGGGCAGCGGTGTCTACGTGACCCAGCTCGCCAGCCGCCTCGACGGCGACCTCGACGCGGCGCTGCTCGAGGAGTGCTGGCGCCAGGTGGTGGCGCGCCACCCGATCCTGCGCACCTTCTTCGTCTGGGGCGATCTCAAGTCCTGGGCCCAGGTGGTGCGCCGCGAGGTGGAGCTGCCGTTCACCGTCGAGGACCTGTCGCACCTCGACGAGGCGGGCCAGGAGCGGGCGATGCTGGAGCGCCGCTCCCGCGAGCGGCTGCAGGGCTTTGACCTCGGCCAGGCACCACTGCTGCGGCTGGTGCTGTTCCGGCGCGGGCCGCGCCGCCACGAGGTGCTGTGGAGCTTCCACCACTTGCTGCTCGACGGCTGGTCGGTGGGCATCGTCCTCGGCGAGGTCTACGAGCTGTACGCGGCGCGCCTGGAGGCGCGCGCGGCGCAGCTCCCGCAGCGGCGGCCGTTCCGCGACTACGTGGCCTGGCTGCAGCGCCAGGACCGCGCCGCCGCCGAGGCCTTCTGGCGCGGCGAGCTGGCCGGCGTCGCGGAGACCACCCGGCTGCCCTTCGGCGACCCCGGTGCCGAGGCGGGCGGGTTTGCCACCCAGCGCTCCCTGAAGCGCGACCTGGCGCCGGAGCTCTCGGCCACCCTGCGCGCCTTCTGCCAGCGCCAGCGCATCACCCTCAACACCCTGGCCCAGGGCGCTTGGGGGCTGGTGCTGAGCCGCTACTCGGGGCGCCGCGAGGTGCTGTTCGGCGCCGGCGTGTCGGGCCGGCCGCCGGAGCTCGAGGGCAGCGACCGGATGATCGGCCTGTTCGTCAACACCGTGCCGGTGCGGGTGGACTGCCCGCCGGAGGCGCGGGTGGAGCCGTGGCTCGCCGAGCTCCAGGGGCGCCAGCTCGAGTCGCGCCGCTTCGACTACACGCCGCTGGTCGACGTGCGCCGCTGGAGCGAGCTGCCGGCCGGCGCGCCGCTGTTCGAGGCGGGCATGACCTTCGACAACTTCCCGTCGGCACTGGTCGAGGTGCCGGAGGGCGAGGAGGTCGAGGCGCCGCTGGCCATCGGCGACGTCCAGACCTACGACCAGACCGACGTGCCGCTGACCCTCGGGGTCACCCCGGGGCGGCGCCACGTGGTGCTGCGGGTCGACTACCAGACCGGGCGCTTTCCGGCGGCGGTGGCGGAGCGCGTGCTCGGCCACGTCGAGACGGTGCTCGCCGGCATCGCCGGCGGCGCCGAGCGCCTGGCCGACGTGCCGTGGCTGCCCGCCGCCGAGCGCCGCCAGCTGCTGGCCGACTGGCAGGGGCCGGGGGAGGACGCCCCGGCGCCGGTCTTCCTGCACCGCCTGTTCGAGGCCCAGGCCGCCGCCGCCCCCGACCGCGCCGCCGCCGTGGCCGACGGCCACGTGCTGAGCTACGGCGAGCTCGAGCGCCGCGCCAACCGCTGGGCCCGGGTGCTGGCCGGCCACGGCGTCGGCCCGGAGTCGCGGGTGGGGGTGTACCTCGAGCGCGCCGCGCCGGAGGTACTGGTGGCGCTGCTGGCGGTGCTCAAGGCCGGTGCCTGCTACCTGCCGCTCGACGCTTCCTATCCCCGCGAGCGCCTCGAGTGGATGCTGGAGGACGCCCGCCCCGAGGTGCTGCTCACCGTCGAGCGGCTGGCGGAAGGGCTGGCGGCCGGCGACGCCCGGGTGCTGCGCCTCGACGCCGACGGGGAGCGCGCCCGCCGCGAGGCGGACACGCCGCTGCCGGCCGACACGCCGCGGCGCGCCGCGATCTACGTCATCTACACCTCCGGCTCCACCGGCCGCCCCCGCGGCGTGGTCGCCGACCACGGCAGCCTCGGCCTGCGCATGTGGGAGCTGGCGAAGCTCTACGAGCTCGGCCCGGGCGACCGGCTGCTGCAGTTCGTGCCGCTGTCCTTCGACGCCCACGTGGAGGAGATCTACCCGGTGCTCGCCACCGGCGCGACCCTGGTGATGCACCCGCGGGTCACCGAGCTGGCGCCGGAGGAGCTGCTCGCCGAGGTGCGCCGGCTGGCGGTGGACACCCTGCACCTGCCGGCCGCCCTGTGGCACGCCGTGGTCGAGCACCTGGAGGGCGCCGACCGCACGGTGCCGGGGGAGGTCCGCCGCCTGATCACCGGCGGCGAGGCGCCCTCGCCGCAGCGGCTCGCCCTGTGGGCCCGCCGCGCCGGCCACCCGATCCGCTTCTGGAACGGCTACGGACCCACCGAGGCGACCTTTGGCTGCTCGACCCACGAGGCGGTCCTCGACCCGGACCGCCTGGAGCGCCTCGACCGGCTGCCCATCGGCCGGCCCTGGCCCTACAACCGGATGTACGTGCTGGGGCCGGACCTCGCCCTGCTGCCCGCCGGCGTGGCCGGCGAGCTGTGGGTCGGCAGCGACCTGCTGACCCGCGGCTACCTCGGCCGCCCGGGGACGACCGCCGAGCGCTTCCGCCCCGACCCGTTCACCGCGCTGCCCGGCGCCCGCATGTACCGCACCGGCGACCAGGGGCGCTGGCGCAGCGACCTGCCCGGCGAGCTCGACTTCCTCGGCCGGCTCGACGACCAGGTGAAGGTGCGCGGCGTGCGGGTGGAACCGGGCGAGGTGGAGGCCGCGCTGGCCCAGCACCCGGGGGTGGCCCAGGCGGTGGTGGTCGTGCGCGAGGTCCCGGGGCTGGGGCCGTCGCTGGTCGCCTTCCACACCTCCCGCGGGCCGGCCCCCGCCGAGCCCGAGGCGCTGCGCTCGTTTCTCGCCGAGCGGCTGCCGGCGGCGATGGTGCCGACGCTGTTCGTGCCGCTCGACGCCCTGCCGCTGTCGCCCAACGGCAAGGTGGACCGCCGCGCCCTGCCGACGCCGCCGCGGCCGGCGCCCCGCGCCCTGGAGCCGCCCCGCGACGACGTGGAGCGGGAGCTGGTCGAGGCGTGGACCCGGGTGCTCGGGGTGGAGCAGGCCGGCGCCACCGACGACTTCTTCGCCCTCGGCGGCCACTCGCTGCTGGCGGTGCGGCTGGTGGCGCAGATCCACAAGCGCTTCGGCCGCCGCCTGCCGCTGGCCGCCCTGGTCGAGGCGCGCACGCCGCGGCGGGTGGCCGAGCTGCTGCGCGCGCCGGAGCGCGACGTCGGCTGGGAGCCGCTGGTGCCGCTCCAGGAGGGGGGCGACCGGCCGCCCCTCTACTGCGTCCACCCGGTGGGCGGCGAGGTGCTGTGCTACCTGCCGCTGGCCGCCCGCCTCGGCGCCGACCAGCCGGTCTACGGTCTGCAGGCGCCGGCGCTGCGCGACACCCGGGAGAGCCCGAGCATCGAGACCATGGCGGCGCGCTACCTCGAGGCGCTGCGCGCGGTGCAGCCGGCCGGCCCCTACCACCTGTGCGGCTGGTCCTTCGGGGCCTTCATCGCCTTCGAGATGGCCTGCCGGCTGGAGGCCGCCGGCGAGCCGGTGGGCGGCCTCTACGTGCTCGACACCTGGGCGCCCCTGTTCGCGGCGCCGCCGGCCGACGAGGACGTGCAGATGCTGGTCGACCTCGCCCGCGACCGCGCCCACCGCGCCGGCCGCGCCGTACCGGAGATCCCGGTGGCCGAGTACCGCGCCCTCGACGAGGACACCCGGCTGGAGCGCTACCTGGCGCTGCTGCGCCGCGAGGAGCTGGTACCTGCCGACGTCGACACCGGCCTGGTGCGCTCGATCCTGGTCGGCTACCGCAGCCGCCGCCAGGCGGTGGAGCGCTACCGGCCCGGCGTCTACGGCGGCGCCATGACCCTCTTCGTGGCCACCGGCCGCGAGGACGAACGGCGCCGCGCGGTGCTCGCCGAGGTCGGCCTCGACCCCGACGATCCGGCCATGGGCTGGGGCCGGCTGTGCCGCGGCGCGCTCGACGTGCAGAGCGTCGACGGACACCACGAAACCCTTTGCGACGAACCGCAGGTGGCCGCCCTCGCGCGGCGTCTACGCGCGGCGATGGACGCCGATCTCGACCTGTCGGTGGCCCGCGGCGTCGCGGATTCCGGCTCGAGCCACACTTAGAGGGAGAAGTCCTATGTTGAAGCTCATCTACTTCCTGCTGCGGAACGCCCGCTTCGCCGTCGTGCTGGCGGTGGTCGCCGGCCTGATCGGCGGCGGCGCCAGCGCCGGGCTGATCGCGCTGATCAACTTGTCGTTGTCGCGCCAGGCCGACGTCGGCTCCCAGCTCTTCTGGGCCTTCGTCGGGCTGTGCCTGCTGGTGCCGGTGGCGCGGTTCACCTCCGGCTACCTGCTGGTGCGCTTGGCCCAGAAGGCGATCTTCGATCTGCGGCTCGGGTTGTCGCGGCGCATCGTGGCGGCGCGCCTGCGCTCGCTGGAGGAGGTCGGCAACCCGCGGCTGCTCGCCTCGCTCACCGACGACGTGATGACCATCTCGGAGGCGGCGGTCAACCTGCCGTTCCTCTCGATGCAGATCGCCATCCTGGTGGGGTGCCTCGTGTTCCTCGCCTGGCTGTCGATGCCGGTGTTCGTGGCGGTGTTCCTGTTCCTCGCCCTGGCGGTCACCTTCCTCAAGTTCATGGAGACCCGGGCCGCCGGCTCGTTCCAGAGCGCCCGCGACAGCCAGGACGCCCTCTACGACCACTTCAAGTCGCTGACCGAGGGCAACAAGGAGCTCAAGCTGCACAGCAAGCGGCGCGGCGCCTTCCTCGACCGGGTGCTCGGTCCCACCGCCGAGAAGTACCGCCACAGCCAGGTGGTGGGCCGCACCATCTACAACGTGGTGGGCTCCTGGGCGCAGATCCTGTTCTTCGGCCTGCTCGGCCTGATCATCTTCGCCCTGCCGCGCTTCTACGAGGTCGACATGGCGGTGCAGATGGGCTACATCATCACCATTCTGTACATCCTGGGGCCGCTGGAGAGCGTGCTCAACAGCCTGCTGCCGAGCTTCATGCGGGCCGGCATCGCCCTGCGCAAGGTGCAGTCCCTCGGCCTGTCCCTCGACGAGAACGCCACCGAGACGCCGGCCGACCCGGACGCCGCCACCCCGGCGTGGAAGAGCCTGGAGCTCGAGGGCGTGACCCACAGCTACCACCGCGAGGGGGAGGGGGAGGACTTCGTGGTCGGTCCGCTGGACCTGCGGCTCGCGCCGGGAGAGCTGGTGTTCCTGATCGGCGGCAACGGCAGCGGCAAGACCACCCTGGCGAAGCTCCTCACCGGCCTCTACAGCCCGGAGCAGGGGCGCATGCTGCTCGACGGCGAGCCGGTGACCGACGAGAACCGCGACACCTACCGGCAGCTCTTCTCGGTGGTGTTCAACGACTTCCACCTGTTCACCACCCTGCTCGGCCTCGAGGAGCCGGAGCTCGACCGCCGGGCCGAGCATTACCTGGAGATGTTGCGGCTGGGCAGCAAGGTGAGCGTCACCGGCGGCCACCTGTCGACCATCCAGGTGTCCCAGGGGCAGCGCAAGCGCCTGGCGCTGCTCACCGCCTACCTGGAGGACCGGCCGATCTACCTGTTCGACGAGTGGGCCGCCGACCAGGATCCGGAGTTCAAGCGCGTCTTCTACCTGGAGCTGCTGCCGGAGCTCAAGGCGCGCGGCAAGACGACCATCGTCATCAGCCACGACGACCACTACTACCACCTGGCCGACCGCATCGTGAAGCTCGACGACGGCCGGATCGAGTACGACAAGCACAACGAGCCCACGGCCGCCAGCGCGGAGGCGAGGCGGCTCGCCGTCGGTGGGGGAGGCCACGAGGTGGCTTGGCCCGCGCCGCAACCGGAAGGCATCGCAATTCGAGGGGAAAGGTAATGAACCAGACGAACCACGTGTCCTACCTGATCATCGGTGCCGGCCCGGCGGGCCTGCAGTCCGCCGACCTGCTGCGCCAGCGCGGCGACGACTACCTGGTGTTGGAGCGGGGCAGCCGCCCCGGGGTGTTCTTCGAGCAGTTCCCGCGCCACCGCACGCTGCTGTCGATCAACAAGGTCCACACCGGCTACCCGGACCTCGATTCGCGCCTGCGCTACGATTGGAACTCGCTGCTCACCGACGACGAGGAGCTGCTGTTCACCCGCTTCTCGGAGGATTACTTTCCGAGCGCCGACGAGTATGTGGAGTACCTGCGGGCCTTCGCCGAGCGCCGCGAGCTGGCGATCCGCTACGACACCGAGGTGAGCTCCATCGGCCGCGAGGACGGCCGCTTCGTGGTCACCGCCACCGGCGGCGAGCGCTTCACCAGCGACCGCCTGATCGTCGCCACCGGCGTCTCCAAGCCCTTCGAGCCCGACGTCCAGGGCATCGAGCTGTGCGAGAACTACGTCGACTTCGACATGGATCTCGAGGGCTTCCGCGACAAGCGGGTGATGATCCTCGGCAAGGGCAACTCGGCCTTCGAGACTGCCGACGCCCTGACCGCCGTGACCCGCAAGATCCAGGTGGCCGGCCCGAAGCACGTGCGCCTGGCCTGGGTCTCCCACTTCGTGGGCGACGTGCGGGCGATCAACAACAACTTCCTCGACACCTACCACCTGAAGGGGCAGAACAACGTTCTCGACGGCGAGCTGGTGGAGGTCACCCGGCGCGAAGACGGCGCGCTCGACGCCCGCATGTGGTTCGAGAGCCGCAAGCGCGAGTTCACCTTCGTCTGCGACCGGATCCTGATCTGCACCGGTTTCCGCTTCGACACCTCGTTGTTCGACGACACCTGCCAGCTCGAGATGGCGTGCAACGGACGGCTGCCGGCGATGACCTGCGAGTGGGAGTCGACCTCCGTGCCGCACCTGTACTTCGCCGGCACCCTGATGCAGATGCGCGACCGCAAGAAGACGATGTCGAGCTTCATCCATGGCTTCCGCCACAACCAGCTCGCCCTCGACCAGATCCTCGAGCGCAAGTATCGGGGCGGCGACTGGCGCCACGTGCGCGAGGCGGAGACGACGCCGGAGTCGCTGGCGGCGCTGGTGATCCAGCGGGTCAGCACCTCGCCGGGGATGTTCCTCCAGCCCGGCTTCCTCGGCGACCTGCTAGTGGTGCCGGAGGACGGCCCGGCGCGCCTCTACGAGGACATGCCGGTGGACTACATCCACGAGATCGAGGGTCCCAAGCACGGGCGCTACTACGTGATCAGCCTGGAGTACGGCCACGTCGACGGCTACATGGATCCGTTCGCCATGCCCCGGGGCGTCGGCGTGCCGGAGGACTTCTACCTCCACCCGATCGTGCGCCGCTTCGACGGTGGCGAGATGGCGGAGCACTTCTTCCTGCCCGACGACCTCGACAACGACTGGCGCCTGGACCCGGACAACCGGGCCAAGGTGGAGGCGTTCTTCTCCGGCGAGTTGGGCGGCGGCCC
>DATACC010000092.1:0-3381 GCA_036259255.1 Thermoanaerobaculia bacterium | reverse complement strand
CTGCCACCCGATGTCGGACCCCGGCGAGGTGGGGCGCACGGTGTCGATCGGCCGGCCCATCGCCAACACCACGGTGTACCTGCTGGGCCGTCACGGGGAGCCGGTGCCGGTGGGGGTGACGGGGGAGCTGTGCACCGGCGGTGCCGGCCTGGCCCGGGCCTACTGGAATCGGCCGGCGCTTACCGCTGAGCGCTTCGTGCCCGACGCCACGAGCGGCACGCCGGGGGCGCGGCTCTACCGCACCGGCGACCTCGCCCGCCACCTGCCGGACGGCCGCCTGGAGTTCCTGGGGCGCCGCGACCAACAGGTCAAGATCCGCGGCTTCCGCATCGAGCCGGGGGAGGTGGAGGTGGCGATGGTGGAGCACCCGGCGGTGGCCGAGGCGGCCGCCGTGGTGCGCGACGACGAGGGCGTGGGGCGGCGCCTGGTGGGCTACGCGGTGGCCCAGCCCGGGAGTGCGCTGACGACGGAATCGCTCGGCGCCTTCCTGCGCGAGCGCCTGCCGGCCCACCTGGTGCCCGGCGCCCTGGTGCTCCTGCCGGAGCTGCCGCTGACTCCCAATGGCAAGGTGGACCGGCGCGCCCTGCCGGCGCCGGAGGGCCGCCCCGCCGAGCGCGAGCTGGTGGCGCCGCGCACCCCGGTGGAGGCCGCGGTGGCCGAGATCTGGGCCGAGCTGCTGCGCACCGGCCCGCTGGGAATCGACGACGACTTCTTCGAGCTCGGCGGCCATTCGCTCCTCGCCACCCGCGTGGTGTCGCGCCTCAAGGAGCGCTTCGCCGTCGACCTGCCGCTGCGGGCGCTGTTCGAGGCACCGACGGTGGCCGGGCTGGCGGCCCTGGTGGCGGGGCTGGAGCGCTCTCGGGAGGAGGCCCTGGTGCCCGGCGAGACGGGCCCGGCGCCGCTGTCCTTCGGGCAGCAGCGGCTGTGGTTCCTCGACCGGCTGGAGCCGGGCAGCTCGGCCTACAACGTGCCGGTGGCGGTGCGCCTCACCGGCGCCCTGGAAGTCGAGCCGCTGCGCCGCGCGCTGGAGGAGATCGTGCGCCGCCACGCCGTGCTGCGCACCCGCTTCCGCGAGATCGACGGCGAGCCGGTGCAGGAGGCCGTGGCGCCGCCTCCCCTCGGCCTGCCTCCCCTCGCCCTGCCGACGGTCGACCTGGGCGCGCTGCCGGCCGAGCGGCAGGCGGCGGCCGCCCGCCGGGTGGTGCGCGAGGAGGGCGCTCGGCCGTTCGACCTCGCGGCGGCGCCGCTGCTGCGGGGCTTGCTGGTGCGCCTCGGCCCCTCTCGCTCCTCGGGCCACCCCTCAGGCCATTCCTCCGGCCCCTTCTCCGACGAGCACGTGCTCGCCCTCACCCTCCACCACATCGCCAGCGACGGCTGGTCGCTGTCGATCCTCACCCGAGAGCTGACCGCCCTCTACGCCGCCTTCGCGGCGGGCCGTCCGTCGCCGCTGCCGGAGCTGCCGGTGCAGTACGCGGACTTCGCCCGCTGGCAGCGCCGGCGCCTGTCGGGCGAGGCGCTGGAGGCCGAGGTGGACCACTGGCGCGGCCGGCTCGCCGGGGTGCCGGTCCTGGAGCTGCCCACCGACCGGCCCCGCCCGCGGGTGGCCGGCACCCGCGGAGCCGCCCGCACCGTCGACCTGGACGAAGGGCTCGGCGAGGAGCTGCTGGCGCTGGGCCGGCTCGCCGGGGCGACGCCGTTCGTGCTGCTGCTCGCCGCCTTCGAGGTGCTGCTCCACCGCCACGCCGGCCAGGACGACCTCACCGTCGGCACCCCGGTGGCGGGCCGGCTGCGCACAGAGGTCGAGCCGTTGATCGGGTTCTTCGTCAACACCCTGGTGCTGCGCGCCCGGATGGCGGGGGACCCGAGCTTCGCGGACCACCTGGCGGCCACCCGGGATGCGGCGCTCGACGCCTTCGCCCATCAGGAGGTGCCGTTCGAGCGCCTGGTCGAAGCCCTCGAGCCGCAGCGCAGGATGGACCGCTCGCCGCTGTTCCAGGTGATGTTCGCGTTCCAGAACGCGCCGCGGGAGCGCCTCGCGCTGGGTGGCGTTGCGCTGGCGCCCTTCCGGGTGGAGGGCACCACCGCCAAGTTCGACCTGACGCTGGCGATGGTGGAGAGGGGCGGCGGCCTCGGCGGCACCCTCGAGTACCGCACCGACCTGTTCGACGAGACCACCATCGAGCGCCTGCTCGGCCACTGGCGCACGCTGCTGGCGGGGATCGTGGCGCATCCGGAAGCGCGGCTGTCGTCGCTGCCGCTGCTGAGCGAGGCGGAGCGCCGGCAGGTGCTGGAGGAGTGGAACGCGACGTCGACGGCGTACCCGCGGGAGGCGACGATCCACGGCTTGTTCGCGGCGCAGGCGGCGGCGACGCCGGAGTCGGTGGCGGTGGTGTTCGCGGGCCGGGAGCTGCGCTACCGGGAGCTGGCGTCGGCGTCGCGGCGGCTGGCCCGGCGCCTGCGGGCGGCGGGGGTGGGTCCGGAGGTGCGGGTGGGGCTGTGGATGGAGCGCTCGCTGGAGCTGCCGGTGGCGCTCCTGGCGGTGCTGGAGGCGGGGGGCGCCTACGTGCCCCTGGACCCGGACTACCCGGCCGAGCGGCTGGCGTTCATGATGGCGGACGCCGGCCTCTCGGTGCTGCTGGCGCAGGGCGCGCTGGTCGATCGGCTGCCGCCCCACGAGCTGCCGGTGGTGTTGCTCGAAGAGGGCGGAGAGGCAACCGACGATCCGTCGGCGGACGACCTGGTGCCCCACCTGGAGCCGTCGGCGACGGGGCCGGAGAGCCTCGCCTACATCATGTACACCTCGGGTTCCACGGGGCGTCCCAACGGCGTGTGCGTGCCGCACCGCGGAGTGGTGCGGCTGGTGCGCGAGACGGGCTACGCCGCGCTGGGGGCGGACGAGGTGTTCCTGCAGCTCGCGCCGGTGTCGTTCGACGCCTCGACGCTGGAGGTGTGGGGTCCGCTGCTCAACGGGGGCCGGCTGGTGGTGATGCCGCCGGGACCGCCGTCGCTGGCCGAGCTGGCGCGGGTGATCGGCGAGGAGGGGGTGAGCACCCTGTGGCTCACGGCGGGGTTGTTCCACCAGGTGGTGGAGGAGGACGTGGCGAGCCTTCGGGGCCTGCGCCAGCTGCTGGCTGGCGGCGACGTGCTGGCGCCGCCCCAGGTGCGCCGCTTCCTGGAGGCGGTCCCCGGCTGCCGGTTGATCAACGGCTACGGCCCGACCGAGAACACCACCTTCACCTGCTGCCACCCGATGTCGGACCCCGGCGAGGTGGGGCGCACGGTGTCGATCGGCCGGCCCATCGCCAACACCACGGTGTACCTGCTGGGCCGTCACGGGGAGCCGGTGCCGGTGGGGGTGACGGGGGAGCTGTGCACCGGCGG
>DATACC010000091.1:0-3880 GCA_036259255.1 Thermoanaerobaculia bacterium | reverse complement strand
GCCCGGGGTTCCCAGGGCGGCAGCGTCCGGCGATTCGGCGGCGGCGCTCGGCGCCGGTGCGGCGAACCCGGGCAGCAGGAGGACCGCGGCCAGCAGGACGGCGAAGCGGACGGGCGAGTGGGTGGTGCGGCGGAGGGCGGGAGGCAACGGCTGGCTGGGCATGGCGTCTCCTGGTGGGATCTCCGAGCTGCTCGGGCCTGCACGCTGCGGCGCTCCGGGCTCGAACGACGGCCGCCCGGAGCAGTCCGCGGCGATTGAGCGATTGTAGCGTCGCGGTGCCTGGGGGGGCCGCGGGGAGGGCTCGCTCATGGGTTGCGCGCCGTGTCGTCCCCCGCTGCCGCCTTCCGCTACGATGGCCGCTCCATGGACCTCGAAAGCCTGCTGCGCGGCGTCGTTCCGGTGCTGCTCGCCCTCGCCGCCGCCGGGGCGACGGACCGGCTGGTGATGCGCCGCGAGGCGCCCCCCGGCTTCGCCGTGCCGTGGCGGCGCGCGGCGGCGGCGGCGCTGCTGGCGGGGCTCTACTACGTGGCGGTGTTCGCCGCCCTCGGGCTGATCGGGCAGACGGTGGAGATCGACCTCGCCACCACCCGGCCGTGGGAGCTCTTCGCCCTCCACGGCCAGTTGGTGGCGGTGCTCCTCGCCTGGGGCGCCCTCGCCTACGCGGGCCCCGACGGCGCCCTGGGGCCGCGCCTCGCCCGCGCCTTCGGCCTCGCCGCCGACCGTCCCCGAGGCGCGGCGAGCCCCGCCCGCGAGTCCGCGGCGGGGGGCACGCCGCGGCCCCGGCGCGAGCTGCACGTCGGGCGCGAGATCCTGCTGGGTCTCGCCGGCGGCTTCGCTATCTGGGGCGCGGTGGTGGCGGTGCTGATGCTGGTCGGCCTGCTGGTCTACGCCGCCGGCTGGGACGAGCTGCTGCCGAAGAGCCCGCCGCAGCTCGTCGCCTTCGTCGCCGGACAACCGTGGTGGTTGAGGCTCGGCATCGCCCTGTCCGCCGGCTTCGTGGAGGAGACGTTCTTCCGCGGCTTTCTGCAGCGGCGCATCGGCCTGCCGCTGTCGACCACGCTGTTCGTCCTTGCCCACGCCAACTACGGCGTGCCGTTCATGCTCGTCGGGGTCACGCTGCTGTCGGTGGTCTACGGGCTGCTGACGCGCTGGCGCGGCAACGTGTGGGCGGCGGCGGTGGCCCACTTCGTCTTCGATGCCGTGCAGCTCCTGGTGCTGGTGCCGTGGGCCATGGAGCGCATCGGCTCGGGAGCCGCGCTGCTCTGCTAGAGTGGCACGTCGCGAGCGATGCCTGCCCACGAGCTCCAGTTCCACCTCTGTCTGGACAGCCGATTCGAGAACATCGAGCTCGTGCAGGTCGTCGTCAACGACTCCCTGGAACGCCTGGGGCTCGAGGACGAGACCCGCCACTGGGTCGATCTCGCCGTCCGCGAGGCGGTGGCCAACGCCATCAAGCACGGCAACCGCCAGGCGGCGGACAAGAAGGTGGAGGTGGACCTGGCGGTGGAGGGAGCGGATCTCGTGGTGCGGATCGCCGACCGGGGCGAGGGTTTCGATCCCGAGGAGGTCAACGATCCGCGCACGCCGGAGAACCTGTTGCGGCCCAACGGCCGTGGCCTCTTCTACATGCGCAGCTTCATGGACCGGGTGGACTACGCGCCGCGGGACGGCGGCGGTACGGTGGTCACCCTGCGCAAACAGCTTTTTCTTCAACCGGATTCAGGAGGAGACGGATGACCAAGATCTCGACGCGGCAGGTGGACGGGGTGACCATCCTGGAACCGCGGGGCAAGCTGACCATCGGCGTCGGCGACGTGGCGCTGCGCGACGCCGTGCACCAGGCCCTCGACGGCGGCGCGCGCAACCTGCTGGTGGACATGTCCAACGTCACGGCGATGGATTCGTCGAGCGTCGGTGAGCTGGTGAGCGCCTACACCACGGTGACCAACCGGGGCGGCAAGCTCAAGCTCCTCAACCTGCCGGCGAAGGTCAACGACATCCTCCAGATCACCCAGCTCATCACCGTCTTCGAGACCTACGACGACGAGGACGAGGCGGTGCGCTCGTTCCCCGGCGCCTGAGCGCCGCGTAGAACCGCCCCGGCCCCAGCCAGTGCCCTTGCGCCCTCCCCGGCTCCGCCCCGCCCGCGACGGGCGGAGCCTGGAGGGCCGCCTCACCCTCCTCACCGAGCAGGTCGACCGCCGGCTGCCCGAGCTGCTGCCGAGCGCCGAGGTGCGCCCCGAGCGGGTGAACGCGGCGATGCTCTACGCCCTGACCAGCCCGGGCAAGCGGCTGCGCCCGGCGCTCGCCCTGGCGGTGGCCGAGATGTTCGGCGGCGGGGGCGCCGCGGTGGTCGACCTCGCCTGCGCGGTGGAGATGGTCCACGCCTGCTCGCTGATCTTCGACGACCTGCCGGCGATGGACGACGCGGCGCTACGCCGCGGCCGCCCCACGGTGCACCGGCGGTTCGGCGAGGCCACCGCCCAGCTCGCCGGCCTCGGCCTGCTCAACCGCGCCTACGCGGTGACCGCGGACGCGGTGCACCGCCTGCGCCTGACGCGCTACACCGGCGAGGACTTGATCCACCACCTGGCGGCGGCGGTCGGCAGCGACGGGCTGATCGGCGGCCAGGCGCTCGATCTGGAGAGCGGCCCGGCGGACGTCGACCTCGAGCTGCTCGAGTACATCCACAGCCACAAGACGGGGGCGTTGTTCATCGCCGCCGGGGAGCTGGGCGCGATGGCCGCGGACGCCCGCCGCCGCCACCTGGTCACCATCACCCGCTTCGCCAAGAACCTCGGCCTCGCCTTCCAGATCTCCGACGACCTGATCGACGCCACCGCCAGCGAGGCGGAGGCCGGCAAGGACGTCCGCCAGGACACCGGCAAGGCCACCTTCGTCACCCTGCTCGGCGTCGACGGCGCCCAGGCCCTGGCCGACGAGCTGCTCGACTTCGCCGTACGCACCCTCGAGCCCCTCGGCCGCCGCGCCGACCCGCTGCGCGAGCTGGCCGGGTTCGTCAAGCGCCGGGGGCGGTAGGGGCGATGGAGCCGCGCCCGGGCCTGGGGAACGTCCGCGAGGACCTGCGGGAGCGCGGCTACCTCTCCCACGGCCTCGACCGCTTCCTGCTCCAGGACGCCTACAAGCCCAAGCGCCCCGGGCCGGCGGTGCTGGTGCTGGCGCTGCGGGTGGCGGCGGTGGCGGGCCCGGCGTTGGCGCTGGTCGGGGCGCTGGTGCTGGCGGTGCTCAACGGCAACCTGGCGTCGAGCCCCTTCGACTTGCTGTTCCTCTTCCTCCACCTGCTGGTGCCGCTGGCGCTCGGAGCCTTCGCCGGCTTCCTGGCGCTCGCCGGGCTGCTGGTGCTGGTGCTGCGCCTCTACCCGGTGCGGCGCATCGAGACGCTCGCCCGCTCGGTGGCGGTGGCGGCCGGCGCCCTGGTCGCCTTCGCCGTCTTCACCCGCTTGCGCGATCTCGAGGTGCAGGGGGTCTGGCCGGTGGTGGCGGCGGCGCTCACCGCCGCGGTGGTGGTGGCGGCCTTCGTCCAGGTGGTGGACGCCGGCCTGCTCTCCTTCGCCATCCGCCTCACCCGCTCGGCGCCGGCCGGCCGGCCGCTGGGGCCGTGGTGGGGCGTCGGCGCCACGCTCGGGCTCGCCGTGCTGCTGGTGCTGCCGATCGCCCTGGCGGTGCGCGGCGCGGCGCCCGAGGCCCCCGTGTCGCTGCCCTCGGCTCCCGGCGAGCGGGTGCTCCTGGTCGGCATCGACGGCGTGCTGTCCGGCGAGATCGAGTACCTGCTCTCGCGCGGCGAGCTGCCGGCGCTGCGCGGCCTGCTGGACGACGGCGGCCGGATGCTCGCCTACCGCCGGCCGGCGGGCCCGCCGGC
>DATACC010000090.1:0-13306 GCA_036259255.1 Thermoanaerobaculia bacterium | reverse complement strand
CGGGGGTCGCGCCGCAGCCGCCCGACGAAGACCTCGTCTCGGCCGGCGGCGTCCAGGGCGGTGGGATAGGCGCCGCGCTGCGGGTCGTCCAGCACCACGACACCGGGCGCGGCGCCCAGCAGCTCCCGCGCCTCGTCCGGGCCCAGCGGATGCTCCGTCTCCACCCACACCGCCTCGCTGTGGCCGCGCACCACCGGCACCCGGACACAGGTGGCATCCACCGCCACCGGGGACTCCAGGATCTTGCGCGTCTCCACCTCCATCTTCCATTCCTCGCGGGTGCGACCGTCGTCGAGGAAGCTGTCGATCTGCGGCAACGCGTTGAAGGCGATCGGGCGAAGGGAGTCCGCCGGCTCCGGCGCCGCCGAGTCCAGGGACCGGCGCGTGCCGCGCAGCAGATCAGGCTGTCTCCGATCACCTCCAGGCCGGCATCGAGATCCTGGCGCGAGACGACCAGCGGCGGCAGCAGCTTGAGGACCTCGTTCCGCGGCCCCGCGGTCTCCACCACCAGCCCGCGCCGGAAGGCCTCCCGGGAGACCTGCTGTGCCAGTCCCGGCGCCAGTCGCAGCCCCTGGATCAGCCCCCGTCCGCGCCACTCCGCCGCCGCCTCGGGGTGCTGCCGCGCGATCGCCTGCAGCCGTGCGGCGGCGTGGCTCGCGGCGTCCCCCACCGCTCGACTCAGCCGGTCGTCGCGCCAGAAGGCGTCGAGGGCCGCCGTCGCGGTGACGAAGGCCGGATTGTTGCCCCGAAACGTTCCGTTGTGCTCCCCCGGCTCCCAGCGGTCGAGCTCCGGGCGGATCAGGACCAGCGACAGCGGCAGGCCGTAGCCCGAGAGCGCCTTCGACAGGCACACCAGGTCGGGGCTGAGCCCCGCCTCCTCGAAGCTGAAGAAGGCTCCCGTGCGCCCGCAGCCCACCTGGATGTCGTCGACGATCAACAGCATCTCGTGCCGACGGGCGAGACTCTCGAGGCGGCGGAGCCAATCGGCGCTCGCCACCTTGACTCCACCCTCCGCCTGGATCGTCTCGACGATCACCGCGGCCGGCCGGTCGATCCCGCTGCCCGGGTTCTCGAGCGCCGCCGCGAGGACGGCCAGCGAGTCGGTGCCGGCTCCCAGGTCTCCTTCGTACGGCATCGGCACCGCGTCTTGCAGCGGCACTCCGGCGCCGGCGCGCTTGCTGCGATTGCCAGTCACCGCAGGGAGCCGAGGGTCATGCCGTGAAATCCGTTGTAGAAGCAGACCACCCCCCGCCGCCCGGTGACCTTGCGGGCGAGCTTCAGCGCCGCCTCCACGGCGTTGGTGCCGGTCGGGCCTGGGAACTGCAGCCGATACTCCAGGCCGCGGGGCCGCAGCACCAGCTCGTGGAAGCGCTCCAGGAAGGCCTCCTTCGCCGTGGTCGCCAGGTCGAGCCCGTGGCAAACCCCGTCGCGCTGCAGGTAGTCGAGCAGCGCACCCTTGAGCTCTGGCGGGTTGTGCCCGTAGCTCAGGGCTCCCGCACCGCTGAAGAAGTCGAGGTAGCGGCGCCCGTCGCGGTCGACGAGGTGAGACCCGCTGGCGGTGGCGAACACCGCCGGAAACGAACGGCTGTAGCTGCGGACGCGGGACTCCAGGGTTTCGAAGATCTCCATGCGCTCTCCGGCTGCTCGGGTTCGACTTCGTCGGTTCGCGGAGCGGGCGTCAAGCCCGGGCCGCGTCCAGCACCTGCGCGGTCGGCCGCGCCTCCACGAAGGCGCCGTGCAGCACCTCCACGCCGCGGACGACCTGCGCGCCGGCCATCACGAAGGTGAACGACTCGCGCGACGAGAAGCTCTCCTCCACCGGCACTCCGGCGTGCTCCAACACCTCCAGGGCGTCGAGCAGCGACGCGGCCCGGGAGCCGAGGCCGAAGCCGACCAGCGACACCGCCCCCAGGCCCTCCTCCACTTCGATGCGATCGCCGTGGCGCTCGCGCAGCTCGCGGGCGAGGACCGGGTGTCGGGAATCTCCAGGGTCGACAGGTAGAGCGTCGTCCCGCCTGGGCCGCGGGCACCGAAGATCAGGTCGTACTGGGCCACCTGATCGAAGACGCCACGGCATTCACCGGCACCGTCGACGCGCAGGCGCACCAGGTCGCGCCGGCCGGACACCCCGGAGATGGGGGGCCGCTGCGGCTGATAGCGGGGAGCGCGGTCCGGAACCACCCGCGTGCCGCTCCCGGTCCCGAAGGTCGAGCGCACGCACAGCTCCACCCCGTTGGTGCTCGCGAACTCCACCGCTTCGGCCTTGAGCACCTGGGCTCCGTGCCAGGCCAGCTCCTGGGTCTCTCGGCTGCCGAGCTGGGCCAGGCACCGGGCCGTCGTCAGCACCCGCGGGTCGGCGGTGTAGATGCCCTCGACGTCGGTGTAGATCTCGCAGCGCTCCGCGCCGAGAGCCGCCGCCAGCGCCACCGCCGTGGTGTCGGAGCCGCCGCGCCCGAGGGTGGTCACCTCGCCATCCGGGCCGATCCCCTGGAACCCGGCGGCCACCACCACCGCGCCGCCGTCGAGCTCCCGCAGCACCCGCTCCGGGACCAGCTCCAGGATGCGAGCGTTCGTGTGGACGTCGTTGGTGAGGATGCCGCACTGGGCGCCCGTCAGCGACACCGCCTTCTCGCCCAGACCGCGGATCGCCATGCTGAGCAGCGCGGTCGAAACCTGCTCGCCGGTGGCCAGAAGCACATCGAGCTAGCGGCGGTCGGGATCCTCCGTGGTTCCGCGGGCGAGCTCCGCCAGGCGGTCGGTCGCGTCGCCCATGGCCGAGACCACTACCACCACGCGATGCCCCTGGCGGCGGGTCGCCACCACCTTGGCGGCAACGTGGCGGATCGCCTCCGGCGTCGCCAGCGAGCTGCCTCCGTATTTCTGGACGATCAACGACTGCGTCATGCTCCGGGATCCCTTCGAGTGGCCTCGCCAAGAGAGTGATGGATCTCGCCGGCAGGGGGATAACCGCGCCGCCTGTCCCGACCGTGGCGCCGGGCGTACTCTGGGCGTGAGGGCGAACGAGTCCACCCGGATCCCGCCGCGGCCCAGGCCGTCGCGGGATCCCGGGAGCTCGATCCCGCCGATCGCTGGGGAAGGTGTCAGCCGGCGCCGAGGCCGGCGCCGACCGGGCTGGCGACGCGCTGGGCGAGCAGGTCGCCCACCTCGCCGGTGCTGCGCCGGCCGCCGAGGTCCGGGGTGGTCTCGCCGTCCCGGATCAGCTCGCGCACCGCGTCCTCCACGGCCTGGGCCGCTTGGCCGTGACCCAGCTCCTCGAGCAGGAGCGCCGCGGTGACCACCGCCCCCATGGGGTTGGCCTGGCCCGTGCCGGCGTACTTCGGGGCCGAGCCGTGGACCGGCTCGAACATGGAGGTGCGGCCGGGGTGCAGGTTGGCGGAGGCGGCGAGCCCCAGGCCGCCCTGGAGCGCGGCGCCGAGGTCGGTGAGGATGTCGCCGAACATGTTGTTGGCCACCACCACGTCGAAGCTCTCGGGCTTGCGCACCATCTGCATGGCGGCGGCGTCGACGTAGAGGTGCCGCGTGGCGATGCCGGGGTAGTCCTCCGCCACCTCGGCGAAGGCGCGCTGCCACAGATCGTGGCCGAAGCGCATCACGTTCGACTTGTCGACCATGCACACCTCGCGGCGGCCGTGGTCGCGGGCGTAGTCGAAGGCGGCGCGCAGGATGCGCTCGACCCCCTTGCGGGTGTTGACCTCCTCCTGCACGGCGACCTCGTCGGCAGTGCCCTTCTTGAAGATGCCGCCGACGCCGACGTAGGCACCCTCGGTGTTCTCCCGAAAGACCACGAAGTCGATGTCCTCGGGGCGCTTGCCCTTGAGCGGGCAGAGGCGCTCGTCGTAGAGGCGGACGGGTCGGAAGTTGACGTAGAGATCGAGCCCGAAGCGGATGCCGAGGAGGATGTCCGCGGCGTGTTTCATGTCGGGCACCCGGGGGTCGCCGTAGGCGCCGATGTAGACCGCCGCGTAGTTGTCGCGGAAGTCGTCCAGCGCGCCTTCGGGCAGGGTTTCGCCGGTGTCGAGATAGCGGTCGGCGTCCCAGTCGAAGCGCCGCAGATCGAGCGGCAGCTCCCACCGCTCGGCCGCCGCCTCCAGCACCTTCACCGCTTCGGTGGTGACGTCCTTGCCGATCCCGTCGCCGGGGATGATCGCGATGCGCTGGGGCCGGCGCGACGCCGCGCTCGGCGGCTGGGAAGCGGGCTCGGAAGAAGGCTGGGCAGCAGGCTCCGACATGGGCGAAATGCTAGCACGCGCGGAAGGGCTATCCCCCCGCCACCCAGCGGCACAACGGCGCGATCACCAGCAGGCCGAGGGGGTTGCCGATGGCATAGCCGATCAGCGCCATCAGGATGGAGGCCGGCACCAGGCTCTCGCGGTGGTGGGCGGCGACCACCGGGGCCGAGGCGGCGCCGCCGACGTTGGCCGCCGAAGCGATGGCGGCGCTGTGCACGTCGACCCGCAGCAGCCAGGCGCCGCCGAGGCAGAACAGGCCGTGGATCACGATCCAGATCGCCGCCCCGAGCAGGAACGCCGGCGCCTGCCCCAGGTTCTCCAGCGTCGCCGTGGCACCCATGCGAGCCACGAAGACGTAGAGGATCGCCATCGCCAGCTGGTGGGAGCCCGGCAGCCGCCGGGCCGGCGTGAACGACAGCGCGATGCCGCCGGCGGTGACCAGCAGGATCAGCCACGTGGAGGTGGAGACGATCACCGACTCGGGAAGCTGCGGCGCGAGCCAGCCCGCACCCCAGGTGACGGCGAGCCCGAGGAAGCCGAGGAAGAGGTACTCGTAGAGCTTCGGCTCCCGCGGCGCCTCGGTCGCGGCCAGCTCCGCGGCCGCCGCGGTCTCCATCTTCGCCAGGCGCCCCTCCGGCACCCGGGCCCAGCGGTTGAAGCGGTCGACGAGCTCGCGCGAGCCGAGCAGCAGCGGCAGCCAGGCGACGTAGATCACCGTGTCGGCGAGAATCGCGAAACCGAACAGCGGCGAGCTCTCCGGCAGCTCGACCCCCACCGCCACCGCGGCCATGTTGCCGGTGCCGCCGATCCAGCTCCCGGATAGCGTCGCGAAGGCCTTCCACGCCTCGGGCTCGAGCCACCAGTGGACGCACCAGTAGCCGATGGGGGCGCCGACGACGATGCCGGCGGTGCCGAGCAGCATCACGCCGACGCCGCGCCCCATCACCCGGAACGCCGCCCCGACGTCGACCCCGATCAGCAGCAAGACGATGACGAACGGCAGCCCCACGGTGCGCAGCACGTCGTAGGTCGGCGAGGAGGCCGGCAGCACCCCGGTGTTGCGCAGCACCACCGGGGTCGCGTAAATCCAGATCAGCGGCACCACGTACTTGAACAGCTTCCAACCCGTGGCCCGCTCGATCCAGAAGAAGAATGCCGCCACTCCCACCAGGACGGTGGCCACCGCAACCGGGTCTTGGATCATGGCGCCGGAGGATAGCATCCCCGCCGGGACGGCGTCAGGCGCAGCTGCGGGTGCTGGTCGCCGCCGGCTGGCGGGCCAACGTGGCGTCGAGATCCACCCCCGGCACCAGGGCGAGATCGAAGACGAAGGGGATCTCCGGACACAGCCACGCCGAGTGCAGCGCCGGCCAGCCGCCCGCGATCGGCACCACCCGCTCGAGGAACGACGCGTCGGCCACCTGCGCCGCCAGCGGCCACACCGGCACCGCCGGGTGCTCCGTCTCGATGCGCCGGAGCTGCTCGCCGGCGAAGGTGTAGCCGCGGGGCCGCTCGCGGAAGAAGCGGACCGTCTCCTCCCAGTTGCCGAGGCGCGGCACGGCCCCCGCCTGGGGTGCCGCGCGCCGGGCGGTCACCTCGAGGCGGCCGTGGCGCCGCGACGAACCGGGCCGCTCCACGCTCCAGCGCCACGCCTCGGCCGCCGGATCGCGCGACGGCTCCGGATAGTCGAAGCGTGCCGAGCACGCCGGCTGCTCGGCCACCAGCCGCATCGCCGGCAGCACCCAGCCCGGAATCAGCATCTCCCGGAAGTAGACCGACGGCACGCCGTCGGCATCGACCACGTAGAGCCGCAGGTTCATCTGAGGATAGGAGAAGCGCACCAGGGGGAAGGAGGAGAGCCGCACCCCCTCCTGCCGGAACAGCAGCACCGACGCGAACATCCACTGCCCCTCGTCGCCCTCGCCCAGCACCTGGTAGCGCAGCGGCTCGGGCGGCGGCGGCAGCGATCCGGCGGGCAGCGCCCAGTTCAGGTACAGCGCGTCCCGGACGAGCGTGCGCAGCTTCATGGAATGACCGCTAGCATGGGTGACGGTGACGCCGTGGCGGGCCGATGAGAAAATAGCGCGCCGCGCCGGGTGCCGCAAGGCACCCCCGCCCCACCGACCGCCGACGAACCATCGACCAACCGTTGACGACCCGTTCCTGCTGGAGGTGAAATGACCGCGAAGACCGCCCACCGCCTCGCCCTCGGCGCCGCCGTCCTGGCCGCCGCCCTGCTGACCCCAGCGGCCGCCGCCGGGCCGACCGCCGCCGCCGCCCAGTTGCCGGCCGGCGTCTCCCCCGCCGCCGGCGCCGCCGCCGCCGAGGCGATCACCGCCGAGACCCTGGAGGCGCCGATCCGCTTCCTCGCCGACGACCTGCTCGAGGGCCGCGGCCCGGCGGGGCGCGGCGACCGCCTCACCCAGAGCTACCTCGCCTCCACCATGCAGCTGCTCGGCCTCGAGCCCGGGGGGCCCGACGGCAGCTGGTACCAGCCCTTCCCGATCGTCGGCATCGAGGCCACCATGCCGGCCACCTGGAGCTTCCGCCGCGGCGACGACGAGCTGGTGCTCCAGCGCTCCGAGCAGTTCATCGCCGCCAGCGGCGTGCAGGCGCCGCGCGCCGCCATCGACGATGCCGAGCTGGTGTTCGTCGGCTACGGCATCCAGGCCCCGGAGTACGGCTGGGACGACTACGAGGGCGCCGACCTGGACGGCAAGGTGCTGGTGATGCTCAACAACGACCCGGACTGGGACGAGGAGCTGTTCGCCGGCGAGCGGCGGCTCTACTACGGCCGCTGGACCTACAAGTACGAGAGTGCCGCCCGGCAGGGCGCGGCGGGCGCGATCATCGTCCACACGACGCCCTCGGCCGGTTACCCCTGGCAGGTGGTGCAGACCTCGTGGACCGGCGAGCAGTTCCAGCTCCCGGCCGGCGACGAGCCGCGCCTCCAGGTCGCGGCCTGGACGACCGAGGACGCCACCCGGGAGCTGCTCGCCCTCGCCGGCCGGGACTGGGACGAGCTGGTGGCCGCCGCCAAGCGCCGTGACTTCCGCCCGGTGCCGCTGGGGGTGACCACCTCGATCGCGCTGGACAACGAGATCTCCCGCGTCGAGACGGCCAACGTCGCCGGCCTGCTGCGCGGCAGCGACCCCGAGCTGGCCGATCAGGTGGTGGTGTTCACCGCCCACCACGATCACCTCGGCATCGCCCCGCCGGGCGACGATCCCGACGCCGATCGCATCTACAACGGCGCGCTGGACAACGCCACCGGCGTGGCCCAGGTGCTGGCCATCGCCCGCGCCTTCACCGAGCTGCCCGAGCCGCCCCGCCGCTCGCTCCTGTTCCTCTTCGTCGGCGCCGAGGAGCAGGGTCTGCTCGGCTCCCAGTACTACGCCGCCAACCCGACGGTGCCGGCGGGGAAGATCGCCGCCAACCTCAACTTCGACGGCGGCAACATCTGGGGCGAGACGGAGGACCTGACGCTGATCGGCATGGGCAAGTCGGACCTCGACGCCATCGCCGAGACGGTGGCCGCCAGCCAGGGGCGGCGCCTGATGGGCGACCAGTTCCCGGACCGCGGCTACTACTACCGGTCCGACCAGTTCAGCTTCGCCAAGATCGGCGTGCCGGCCCTCTACTTCGACGGCGGCACCGACTTCGTGGGCAGGCCGGAAGGCTGGGGCAAGCAGCAGGTCGACGCCTGGACCGAGGAGCACTACCACCAGCCGAGCGACGAGCTGGAGGACGACTGGGACTACTCCGGCATGGTGCAGGACGCCCGCCTGGGCTTCTACGCCGGCCTGCTGATCGCCAATCGGCCGGAGCTGCCGGCCTGGGTGCCGGGCGACGAGTTCGAAGCGGCGCGCCGGCAGGCGCTGGCGGAGGTGGGAGCCGACTGAGGCCGGGAGCCGGGGCCTGGCCGCCGAGCCGCGGACGTCGGTGCCCGCAGACCAGCTCGCCGCGAGGCGGCGCGGAGTGCCTGTCGTGGTCCGGCTCGTCGAGCCAGGTCGTGCGCCGGTGGCGCGGGTGACGGCGCCCTCAGGCGGTGGCGCCCTGCGGCGGCGCCACCGCCGCCGAGCCGGCGGGCTCGGCCGGGCGGGGGCCGAGATCGATGCAGCGCGCCAGCCGCACCGCCGGAAGGGCGCGCAGCCGCGCCAGCAGCTCGGCATCGGGTGGCTCGTCGAGGCGCAGCACCATCAGGGCGTCCTCGTCGCCGTCGCGGCGGGCGAGGTGGAGGTCGGCGATGTTGACGCCGGCCCCACCCAGGATCTCGCCGACCTCGCCGATGACGCCGGGTCGGTCCCAGGTGCGCAGCACCAGCAGCTCGCCTTCGGGTCGCATCTCGAGGGGCAGGTTGCCGAAGCGCAGCACCCGGAGCTGGCGGTCGCCGAACAACGCGCCGGCCACCGTCACGGTCTCGGCACCGCGCGCCTCGATCTCGACCAGCGGCGGCAGGTCGGCGGCCCGGCTGCGCACCGAGCGCACCACCTCGATGCCGCGCTCGCCGGCCACCGCCTCGGCATTGACGTAGCTCACCGCCGGCCCGAGGGCATCGGCCAGGGCGCCCCGGGTGGCGGCCACGGCCAGGGGCTGGGCGAGGCCATCGTCGATCCCGAGCAGGGAGACCCGGATCTCCCGCACCGGCCCCTCCACCAGGCCCGCCGCCAGCCGGCCGAGGCGCTCCGCCAGCAGCAGATAGCGCTCCTGCACGCCGCCGCTCCAGGCGAAAGGCAGGTTGACGGCCGGCACGTCGAGGGCGCCGGCGAGGGCCCGCAGCACCATCGCCGCCACTTCCGAGGAGGCGCGCTCCTGGGCCTCCCGGGTCTGGGCGCCGAGGTGGGGCGTCGCCACCACCCGCGGGTGGGCCGCCAGCGCCAGGTCGGCGGGCGGCTCGGTGGCGAAGACGTCGAGCCCCGCGCCGCCGAGATGGCCGGCGTCGAGCGCCGCCAGCAGCGCCGCCTCGTCGATCAAGCCGCCGCGGGCGCAGTTGATCAGCAGCGCCCCCCGCTTCATGCCGGCGAGGCGGTCGGCATCCAGCAGGTGGTGCGTCTGCGGCGTCAGCGGCAGGTGCAGGGTGACGACGTCGGCGCGGGCCAGCAGCTCGTCGAGCGCCAGCAACTCCACGCCGACCCGGGCGGCCGTGCCGGCGATCAGGTGGGGATCGTGCGCCACCACCACCATGCGGAACGCACGGGCCCGCTCCGCCACCTCCCGGCCGATGCGGCCGAGGCCGAGGATGCCGAGGGTCTTGCCCCGCAGCTCCGTGCCGAGAAACCGCGAGCGCTTCCACTCGCCGGCGCGCAGCGAGGCGTCGGCGGCCGGCACCTGGCGCGCCAGCGCGAGCAGCAGGGCGAAGGTGTGCTCCACCGCCGAGACCGTGTTGGCGCCGGGCGCGTTGATCACCAGGATGCCGCGCCGGCTCGCCGCGGCGAGATCGATGTTGTCGGTGCCGGTGCCGGCGCGGCCCACTACCCGCAGGCGCGGTCCGGCGGCCAGCAGCTCGGCGTCGACCCGGGTGCGGCTGCGCACCAGCAGGGCTTCGCAAGGGGCGAGCAGCTCGGCCAGGCGCTCGCGGCCGGCGTTCGTCGCCTCCACCACCTCGACGCCGGCAGAGCGCAGCAGCTCGACGGCGGACGGCGCCAGCGGATCGGCGACCAGCACCCGGCCCGGCGGCAGCCCGGCGCGCGGGGACTCCGTCATGAGCTAAAACTCACGGATTTCGGCATCTGTCCTCTAGAGTGGGGCGGTCGCGGCCGAGCGGGACATCGCGCGCGGGACCGTCCCGTCGGCGGCCTGTCCCGCTTGCCGTCCCGGCGACACTTGAGAGGGAGGACCGGTCGACGCGCCGGCGATTCCACCCGAACGTCAACCCACCGATTCGGAGCCCCCGTGAACGAGCTAGTGCAGAAACTGACGAAGGAGCAGCCGGTCGAAGCCAGCCTGCGCCCCGAGCCCACCGCCGAAGAGCTCCAGGCGGCCATCGAGCGCCGCTACGTCCACATCAAGTTCACCGAGACGCGGGGCGGTACCGAGCTCGGTGTGCCGCTGGACGAGGCGGCGAGCGACTGGAGCGGCGCCGACTTCGCGGCCGGCACCGGCGAGGTGAAGGTGGTCGGCAACCTGATCCTCGATTACGTGCGTGTGCGCCTGCACGCCACGGTGGACGTGGCGACCCTCAAGGGCACCGGCCGCCTCGAGATCCTCGGCGAGGTCGAGCCGGGTGACGTCACCGTCGAGCCCGCCGCCGCCCGCCAGCCGAACTGAGCGCGCGGCACCGAGGCTGGCCGCGCCCGAGGGTCAACGGGCGCGGCGGGTCCAGATCGGGGAGCTGCCCCAGGCTGTTTCCCCATCCTCGACGGTGAGGAACGCCACCCGCGCCGCCGGCGGCAGCTCGGCTTCGACCCGTCCGGCGGCGAGCCGGGCGGGGGACGCCTCCCAGCGGCGACGCTTCCACTCGCCCCCGTCCGGCGTCCACAGCAGCTCCGCGCGCGCCGGCTTCCCCGCGAGCACCGGCGCCACCAGCCGGCCGGAGCGCCCCTCCGGTCGCCCCAGCCGGGGCAGGGGCGGCTCGCCGCGGAACACCTCCCCGGCGAAGCGGTACGGCTCCGGGGCCGACCACCCGGCCTCGTGGCTGTGCTTCATGGCTCGCCGCACGACCAGGGCCGGTGGTGCCGCGAGCGCGTCGCAGGTGGCGGCGAGCACGTCGAGGGGGAACCCGCCGTCGGTGGCGCCGGTGACGAAGAGAGTCGGGGCGGCGAGGGCGGCCAGGTGGTGGCTCGGATCGAACAGGTCGTGCCAGCGCCGGCGATCGGCCGCGGTCATGGCGGCGAACACCTCGGTGCGCTCGACGCCGCTCGGGTGCTGCAGGAACGCGGTGCCGTAGACCGAAACGGCGGCGCCGAAGCGCGGCTCGAGGCCGGCGGCGGTGAGCGCCAGGCAGCCACCCCAGCTCATCCCCATCACCCCGATGCGCTCCCGGTGCACCCCCGGCTCGGCGGCGAGCACCGCCCGGGCCGCCAGCGCCGTGGCCACCGCGTGGAACGGCCACAGATCGCCCACCGGCAGCGACAGGTCGAAGCTCGCCGCCGGCCGCTGCGGCGGCCCGCCGCCCGGCAGCCGCTCGCCCGCCGCGTCGCGGGCGTCGAGATCCGGCGCGATGGCGGCGAAGCCGCGGGCGATCCACCGCTCCACCCATTCCCGGTAGGCGCGGCCACCGCCGGCGTGGAGCAGCACCATTCCCGGCACGGCGCCGGCGGCCGGACCCGCCGGCGGCACTCCGAGCCAGGCGAACACCTCGGCGGCCCGGCCGCGGTACGGCGCCCCGGGAAACACCACGCCGCGGACGCCGCCCTCCCCGCCGAACACCTCCCTCGCCGGCGGCGTGCGCGCCAGGGCCGTGACGTCCCAGGGGGCCGGCACCCGCTCAGGGCTCCGGCGGCAGCGGCACGAAGCGGCGCAGCTTACCGGTGTCCTCGCGGCGGCCGAGGCGCTCCACCGACCGCACCTCCACCCGCGGCTGCCTCAACCCGGCCGCGCCCAGCGCCGCCGCCACCGCCGCCGCGATGCCGGCAGCGTCGGGCGCCGCGCCAGCGGATCCGCCCGCGGGCGGCACCACCAGCACCTCGGCGCCGGCCGCCGTCTGGCGCACCTGGTACTCGGAGACGTCGGCGCGTTCGCCGAGGACGGCGCGGACGGTGAACGGATGCACCGTCACGCCCCCACCATCGTCGCCGCCGTGCCGCCAGGTGAACGATTCGTCGGCCCGGCCGTGGACCTCCCCCACCAACCGGCCGGTCCACGGACCGGGGTTGGGCCGATCGAGGAAGGTCACCCGGTCGTCGATCACGTAGCGGATCAACGGCAGCACCCGGTTGACGACGTTGGTCGCCAGCACCCGCTCGGCCGGGCGTCCCGGCGGCACCGGACGGCCCTCGCCGTCCACCGGCTCGAGGACGCTCTTGTCCTCGTTGACCACCATCCACGGCGCAAGGCCGTCGGAGCAGGCCAGCGGCGCCGTCTCGGTAGTGCCCCAGCTCGTCTCCGGCACGACGCCGAAGGCGCGCTCGGCGGCGGCCCGGACCTCCCCGTCGAGGGGCTCGCCGTTGGTGGTGATGCGGCGCAGGCGCAACGCCAGCCGCCCCGCCTCGGCGAGCCGCGCCAGGCGCGCCAGCACCGACGGATAGGTGGCCAGGTTGGTCGGCTGCAGCGCCTCGAGCTCGGCCGCCAGCTCGGCCACCGGACGCGCCGCCGCCAGCAGGCGCACCGGGTAGCGCTCGGTGGCGAAGCAGCGCGCCAGCGCCGCCGACACGTGGACCGCGCTGGTGGCGTAGACGGCGGCCACCACGGTGGGTCTCGCGTCCGGCCGCCGCGCGACGTTGCGGGCCCGCCACAGCCCCACCCGGGCGTAGGCCAGGTGGTGGTGCAGGAAACCCTCGAAATCCCACACCATCACCGCCCGCACGCCGCTCGAGCCGCCGCTCGCCACCGCGTGGTGGTCGCCGGGCAGGTAGGCCGGTCCCGTGCGGCGCACCCGCTCCAGGTGCTCCTCGACACGCTCCAACGTCAGGCGCGGATCGGTGACGATGCGGTCCCAGTGCGCCATGAGGTCCGCCTTGGTCATCACCGGCAGGGCGGAGAGATCGTCGCCGGTCACCGCCTCGAGATCGACGCCGGCCAGCCGCTCCCGGTGCCATGGCGAGCGCTCCCGGGCCCAGGTGAGCAACGCGCGCAGCCGGCGGTCGCGCAAGGCGTGCACCTCCGGCAGCGGCCGCGTGAGCAGCGCCATCTCGGCGCCGAGACGGGCGCGGCGCGCTGCCACGTGACGGTGCCGGTCCACCTCGTAGTCGCCGGTCGCCGGCGGCAACGGCGCAGCGCCTCGCGGTGACGAAGTCCGCGGGGCCGGCCTGCGGAACGACGAGCTGCGCGGCGAAGAGCTCAGCGAGCGGCCTTTCGTTGACGGGTTTCGCAAGCGGGTGATAGCGTCCATCCTATCTTTCCCACCGGCCCCTCGCCAGCTCGCGCCGGGGTCGCCGGCACGCCCCGGGGCACCGCGC
>DATACC010000089.1:0-8187 GCA_036259255.1 Thermoanaerobaculia bacterium | reverse complement strand
CGGAAGGCTCCCCCCGGCGGCCCGAGGCCGGGGCCGCGGCCGACGGTGCATCGGTCGCGGTGCCCGAGCGGCGCCTGGGGGGGCCTTCCGCCGAAGCCGGCATGCCCGGCGCCCGTTCGGAAGCGGAGCCCACCCTCGCCGCCGAGCTCTCGTCCCAGGTGGACGACGAGGCGAGCCACCTCCACGCCGAGCCCTGCGGCATCCAGGAGCGCCTCGCCGAGGCCGGTCGCAAGCTGGCGGCCAACCGGGTGGAGGCGGCCCGCCAGGACCTCGAGGAGGTGCTGGCGGCGGACCCATCGGAGCCGGCGGCCCACGCGCTGGACGGCTACCTCCACGACCTGCAGGGCGAGACGGAGGCCGCCATCGCCTCGTACCGGGCGGCGCTCTACCTCGACCCGGCCCTCTACCAGGTGCGCCTGCTGCTCGCGGACTGCCTGGAGCGCAGCGGCTGGGCGTTGCGCGCCGGGCGCGAGTACCGCCAGGTGCTGGCGTCGCTGGCCGGCGGCGCCGACCGCTCCCTGGTCGCCTTCGACGACCTGCTTCCCGACCGCCGCCGCGCCGAGCGGCGCTGCCGGCAGGCCCTGGGGCAGCCGGCGTGAGCGGGGCGCTGCCGCGACGGTGAAGCGCGCCCGGTGACCCGCTTCGCGCCGCCCGCCCGCGTCGGCTGGGGCACCCGCCTCTCGGGCCACCTGTGGACCCTGGCGCCGCTGGTGCGGCGTGCCGACCCGTCGCCGCCGTCGGTGCGCTGGCAGACGAGCGTCGAGGATCCCCAGGCCGGCCCGGTGCGGCTCACCGGGCGGTGGAGCGAGGTGCCAGGGGCCGAGGAGGCCGTGGTGCTGGTGCACGGCATCGCCGGCTCCCACGACGCCGTCTACATGCGCCGGGGGGCCGCCGCGGCGGTGGCGGCGGGGATCTCCTGCCTGCGGATCAACCTGCGCGGCGCCGACCGCTCGGGCGAGGACTACTACCACGCCGGCCTCACCGCCGATCTCGCCGCCGCCGTCGCCTCGCCGGAGCTGGCACCCTCCCGGCGCCTCTTCCTGCTCGGCTATTCGCTCGGCGGCCACGTGGCGCTGCGCCTCGCCACCGAGGCTCCCGACGAGCGGATCGCCGCGGTGGCGGCGATCTGCTCTCCGGTCGACCTCGCTCTCGGCCAGCGGATGATCGACTCGCGCCGCGCCACGCCCTACCGCCGCCACGTGCTGCGCGGCCTGCGGCAGATCTACGCGCCGGTGGCGGCGCGCCGCGCGGATCTCGTGCCGGTGAGCGTGGAGACGGCGCGGCGCATCCGCACGATGCGCGAGTGGGACCACCGGGTGGTGGCGCCGCGCCACGGCTTCGCCAGCGCCGAGGACTACTACCGGCAGGTGAGCGTGGCGCGGCGGCTGGACGATCTCGCCGTCCCGGCGCTGCTGGTGCGGTCCGACGCCGACCCCATGATCCCCGCCGCCGGGCTCGTGGCGGCGCTTGCCGGGGTGGAGGCGCCGCGGCTCACGGTGCAGTGGGTCACCGGCGGCCATCTCGGTTTCCCGCGCAAGCTGGTGGTCGGCAGCGAGGCGGTGCCGGGGCTCGACCCGTGGGTGCTCGCCTGGCTGCGGCGTGCCGGCGGCGAGGGCCCCCGGCCGCTCTCGGCCGCGCCGCCCCCGGCGCGGTAAGATCGGCGCCATGGCGGCAGAAACCGATATCTCGCGCAAGCGCCCGGCCGTCTCGGCCATCGTCACCACGTACAACGAGGAGCACAACATCGCGGCGTGCCTCGAATCGCTCGCGTGGTGCGACGAGATCCTGGTGGTCGACTCGTTCTCCTCCGACCGCACGCCGGAGATCGCCCGTGGCTTCGCCAAGGTGCGCTTCGTGCAGCGCACCTACTACGGCTCGGCGTCGCAGAAGAACTGGGCGATGGATCAGGTGGACAACGACTGGATCCTGATCTTCGACGCCGACGAGCGCTGCACGCCGAAGCTCCAGCGCGAGATCGAGCGGCTGCTGGCCCGCGGTCCGGAGCACAGCGCCTACACGATCCGCCGGCGGGTGTACTTCCTGGGCCAGCGCATCCGCTTCTCGGGCTGGCAGCACGACCAGGTGGTGCGCCTGGTGCGCCGCGGCACCGCCCGCTACCCCAACCGCCGCGTCCACGCCGACATGAAGCACCTGGGTCCCGCGCCGCTGCTGCGCAACTCCATGGAGCACTACATGGCGGAGACCCTCGACGAGTACATCCCCCGCATCCTCAAGTACAGCTTCTGGGGCGCCTCCCAAGGCTGGCGCGACGGCAAGAAGAGCGGCTTTTTCCAGGTGTGGGGCCGCTCCGCCTGGCGCTTCCTGCGCACCTACCTCTTTCAGCTCGGCTTCCTCGACGGCATGCGCGGCGTCGTCTTCTGCATGCTCCAGGCGTTCGGCACCTACATGAAATGGTCGCTGCTGTGGAGCTGGCACGTCAACGCCCGCCGGGGGCTGCAGCCGGACCTGCCGGTCTTCGACGAGGACGAGGCGGTGTGGCGCGACATCGACGAGTCGCAGATCGAGGAGCCCGCGGCGGCGACGCCACCGGGCGGGACGACCTAGGGGACCGCGCCGCCGGGGACGTCCCCCGGCTCCACCACTCCGATGTAGGGCAGCGTGCGCCAGCGGTTGGCGAGGTCGAGGCCGTAGCCGACCACCCAGGCATCCGGGATCTCGAAGCCGAGGTAGTCCACCGGCACCTCGACCTCCGCGGCGGCGGGCTTGCGGGTGAGGACACAGGTGCGCAGCGAGGCCGGGTTGCGGGCGCGGAAGGTGCGCAGCAGGTAGTCGAGGGTGTGGCCGCTGTCGACGATGTCCTCGACCACCAGCACGTGGCGGCCGGCGAGGCTGGCGCGCACGTCGAGCACCAGGCGCACGTCGCCCCGCGCGGCGCCGCCGTAGCTCGCCACCGCGATGAAGTCCACGGCGCAGGGCACGGTGAGGCGGCGCGCGAGATCCGCCAGGAAGATGAACGATCCCCGCAGCACGCCCACCAGCAGCAGCTCGCCGGCCGCGCCTGCGGCGGCGCCGGTGCGGCCCGCGTGGTCGCGGGAGATCTCCGCCGCCAGCTCGGCGACGCGCTGCTCGATGCGCTCCTCCGGAATCAGCACCCGCGGACGGGAAGGCTCGCCTCGCACCAGGAGCTCGCTCAGAGGGGCCGCTTGGGGATGAGGATCCACAGCACCACGTAGATCGGAACGCCGGCGAAGGCGGGCAGCGCCCCGAGGATCAGGTACAGGATGCGCACCTTGGTCGGCCCCCAGCCGAGCCACTCGGCGAGGCCGCCGCAGACGCCAGCGAGGATGCGGTGCCGCCGCGAACGATAGAGAGGCATCGAGGTCTCCTTCCGAGGTCAGGGTCCATCCTACGGCTTTCCTCTACGCCGCGAGGGCTGCAAGAGTTCCGCCGGGCCGGTCCTCGGCCGACACCTCGGCTACCATGGCGTTTGCATGCAAGGCGGGACGGGCCCCGGCCCGGCTGCCTCCGTCCCCGGGCCGCTGCGCCGGCCGGGAGGGGGGCGGGACCGCCCGACGACCTGCGAGGAACCAGCCCGCCGTGACCACGACCCCCGCGATCCACACCCCCCCTGACCGCCGCTCCGGGACGACGTTCCCGACGCGCGGCCCCCGCCCGGCGCTCACGCTGCTCGCCGCCCTCCTGCTCGCCGGCTGCGGATCGACCCGGCCGCCCCAACCGGCGCCGCCGCCGGAATCCGCTCCCGCGACGGTCGAGGAGGCCGCGATCCCCGCCGCCACCGCCGAAGAGCCGGCGCCGCCGCCGGAGCCCGAGCCGGTGGTGGTCGGCGAGCTGTGGGAGACGGAGCGCCGGCCCACCGAGGGGCTCGACGCGGTGGCGGTGTGGCCGGGCGCCGGCGACCGCGCCTGGCTGATCGCCACTGCCCGAGCCACCCACCGCCTCGTCGTCTTCGACGCCGCAACCGGCGAGCTGCTGCGCGAGCTCGGTGCCGCCGGAGACGGGCCGGCCCAGTTCCGAGGGCCGGGGCCGGTCACCGTGGTGGACGACCTGGCGTTCGTCGCCGAGCGCGGCAACGCCCGCGTCCAGGTCCTGCGCCTGCCCGGGCTCGCGCCCCTCGGCTTCGTCGGCACGGACGAGCTGGAGGCGCCCACCGGCGTCGCCGCCGTCCGGCTGCCCGGCGGCGGCTACGAGGTGCTGGTCACCCAGGTCGCGGCCCCGGAAGCCGGAGCCGTGGCCTCGGGGCGCCGCTACCGCATCGGCGTGCGGGAGGGCCACCTGGAGCCGATCGCTTTCGAAGGCTCGGGTGGGCCGGGGCTCGCGGTCTCGGCGGAGTTGCCGGCCGGCGCCGAGCTCCTCCCCTTGACCGCCCTCTACGCCTGCCCCGACGGCGGCGGCTATCGGCTGATGGCCGAGGCCGGCTCGGACCCCACGCTCTTCCGCCTCCTCGACCGCGCGACCGGCGAGCCCATCGCCCGCTTCACCGGCCGCCGTACCGCGAGCACCTCGGGCCTGTGGCTCTCCCAGGTGCCGCTACCCGACCTGCCGGCCGGCGCCCTCTACGCCGTCCACGACGGCCAGAGCGTCACCGCCTTCGACTGGCGCGACGTGGCGGCGGCCACCGGCGTCCGGGCGGACTGCCTGCTGGAGGGGAAGTAGGGCAGTCGGCGGGGCGGCGACGGGCGTTTCCGCGTAAACGCCCGTCCTCCCGCGGGTCAGGCCGCGGTTTCGGCGGCGTCCGCGGCCGCGTCGTCGTCCCAATCGCGCTGCTTGATCCGGAGCTGGCGGCGGACGTAGATGAGCAGCAGGAGGCTGGGAGTCACCATCAGGGCGGTGATGATGAAGAACAGTCCCCAGTTGCCGCCCAGGGCGTCGACCATGAAGCCGCTGAAGCCCGACATCGTGGTGCGGCCGAAGTTGCCGAGGGAGGCGAGCAGGGCGTACTGGGTGGCCGTGAAGGTGTGGCTCGTCAGGTACGAGATGAAGGCGACGAAGGCGACGGTGGAGAAGGCCGAGGTGAAGCTGTCGACGATCACCGTCACGCCGTAGAGCCACTCCACCGGTCCCGTCCAGGCGATCCACGTGTACATCAGGTTCGAGGCGGCCATCGCGAGGCCGCCCAGCAGCAGGCCGCGGATCAGTCCGAAGCGGGCGTTGACCACGCTGGCCAACACCGAGAACCCGACGGTGGCGGCGCCCCCGATGAGCTTCGAGTAGGTCGCGATCTGGGTGGGGGTGTAACCGATCTCCTCGTAGAAGACGACCGACATGCGGCCGAGGAATGCCTCGCCGATCTTGAACAGGAAGACGAACACGAGCACGCTCCAGGCGAGCTTCGGGCCCACCCGCACCAGGAACTCGCGGAGCGGCTCGACCAGGGTGACGGCGAACCAGGCGGTCATCCGCTTCCAGGCGCTGGGGTTCTCGATCTGGCCCAGGGCCGCCTCGTACCTCGCCTCGGCCTCGGCGAACTTCTCGCGCCGCTGGCGCGACCGGGGCGCCAGGAGCACCGCCAGCATCAGCGGGATCCACAGACCCGCCAGCACCAGGTAGACGCGCTGCCAGTCCCAACCCTCGCGGTCGATGAGGAAGAACGGGATCGAGCCCAGCAGGCCGAAGCCCGTCCACCAGCCCGCCGTCGCCATCGCCGCGGCGTGGGAGATCTTCGCCGGCTCGTGGCGCGGGATGATCTCGATGCGGTAGGCGTCGATCACCACGTCCTGGGTGGCCGAGGAGAAGGCCACCACCAGCGCGCAGACGCTCAGCAGCGTCAGGCTCATCCGGGGGTCGGCGAAGGCCAGCCCCACGGTCCCCAGCGCCAGCAGCGTCTGCATGACGAGCATCCAGTCCCGCCGCGGTCCCAGCAGGCGGCCGAGGCCGGGGATCAGCAGCCGGTCGACGAACGGCGCCCAGAGGAAGTTGATGGCGTAGGCGGCGGTGACGATGCCGAAGACGCCGATCGCCGAGCGGCTGAGATCGGCCTGGGCGAGGCGCAGGGTCATCGCCGAGCTGATCAGCACCCACGGATAGCCGCTGGCGACGCCGAACAGGAAGACGAACAGCAGCCGGCGGTCCATGTACTCGCGGGCGGACTCCCAGAACGAACGGGCCCCGGCGTCCGGGTCGTGTTCGCGGCGGCGGGTCGGGTCGGTGGTGATGGCCGGGTCCTTTCTCGAAGAGAAGCTCCTGCGCCCCCACACCCCGTACAAGATCGATGCCTGCGCGGAGGCAGGGAGCGACCGGCGGCTGCCGCCGGCCGTGGCCGTCAGGCCAGCCGTTCGATGCGGCTGCGCAGGGTGGCGAGCTCCCCACCGAGGCGCTGGAGCTCGTCGCGCTGCTCGTCGAGGCGGCCGCCCTCGGCCCGTACGAAGCGGGTGTAGGGCGCCATCGCCTCCTCGATGCGCGCCAGCGACCGCTTCACCTCCTCGTCGAACTGGCCGGTCAGCGTGCGCATCAGTTCCTCGCGCAGAGTGCCGAGCTTGTCCCGGAGCTCGGTCTTGGCGCGCTGGCGGCGGTGGGGGAGGACGGCGAAGCCGAGCACCGCCAGGGTGGTGGCGGCGAGCAGGCCGGTGACGTCGACCACCGTCGAGGTGGCGAGGGCCGCCACCGTGGCGCCGAGCCCGACGGCGCCCACCTCGAGCAGCGCCAGGCCGGCCACCGAGCTCTGCACCGAGTCGGCGAGCCGCGCCGCCTCGCGCTGGCGGTCGAAGCCCTCGATGCTGCGCCGCGCCGTGCCGCCCACTTTCTCGATCAGCCGCGAGCGGTCGTAGTCGAAGCTGCCGCCGGCCTGGCCGACGATGCGGTCGGCGTGCTCGTGCTTGCGGCGCGCGAGGTGATCCATCACCGCCTGCCACTGGCGCAGCTCGGCGGCCACCAGCCAGTCGATGATCTCCTGCACCTTGGTTTCGATCTGGCGCGGCGCGTCGGCCAGCACGCGGCGCTCGTACTCGGCCTTGATGCGCTCCTTGTTGAGGAGATCGAAGACGCGGCCGAGGCGCACCGTGTCGTCGAAGAACTCGATGCCGCGGCCTTCGACCTCGTGCAGCACCTTCTCGACGTCGGCCAGCCGGTAGCGGAACTCGCGGCCGAGATCCTGGCGGTAGACCTCGAGCTGACGCTCGACGTCCTCGAGGGTGGCGAAGTCGTCGCGCAGCAGGCCGCGGCGGCCCTCGACCACCTCCAGGTACCGGCCCGCCAGCCGCTCGCCGACCCCGAGCGGGTTGAGGAGCTTCAGGCGCACCCGCTCGCCCTCGTCGAGCGTGCGCACCAGGTACCGCTCGAGGGCCGGGAAGCGGCTCTCCTCGAGCCGGCGCTCGCGCTCCTCGCCGTCTTCGATGCCGCGGGCGGCGAGCGCCTGGCGGGCCGAGACGAAGAAGATGGCCGGCGTGAAGCCGAGCAGGGCGTGGGCGTTGTCGGTGATGAAGCTCTCGATCCGCTGCACGTCCTCCTCGCGCAGGACGAGGTCCACCTTGTTCACCACCACCACCACCTTCTTGCCCCAGCCGCGGATCTGCTCCAGGAAGGCGCGCTCGCTCTCGGTGAACGGCCGGTCGGCGGAGGTGACGAAGAGCACCAGGTCCGAGCTCGGCACGAACTCGCGGGTGAGCGCCTCGTGCTCGCGGTGGATCGCGTTGGTGCCCGGCGTGTCGACGATGTGGATGTCGCGCAGCAGCTCGAGCGGCGCGGTGACCACCTCCAGGGCGCCCTCGCTGGTACGGGTCACCTCGTCGCCGTGCTTGAGCAGGTGGATCCGCTGCGTCGTGGGGGTGACGCCTTCCTCGAGCACCGCCTGCCCGACCAGGGCGTTGATGAAGGCGCTCTTGCCGGCGTTGAACTCGCCGGCGACCACCAGCAGGAACAGCTCGTCGAGCCGTGCGACGGCCTGCTTCAGGGTCTTCTGGTCGCCCTCCGCCGCGTCGAACCGGGCGAGGGCCACCTGCAGCTCGCCGAGCTGGGACCGCTCCCGGGCGAGGAGCTCTTCGTGCTCTCGGCTCAGGATGCGCTGGGGCATGGTGGCGGGCACTTTAGCATGGGGGTTTCGGGCCGGCGGGAGGGGCGGCCGTTCCGCTGGGCGGGTGGTGGCGGCGGTCCAGGGGACGCGGGGCTGTCGGTGAAGATTCGGGGGGAGCCCCGCTCGGCACCGCCGGCGCGCCCTCGGCGTCGGACTCCCACGGATCTTGCGCTGCGCCGGCGCTGACGCCCCTGGACCGC
>DATACC010000088.1:0-10219 GCA_036259255.1 Thermoanaerobaculia bacterium | reverse complement strand
GACCGCCGCACGCCGCCGGCCGAGCGCCGCCGGGTCGCGGGCGAGGTCGGCGCCCGCTGGGCCCTGGTCTGCGGCGCCCCCTGGCCCGGCGAGGGCTCTCCGGGCGCTCCCGGGGCCGCGGGCCGCGGGGACTGGGAGCTGGTGCCCCTGGCGCCGGAGGCCGAGGGCGACGGCGACGCGGAGACGCACCAGGTGCCGCCCGGCACCGCCATCATCAAGCTCTCCTCCGGCTCCACCGGCGCCGCTCGCGGCATCGCGACGCCGATGGAGGCGCTGCTCGCCGACGACCGGGCGCTGACCGCCACCATGGGCATCACGCCCCAGGACCGCCTGCTCTCGGCGATCCCGTTCTCCCACTCCTACGGCCTGTCCAGCCTGGTGGTGCCCGCGCTCACCCGCGGCACACTGCTGGTGTTGCCGGGCGAGGAGGGGCC
The DNA here is from genome assembly GCA_036259255.1 of Thermoanaerobaculia bacterium. Classification (GTDB taxonomy): domain Bacteria; phylum Acidobacteriota; class Thermoanaerobaculia; order Multivoradales; family JBCCEF01; genus DATACC01. Next base: position 9,785 of record DATACC010000088.1, on the reverse strand, counting down.
GTTCGGGCCGCTGGCCGCGGCAGCCCACGCCGGCGCCACCGTGTTCCCCACCGTGCCGGCCTACCTCGGCGGCCTCGCCCGCCTCGCCGATCCGCCGCCGCTGCCGCCGAGCCTGCGGCTGGTGCTCTCCGCCGGGGCACCGCTGCCGCCGGAGACCTCGCGCCGCTTCCGGGAGCGCTACGGGCAGCCGGTGCACGTCTTCTACGGCGCCAGCGAGAGCGGCGGCATCTGCTACGACCGCGAGGGCTCGGCCGCCGAGCGCGGCACCGTCGGCACTCCCGTGGAGGGGGTGAGCGTCACCCTGGAGGAGGAGGGCCGGGTGGTCGTGCGCTCGCCGGCCGTGGCCCTCGGCTACCTACCCGGCGAGGGCCGGAGGCTCGGCGGCGGGCGCTACGCCACCGACGACCTGGCCTGCTGGCGCGACGGCGAGCTCGCCCTGGTGGGCCGGCTCAACGACCTGATCAACGTCAAGGGACGGAAGGTCAACCCGAAGGAGGTGGAGCGCGTGCTCTCCGACCTCGGTGCCGTGGACGAGGTGCACGTGCTGCCGGCTCCCGGCGGCGACCAGCGCGAGCAGATCGTGCGCGCGGTCATCGCCTGCCGCCCGGGCACGCTGCACGCCGAGGACGTGCTCTCCTGGTGCCGCGAGCACCTCGCCGACCACAAGGTGCCGCGCAGCGTGATCCTGGTCGACGACCTGCCGCGCACCGACCGTGGCAAGGTGGACCGCGCCGCCCTCGCTTCGCTGGTGCCACGGGAGCGGCTAGAACGCGCGGCCGGAACCGGCGGCTGACGGCTCCTCCCACCATGACCTCCCCCTCGGGGTCCTCCACCACGGGCGCACCCGGCCTGCGCGGGGCTCTCGCACGCTGGCTTCCGGGGCGGCTGCTGCCGGTTTCGGCGGCCGTCCACGTGGCGGCCCTCGCTCTCGTCGCCGCCGCGCCGCGGCACTGGCGCTGGGCGGTGGCGGCGTCGGTCTCCGACCACCTGGTGATGGCCGGCCTCTCGCTGCTGCCGCGGGCGCCGGGCCTCGGACCCAACCTCGTCCGCCTGCCCGCCGCCGCCGCCGCCCGCGGCGAGGTGGCGCTGACCTTCGACGACGGCCCCGACCCGCGGGTCACCCCCGCCGTGCTCGATCTCCTCGCCGCCCACGGTGCCCGCGCCAGCTTCTTCCTGATCGGCCGCCGGGCCGAGGCGCACCCCGCCCTGGTGGCGGAGATCGTGCAGCGAGGGCACCGCGTGGAGAACCACACGTACCGCCACTGGAACGGCTTCGCGCTGCACGGGCCCTGGGCGATGCGACGGGAGGTAGCGCGCGCGCAGCGGAGGCTCACCGCCCTCGCCGGGCGGGCGCCGACGTGGTTCCGCACGCCGGCGGGAATGCGCAGCCCGGTGCTGCCCGGCGTGCTCGCCGGCTGCGGCCTGGCGCTCGCCACCTGGACCCGGCGCGGGCTCGACACGGTGGACGGCTCGCCCCAGCGGGTGGCGCGACGGTTGACCGCCCGGCTGGCCGCCGGCGACGTGCTGCTGCTCCACGACGGCCGCTCCGCGCCGACGCCGGACGGCCGGCCGGTGGTCCTCGCCGCGCTGCCGGCGGTGCTCGCGGCAATCACCGAGCGGGGGCTCACGGCGCTGCCCCTTCCCGACCGGGCGTGCGTGCCCGGCGACGGGTCGAGGGGGAGGTCGCGGCCGGCGGAGTCCGACGAGAGGGTGCGGTGAGGAGGGCGCCATGAGCCGCAAACTGGCGGGTCGGCCGGCGACCGGGGGCGGCGCCACGCCCCCTCGGGCGACCGCCGGCGGCCGCGATCCTGCGGGCGACGCCGCGCGCGAGACTCTCCCCGGGCGGGACGTGCCGACTCCGGCGCCTTGTGGACCGGAGGCCGCGGCCGAAATTGCTCCTCCGCCGTCGCCTGCCCTGCCCACGTACGCCGGCACGGCCGTGCGCGGCCGCCGCGACGCGCGCCGCCGGCTGCAGGATCTCCACGTCCGCCTGCGCACCGAGGGCGGCACTCCGGTGCGCCGGGCGCTGGCGGTGGGGCTCGGCACCTTCATCGGGGTGTTCCCCGTCTACGGCCTGCACCTGGCGCTGTCCACCATCGCGGCGCGGGTGCTGCGGCTCAACCGCGGCATCACCTACTTCGCCGCCAACATCAACAACCCGTTCACCCTGCCCTTCCTGCTGTGGATCGAGGCCCGGCTGGGGCACTGGCTGCTCACCGGCACCTGGCCGCCGGTGAGCCTCGAAAACCTGCGCGATCTCGACCTGCTCGACCTCGGCCGCGACATCCTGCTCGGCAGCACGGTGCTGGGCCTGGTGCTCGGCGGCGCGCTGGCGGCGCTGACCTGGGTGCTCGGCGGCCGCACCGGAATGGACCGCGAGTTCGCCGACCTGCGCGAGGCGGCGGCCGAGCCCTACCTGGAGGCCGGCATCCGCCACTGGGAGTTCGTGCGCGGCAAGTTGCGCTTCGACCCGGTGTACCGGCAGATCCTCGACCTCGGCCTGTTGCCGCGGCCCGGAACCCTGGTCGACCTCGGCTGTGGCCGCGGCATCCTGCTCGCCCTGCTCTCGGCGCCGGTCGAGGAGTGGCGCAGCACGCCTCCCGAGCAGCGCAGCCGGCCGGCGGCGCCCACCGGCATGGAGCTCCACGGCATCGAGCTCGCCGTGAGCGCGGTGCGGGTGGCCCGGCGGGCGCTGCGGGCGGCGGCGAAGATCACCCGCGCCGACCTCGCCCAGTGCGAGGTTCCGCCCTGCTCGACAGCGGTGCTGCTCGACGTCCTCCACTACCTGCCGGCCGAAACCCAGGAGGACCTGCTGGCGCGGACGGCGCGGGCCCTCGGCCCCCGGGGTCTGCTCATCGTGCGCGAGGCCGACGCCGCGGCGGGGGGCGGCTTCGGCCGGGTGCGCCTGGCCGAGCGCCTGCGCGCGCTGAGCCGCGGTCACTGGCGCCAGCGCTTCCACTACCGCACCCGCGGCGAGTGGGAGGAGCTGCTGGAGCGCCACGGCCTGGAGGTCGACTCGGTCGAGGGCGGCGCCGGCACCCCCTTCGCCAACGTCCTCCTGCTCGCCCGCCGCCGCCCGCGCCCGGGGACACCTCCGGCGACGTCCCCACAAACGCTTGACTGATGCGGGTTTGCACCGGCACGCCGAACCTGTCCGGAGTGCGGGCAGCCCTTGCACGTCCTCGAGGAGGGGGTGGCGATCGAGGGACGACTCCGCTGGCAGTGCGAGGGTGCCAAGTGCCACCAGTTCGCTCAGCCGGAGTCCAGCGGCTGGTTCGGTGGCACCCCGGGCGACGACGACCGGACCGAGCCGAAAGGTTAGGCCCGGCGGTCGACGACTCCAGGAACTGATGTCGAGAGGAACGGCTGGCCGGCTTGTCGGGGCGCCAGCCAGCGATCTAGACTCGGGGCTCCCCTGCCGCCGTGTCTCTCTCCCACGCCACTTCCGCCGACCCGCTGCCCAGCCCCACCGACTACGACGTGGTCGTCCTCGGTGGTGCCCTGGCCGGCGCGGCCACCGCCCTGCTGCTGCGGCGGGAGCTGCCGGCGGCCCGGGTGCTCGTGGTCGAGCGCCAGGAGCGGTTCGGCCGCAAGGTCGGCGAGGCCACGGTGGAGACCTCGGCCTACTTCCTGGAGCAGCTTCTCGGCCAGGCCGAGCTGCTGGCGCGCGAGCACCTGCCGAAGCACGGGCTGCGCTACTGGTTCAGCGACCGGCCCGAGCAGCCGCTCGGCGAGATGACCGAGATCGGCCCGGCCCGCACGCCGCCGGTGCCGAGCTACCAGCTCGACCGCTCCCGCCTCGACGAATCGATGCTCGACGCCGCCCGCGCCGCCGGCTGCGAGGTGGCGCGGCCCGCCAAGGTCGTCGCCCACGAGCCGGGCTGGCCGGTGAGCCGGCTGCGGCTGGGCGCAGGGCAGGGCACCGGGCAGGGTGCCGGGCCGCAGCACGACGAGCGCGAGGTCACCACCCGCTGGGTGATCGACGCCTCCGGCCGCCAGACCTTCGTTGCCCGCCGCCTCGGGCTGCTCCAGAGCGTCGACGACGTGCGCACCACGGCCCTGTGGTCCCGCTGGCGCGGCGTCGCCGACGTCGACGACGCGGCCACCACCGCCGGCCTGCGGCCGGTCGAGGCCCTGCGCCGCAACGCCACCAACCACTACTGCGGCTATGGGTGGTGGTGCTGGGTGATCCCGCTGGCCGGCGGCGACACCAGCATCGGCCTGGTCTACGATCGCGACCTGTTCGAGCTGCCGGCGGCCGGCGGCCGCGGGGCGGGCGAGGCCGAGGCCGGCTCCCTCGCCGAGCGCTACCGCGCGTTCCTCGCCGCCGTGCCCGGCCTGCGCGAGCTGCTGGCCGGTGCCGAGCCGGTGCCCGGCGACTTCCTGTCCTACCGCCACCTGCCCTACCGCAGCACCCGGTATGCGGACCGCGGCTGGGCCCTGGTGGGCGACGCCGGCAGCTTCATCGACCCCTACTACAGCCCGGGCCTCGACCACCTGGCGATGAGCGTCACCGCCACGGTGAACCTGGTGGCCGCCGACCTCGCCGGCCGCCTGGACGGTGCCGCCCTGGAGGCCGCCGTCGGCGCCCACAACGACCGTTTCTCGCGCTCCTACGAGCGCTGGCTGCAGGCCCTCTACCGCGACAAGTACGAGCTGATGGGCGACGCCGAGCTGACCGCCTGCGCCTACCTGCTGGACACCGCCCTCTACTACTTCGGCATCGTCACGCCGGTGTACCGGCTGCCGGAGTCGATCGCCAACCCGAGCTTCGGCCTGCGCAACCGGGGCTCCGAGGCGGCGTTCCACCTGCTCGACTTCCTGCGCCGCCGGCTGGTGCGCGTCGCCCGCTTCCGCCGTGGGGCCGGCGGCTACGGCCGGCGCAACGCCGGCTGGCGCCTCTATGGGCCGACCCCGAGCCTCGGCCTCGGTGCCCTGCCGATGCTGCTGGCCGGCCTGCGCCTCTGGCTGCGCCTTGAAGTGGGCGTCCTGCTGCGCCGCCCGCTCCACCGGAACGTCGACCTGTCGCGCCCGGCACCGATCCGCCCCCGGAGCGCAGCGGCCGAGGCCGCCGAGGCCGCCGAGCCCGCGACGGCCCTGGCCGACCCGGCGTAGCCACTTGCTTGCTAGGCTTCGAGCCCCGGGTGCCGGTCCCTCCGGCCCCAACTTCCATGAATGCAAGAGGAGCTTTCCCGATGAGCACGAAACAGAGCCTCGCCTGCCTGGTCCTGGTGGCGCTGCTGGGCTTCGCCTGCGCCCCCTCGGACCTCGAGCCGACCACCTTCCCCGCCTCCTACCGCTACATGGGCGAGATGGTCGACGTGAACGCCGCACCCGACTGCGCCGCCTACGCCACCCTGGAGGTGGCCGACGGCCGCAGCGACCGCAGCAAGGTGGGCCAGCGCTACCTCGAGGAGGGGGGCACGCGCTACGACGTGGCGATGGAGGGCGACGCCGAGGCGTGGCTGCGCGAGGCGGCCGAGAAGGCGCTGGAGCTCGCCGCCGTCGAGCAGGACTCCGGCAGCGGCCACACGATCCGCATCGAGCTGCAGTCGGTGGCCACCGACGAGCAGGTGTACCGGCAGGCGGAGTACGACGGCAAGGTGGTGATCCGCGCCGCGGTCACCGGCGGCGGCGCCGACTGGTCGGCCACCAAGGACGGCTTCGCCGAGAACTACGGCAAGCCGGGCTCGGCGCTCAACTACCAGGAGACCGTCAACCACGCCCTCGACAAGGCTCTGGCGGCCCTGGTCAACGACTCCGGCTTCCGCGACGCGCTCTGCGAGTAGAAGACTCCTGACCGGGAAGGTGCCGGGTCACACCGCCGGGCGCTCGGCGAGCACGTGGGCCGGCACCTTCTCCATCGCCTGCCGCAGGACCTCCGCCCCGGCGCCCTCGCGGTGGGCGTTCTCCGCCAGGTGGCGCTTCCAGGCCCGGGCACCGGGCCGGCCGGCGAACAGACCCAGGGCGTGGCGGGCGACGTGCTTGAGCAGCGCCCCGCGGGCGACCTGCCCGGCGGCGTAGTCGATCAGCCCCTCCGCCACCTCCCGGCGGGTGGGCGGCGGCGCCGGGTCGGCGAAGAAGCGGGCGTCGGCGGTGGCGAAGAGGTAGGGATCGTCGTAGGCGGCACGGCCGATCATCACCGCGTCGACGTGGTCCAGGTGCTCCGCCGCGGCCGCGAGGTCCGCCACCCCGCCGTTGATCTCGATGGCCAGCTCGGGATGCTCGCGCTTCAGGCGGTAGACCTCCGCGTAGCGCAGCGGCGGCACCGAGCGGTTCTCCTTCGGCGACAGCCCGGAGAGCCAGGCCTTCCGGGCGTGGACGCTGAAGCGGTCGCAGCCGGCGGCGGCCACCACGGCGACGAAGCGTTCCATGTCCTCGTAGCGGTCGAGCTCGTCGATCCCGATGCGGTGCTTCACCGTCACCGGCAGGGCGCAGGCGCCGCGCATCGCCGCCACCGCCGCGGCGACGCGCTCCGGCTCCGCCATCAGGCAGGCCCCGAAGCGGCCCTTCTGCACCCGGTCGCTGGGGCAGCCGACGTTGAGGTTCACCTCGTCGTAACCCCACGCCTCGGCGATGCGGGCGCAGGCCGCGAGCTCCGCCGGATCGTCGCCGCCGAGCTGCAGGGCCAGCGGCCGCTCCTCGGGAGCGTGGCCCAGCAGGTGGTCGCGGTCGCCGTGGAGCACGGCACCGGCGGTGATCATCTCGCTGTAGAGCAGGGTGCGCCGGGTGATGCGCCGCAGCAGCGCACGGAAGTGGCGGTCGGTGCGGTCCATCATCGGCGCCACCGACAACGGCCGCGTCACACCGCGCCGGGAGGGCGCGGCGGCGGCGAAAGCGGCGGTGGCGGGCTCGGCGACGGCCATCGAACGATCCTCGTGGCACCTCCCTAGAAGGAGGACCCCCCCAGCAGGGAGGCGGGAGCGAAGCCCCGGGTCGGCAGCACCACGCCGCCGCGGAGCCCCCACCCCGCGCAGCCGATCTCGGCCGTCGCCGGCAGCCCGGCCGGCAGGGCCAGCAGCAGCCCACCGCTGGCCGCGGTCGCCTTGCGTCGATGCTTCATCCCGCTCTCCCCCGTTCGTCGTCGTCGTCCCGCCGCCCGAGCCGGTGCCCGGACGGCTTCGGAAAGTCCTACGCTCCACCCGGAAATTCCCGCGCCAGCGCTGTGCGATCATGCGACATGGCCCGGCGGCTGCAGCTCCAGTGGGTCGTCTTCGCCGGCGGTGCCGTGCTGATGGCGCTCGAGATCCTGTCGAGCCGTATCCTGGCGCCGCACTTCGGCAGCAGCGTCTACGTGTGGGGCTCGGTGATCAGCGTCTTCCTGGCCGCGCTCGCTCTCGGCTACTGGTGGGGCGGACGGCGGGCGGATCGCGACCCGTCCCTCGGCGGCCTCGGCCAGGTGGTGGTGGCGGCCGCGGCGGCCCAGGCGGTGCTGCTGGTCGGCGGCGCCCGGATCACCGACGCCGTCGGCCGCTGGAGCGGCGGTGGCCCCGGCGGCACCCTGCTCGCCGCGGCGGTGCTGTTCGCCGTGCCGAGCGTCCTGCTGGCCACCATCTCGCCCTACGCGGTGCGCCTCGCCGCCCGCGACCTCGACCGCATCGGCCACACCGCCGGGCGGTTGTACGCGCTGTCGACGGCCGGCAGCCTGGCCGGCACCCTCGGCTGCACCTTCGTGCTGATCCCCCGCTTCGCGATCGGGTCGGCGCTCGCCCTGGTGCTCGCCGCCTGCGCCGCCACCGCCCTGGTGGCGCTCGCCGGCGACGTCCGCCGCCATCGCGGCGCCACGGCTCTCGCCGCCCTCCTGCTGTTGCTGGCCGTGATCGCCCGGCCGCTGCCGGCGGGCTCCGGCGAGGGCCTGGTCGAAGAGCGGGTGACGCCGTACCAGACCCTGCGGGTGGTCGACCGCGGCGGCGTGCGCTGGCTGGAGTCGGACGGCGTGGTGCACGGCGCCGTCACCCTGTCCGGGGACGGCGGCGCGGCCGGCGAGCTGGCGATGAGCTACCCGCGGGTGCTCCCCGCCGCCTGGCTGCTGGCGCCCGCCATCGAGCGGGTGCTGATCCTCGGCATGGGCGGCGGCAACGTGGCCGCCTACCTGCGCGCGTCGTGGCCGCGGCTCGCCGTCGACTTCGTCGACGTCGACCCGGCGGTGCCGGAGATGGCGCGCCGCCACATGGGATTCCGGGACGGCGAGGGCGTGGCGGTACACGTGGCGGACGCACGGCGCTTCCTGGAGGAGACCGCGGAGCGCTGGGACCTGGTGGTGGTCGACACCTACATCGGCCTCTCGGTGCCGTTCCACCTGACGACGCGGGAGTTCCTGGACCTGGCCCGCTCGCGGCTGTCCGGCGGCGGCGTACTGGCCGTCAACCTGGCGACCGGCCTCGACCAACCCTTCCCCCGCGCCATCTACCGCACCCTGGCCGGCGCCTTTCCCACCGTTCACACCTTCCAGGCGCCGCGGTCCGGCAACCTCCTGCTGTTCGCCACCGAGGAGGCGTCGCCCGGCGCCGCGGTTCTCGCCCGGCGCGCCGAGAGCCTCGATCGCCACACCCGCTTCGATCCCTCCCTGACCGAGCTGCTCGAGCTGCGGGCCGAGCCGCCGCGCGATCTCTCCGGCGTCCCCGTCCTCACCGACGCCTACGCGCCAGTGGAGCGGCTGATCCACCTCGCGGACGATCCGCCCCGCCCGGGGCGTCGCGGCTCGACGCCCTAGAACGAGAACGGCTTTCCGTGAGACGAGAAAGCCCCCGCCCGCCGTCGAGGCGAGCGGGGGCGAGGGAGGAGACGCCGGGTCGTGGGTCAGGCGCAGGTCGGGAAGGCGCCGGTGTCCTGGACAGGGACGAAGGCCTGGCCCTTGGTGTTGCTGTAGGAGCGCGACAGGCCGCTCTTGGTGTCTCGCACCGTCACCTCGAAGCCGCGGTCGGTAAGGCCGGTGAGGAACGACCAGTAGTGGCTGTTGGCGGCGCAGCCGTCGATCACCTTGGTCAACACCTCGACATTGCCGTCGCGGAAGAACCAGAAGTAACCGCTCTCGTCGCTCATCGCCACCGCCCGGGCCTGGCGCAGGGTCTCGCCGTCCTGCCAGTCCATCCGGACCTCGAAGCGGCCGCCGGCGAGGCACAGGGTGGAGTCACCAGGCACGCAGGCCGAGCGATCGGAGAAGGCCGACTCGGCAAAGAGCGCCACGGTCGGGCTCGCCTGGTTCATCGAGGTCGCGTTGTCGCGCTGGCCGGGGATGCCCGCCGGCTGGCCCGCCCACGTCTTCGTGGGGTTGGAGAACAGCGCCACCCGAGGCGTGTAGCCGCTGCACGGATCGGGGTAGCCCATCACCGTGCGGAACTCGCCGCAAACGTAGTGGGCCCGCGAGGTGGGTTTGCCGCCCTCGGCGTTCTCCGGGTTGTGGTGGGCGCTCAGGTTGTGTCCCACCTCGTGGGGGTAGGACAGGTTGCCCTGGGCGCAGCTCCACGACACCACGTGGAAGGCATCGTCGACGCCGCCGCTGTAGAGCGAGCCGACGCCGCAGTAGGCCGTCCCCTCGGAGACGAAGGCGCCCACCACGTCGGCCTGGTGCTGGCGGCGCAGGGCGTTGACCGCCGGCTGGGTGCGCAGGTACTCGAACACCGCGGTGACGCTGTCGCCGCCGGGCAGGTCGTGGTGCACCGCCCCGGCGAGCTCCAGGCGTACCGCGATCCCGCTGTCGGCGAACACCGCGTTGGCCAGCTCGACGCTGTTGGCGATCAGCAGCTTGGCGTTGGCGTCGCCGCCCAGCTCGTTGCGCGCCCGGC
>DATACC010000087.1:0-7465 GCA_036259255.1 Thermoanaerobaculia bacterium | reverse complement strand
CAGGGCTGACGGGGGGACCCGGGGCGGCGCGGGCGGTATCAGCCGCCGTCGCCGCCCTCCTCGTTGCCGCCGTCGCGGTCCCGATCCTCCTCGTCGCCGCCGAAGATGCGGCGGAAGAAGCCGCGCACCCCGCCGCGGCGGCGCTCCTCGCGCTCCGGCTCGGCCGCCGCGGCCGGCTCCTCCGCGCGGTCCAGGTCCTCGCCCCGGATCACCTCCGGCAGGCTACCGTCGCGCCGGCCGTCCCGGCCGTCGGCCACCTCGTCCCCGTCGCGGTAGCCGCCCCGTCGCTCATCCCACGGCCACTGGTAGCGCTGGTGCACGTGGCACACCCGGTCCGGCACCTGTCCGCGGGGAAACACCTCGGTGATGCGCCGCGGGCACAGGTCGGTGGCCAGCAGGCCGGTGGTGGGATCGATCACCGCCGTCACCACGCCGGGGGGCTGGTCGAAGTTGCGGTAGCCGCCGGGCGGCCGCACCGCCACGGCGAAGCGCGACCAGATCGGCACCGCCGCCCGGGTGCCGGAGAGGTTGGTGCGGCTGTTGTCGTCGTAGCCCACCCAGACCACCGTCGTGCGATCCGGCGAGTAGCCGGCGAACCAGCTGTCGCGCCGGCTGTTGGTGGTGCCGGTCTTGCCGGCCAGCGGCCCCTGGACCCCTTGGCGGCGCGCCGAGGCCGCGGTGCCGCGGTCGAGCACGCCCTGGAGCACCGAGGTGACGAGATACGCCGTCTCGGGAGCGATCACCTGCTGCGGCGGCGGCAGGCGGCGGCCGGCGAGCGGTTGGCCCTCGACGTCGAGCACCGCGTCCACCGCGTGGAGCGGCGGCTTCTCGCCGCCAGCGGCGAACGTGGCGTAGACCTGCGCCAGCTCCAGGGGAGTGAGCTCGAAGGCGCCCAGGGCGATGGACGGCACCGGCTGGAGCGGCGCGTCGACCCCCAGGGCGCGGGCGGTCGCCACCACCCGGTCGAGGCCGGTGTCGAGGGCCAGGCGCGCCGTCGGCACGTTGAGGCTGTCCTCCAGCGCGGCGCGGGCGGTGACCCAGCCGCGGAACGACCGGTCGGAGTTCTGGGGGCTCCACGGCCGGGTGCCGGCGAGCCGCAGGGTGAGGGGCGCGTCCTCCAGGAAGCTCGCCGGGGTGGCCGCGCCGGTTTCGAAGGCGGCGGCGTAGACCACCGGCTTGAAGGCGCTGCCGGGCTGACGCATCGCCTGACCGAGGCGGTCGAACTGGCTGCCGCCGTAGTTGCGCCCGCCGACGTAGGCGAGGATGCCGCCGGTATCCGGGTCCACCGACACCAGCGCCGCCTGCAGCGGCGCATCTCCCGCGTGGTTCTTCTCCCAACCCTCCTCGAGGGCCTCGACGCCCCACTCCACCGCCTCCTGGGCCTTCTGCTGGTCGCGCCAGTCGACGGTGGAGAGCACCTGGTATCCGGCGTCCTCCAGGGCCTCGACGCCGTGGCGCTCGGCGAGCTCGCGGCGCACCATCTCGGCGAAGTAGGGTGCCCGGCGCCGCGGCAGGGGGCGCGGGTCGACCGGCACCTCGGCGGCGACCGCCACGGCGGCGTCCCGCTCGTCGGCGAGGCCCACCTCGATCATGCGGCCCAGCACCCAGTCGCGCCGCTCGCGGGCCGCCTCGGGGTGCACCGTCGGGTCGTAGCTCGCCGGCGACTGGATGATGCCGGCCAGGGTGGCGGCCTCGTTGAGGTCGAGCTCGGTGACGTCCTTGCCGAAGTAGGCCCGCGCCGCCGCCCCGAGGCCGAGCAGGTTGACGCCGTTGCTGGCGCCCATGTAGATCTCGTTGAAGTAGGCCTGGAGGATCTGACGCTTCGAGTAGCGGGCCTCGAGCAGCACCGCCAGCACCGCCTCCCGGGCCTTGCGCGAGAAGGTGCGCTCGTGGGTGAGGTAGAGGTTCTTGACCAGCTGCTGGGTCAGGGTCGAGCCGCCCTGGCTCACCTCGCCGCCGCGCAGGTTGCGCCACGCGGCGCGGGCGATGCCGGTGGGCGAGATGCCGCCGTGATGGAAGAAGTTGGCGTCCTCGGCGGCGAGCACCGCCTCGATGAGGTGCTCCGGCACCTCGTCGACGAGCACCGGCCGGCGCTCCTCGAGCTGATCGCTGTAGTAGGAGGCGAGCAGCACCGGCTCGAGCCAGGCCCGCTCCACCGGCGAGCCGGCGAGCACCAGCCGTTCGACACGGCGCCCGTTGTGCCCGATCTCGAGCACCACGCCCCCGCCGGGCCCCTTGGGCGTCGGGAAGCGCCGCAGGTGGACGACCAGGGAGCCCTGGCCGCGATGGTAGGTACCCGGAGGTGGCGCCCCGTCCGGCGCCGGCCGGTAGCCCAGGATGCGCAGTTCCTCGACCACGGCATCGGGCTCCAGGCGCTCGCCTACGGCGAGCGTCGTCGGCTGGGCGTAGAGGCGCGACGGCTGGCGCACCGGCTGGTCGGCGAATTGGCCGGAGAGCTGCCAAAACGGCTGGATCAGCCAGGCCCCGACGGCCACCAGCACCACGAACACGGCGAGGAGCACCAGGCGCGCCTTGCGGCTGCGCAGCACCTCCCCCACCCCCACGCGGCGCCCCTCGTCCCTCTGTCGTCGTCTCGGCATCGTCGTCCTGTCGTCCGGGCGTAAACTCCGAGCAGTGCTCGAAATCCGCGCCACATCCCGGTGCAAGCTGCAAACAACGGTCCACAGCGGGAAAGGATTTCCTCGAGGTTGTTCGAGGGGACGGTTGCCTCGACCCGAGGTGGTACCTTAGAGAACTCTTCTAACATGAATTGTCCGGGAGGGAGGGTTCCGAGTGCTCTCGATCACAGGCGCTGCCGCACGGGCGAGGTTGGGCGGAATCCCTGGCCTCGTCCCTACGAGCCGGACGACCGCTGCGACGAGGCCAAACCCATCGCCCTCGCGGAGACCCAGACCCGCATGCTCTGCGCCAACGGCAAGGAGCGCATGACCTTCGAGGCGGAAGCCGGCCGCAGCTACGAGGTGCTGTTCACCCCCGGCAACGTCGATCCGATCCTGAGCGTCTGGGATGCCCAGTGCAGCCAGGGATTCGGCTGGACGGTGGGCGGCTCGCACCTGTGGACGGCGCCGTTCAGCGGAACCTTTTCGCTGCGGATCGACGCGCGAGCGTCTGCCCCGGCTTCTCAGCGCACCCGCTACTCGTTGCATGTGCGCTCCCGGGACTGCGACTCACCCGCGGAGCTGGTGCTTGCGTCGGAGGTGATCGACCAGCCCCAGGTCTTCGAGGCATGCCGCGTCATCACGGTCGGCTCGGGAACGCTGGTGGCGCCGGGCGGGCAACTCGTCCTGCGCGCCGGCGAGGAGTTGCGATTCGCACCGGGATTCCGCGTGCAGCAGGGGGGAATCTTGCGAGCGGGTCTCGATCCCGCCCTGACTGCCCCTTGACCGCCGCATCGCGCCGCTCCTCCCGGCCCTCCTCGCGCATTTCCGCATCCCGATCGTAGCCGGGTGGAGAGGGCGCCGCCCCGGGAGCCCTGGAGCTGCCTGGCCGAGGCGATGGTGGCCACCGGGAGCGTGGTGGGCGCCGGCGGCCGGTGTCGAGGGAAGGTTCCGAACCGGGGTCCTGTTGCTGTAGCCTGTACCGTCGAGCTGTGCCTCCGTGACCCCCACCGACCTCCAGGATCCAGGTTTCGCATGATCGCCGTCTCCGACCTCGGCAAGAGCTTCGGCCCCCAGACCCTGTTCAGCGGGGTGTCGATCCAGTTCAACCCCGGCAACCGCTACGGCATCGTCGGGGCCAACGGATCGGGCAAGTCGACGTTCCTGAAGATCCTCACCGGCGAGGAGCCGCCCAGCGAGGGCACCATCTCGCTGCCCAAGCGGGTGCGGCTCGGGGTGCTGAAGCAGGACCACTTCCAGTACGAGCGCAACGACATCCTCGACGTCGCCATGATGGGCGATCGCGAGGTGTGGGACGCCATGGTCGAGAAGGAACGCCTCCTCGAGCGCGCCGACCAGAGCTTCGACGCCGACCGCTACGCCCACCTCGAGGAGCTGATCCTGCGCCACGACGGCTACACCCTGGAGCCGCGGGCCGCCGAGGTGCTCGAGGGGCTCGGCATCCCCACCGAGGTCCACCGCCAGCCGTTGTCGACGCTCTCCGGCGGCTTCAAGCTGCGCGTGCTGCTGGCCCAGGTGCTCGCCGCCCGGCCCGACGTGCTGCTGCTCGACGAGCCGACCAACCACCTGGACATCGTCTCCATCCGCTGGCTCGAGAAGTTCCTCGAGGCCTACCCGGGAACCGTGCTGGTGATCTCCCACGACCACCGGTTCCTCGACAACGTCTGCACCCACATCGTGGACGTGGACTACGAGACGGCGATCCTCTACAAGGGCAACTACACCGCCTTCGACGAGGCGAAGCACGCCGAGCGCGAACGCCGCGAGGCCGACATCGGGCGCCGCGAGAAGCAGATCGCCGACCACCAGGCCTTCGTCGACCGCTTCCGCGCCAAGGCGTCCAAGGCGCGCCAGGCGCAGAGCAAGGTGAAGCTGATCGAGAAGATGGCCGGGGAGCTCGAGCCGCTGGCCATGACCTCCCGGCGCTACCCCGTCTTCCGCTTCCGCCAGCGCCGCCCCAGCGGCCGGCAGGCCCTCACCGTCGAGGGGATCTCCAAGGCCTACGGCGACAACGTGGTGCTCTCCGACGTCTCCCTCACCGTCGAGCGCGGTGACCGGGTGGCGATCATCGGCCCCAACGGCATCGGCAAGTCGACCCTGCTCAAGATCGTCATGGGCCAGGTGGCGCCGGACTCCGGCAGGACCGAGTGGGGCTACGAGGCCCACCCCGGCTACTTCGCCCAGGACCACCGCGAGCAGCTCGGCGACGCCAAGCAGACGGTGGAGAGCTGGCTGTGGGACGCCGCCCCCGGCGAGTCGATCAGCTTCGTGCGCGGCAAGCTCGGCCAGATGCTGTTCTCGGGCGACGAGGCCGAGAAGGCCGTCGGTTCGCTGTCGGGCGGCGAGGCGGCGCGCCTGGTGTTCTGTCGCCTGATGGTCGAGCTGCCCAACGTGCTGGTGCTCGACGAGCCGACCAACCACCTGGACCTCGAGGCCATCGAGGCCCTGGTGAAGGCCCTCGAGGACTACGACGGCACCTTGATCTTCGTCTCCCACGATCGCTGGTTCGTCTCGCGCCTGGCCCAGCGCATCGTCGAGATCGCGCCCGAGGGGCTGCGCGACTTCCGCGGCACCTACGAGGAGTACCTGGAGAAGTGCGGCGACGACCACCTCGACGCCGAAGCGGTACTGCTCAAGGTGCGGCGCGAGAAGCGCCGCGACCGGGCGCGGGCGCCGCGCGACGAGGCGGAGGAGCTCGAGGCCCGCAAGCGCCTGAAGAGCCTGACGCGGCGCCGCGAGGAGGTCACCGCCGCCATCGAGCGCCTGGAGGCCCGGGTGCACGAGATCAACGAGACGTTCTGCGACCCCACCTACTTCGAGCGCACGCCGCTCGACAAGGTGCGCAAGCTGGAGACCGAGCAGAAGAAGGTCTCCGGCCAGGTGGACGAGCTGATGAGCGAGTGGGAGGGGCTGGAGGGGGAGATCGCCCAGCTCGAGGAGGAGCTCGCCAGCGAGCGCGCGGTAAGCTGAGGCACCATGAGCCGGCCCCCCGGCCCGCTACCTACGAGGAGCTCGAGATGCGAAGAGTCCCGCCGACCCCGCCCCTGCTGCTACTCGCCTTCCTCCTGACCGCCCTGCCGGCCGCCGCCGAGATCACCGTGACCGTGGAGCCGAACCCCGCCCTGTGGTGGGAGACTCCGGTGGTGCGCGTCACCAGCGACGAGACGGCCGTTTGCGAGCAGCTCTCCGAGCCGCAGATCGACCTCGACTTCGACCTGATCCGGCTCATCCTCACCGACCAGTGCCCCGATCCGGCACCGCCCATCGGTCCCCACCCGCTGTCCGCCCTGCGCGAGCTGCCGCGGCTCTACCCCGGGGAGTACACGCTGCAGGTGACCGACCAGCGTCCCGGCGCCGGCGAGCCGGTGAGCGTCCCCTTCTCGGTGCACCGCGGCGCCGACCTGCGGCTGGTGCCGCCCGCCGAGCCGGTCCTGGCCGGCGACGACGTGATCCTCCTCGTCGAGGGCATCGCCTCGTCGAGCTGCTTCGGGCTGTTCCCGGAGGAGATCGACGAGGGGCGCATCGTCGTCGGCTTCGACGACAGTTGTCCGCTCCTGCCGCCGGGCGGGCCGCACGTGTTCCAGGAGCCGGTTCCCGTCGGCCCGCTCGCGGCCGGCACCTACGAGGTGCTCCTCCACGACTACTCCCGCGCCTCGTTCGACGGACTGCCGGAGCTCGCCCGGGCCGAGCTGGTGGTCCACGACCCGGACGCCTGCCTCCCGACGGAGACCACCCTGTGCCTCGCCGGCGGCCGGTTCCGTGTCGAGATCGCCTGGAGCGACTTCACCGGCGGCAGCGGCGAGGGCCGCGCCATCCCGCTCGCCGAGCGCGACGACACCGGCCTGTTCTGGTTCTTCGATCCGGACAACGTGGAGCTCACCGTCAAGGTGCTCGACGGCTGCGCAGTGAACGGCCACTGGTGGGTGTTCCTCGCCTCCGGCTCCACGGTGGGCTACCAGATCACCGTCGAGGACACTGCCATCGGCCGCACGCGGCAGTACGACAAGGCGGCGCGGGTGACCCCGGAGCTGATCCCCGACACCGCCGCCTTCTCCTGTGACGGCTGAGGAGCGGCCCCTGGCGCCCGCTCCCGGGGCGGCGGCCGGCTGGGAGCCGCCGCAAGCGGCGCCCGCGCCGGCCCCCGAGCCCCTGTCGGCGCCGCCTCCGGGTGCCCCGCCGTGGGGCGCCGGGGCGACGCTGCTGATCGCCCTCGTCCTCGTCGGCGGGTACCTCCTCGTGCAGCTCGTCACCGCCGTGTTCGCCGCGGTGGGCATGGTGGCGATGGATACCGCGGCGGATCCCGCCACGGTCGCCGCCGGGGGTGCGGCGGCGGAGAGCCTGCTGAACGAGCGTCTCGGGCTGCTGTTCTGGGTCTCCGCGCTGACGGCGGCACCGCTCGGCTCGGCGGCGGTGATGGCGGTCGCCTGGGGCGGGGTGCGCGACCGGCCGGCGCCGCGCCGCGAGCTGCGCCTCGCCCTCGGCCTGGTCGCGCCGCGGCCGCGGCACGTCTTCGGCTGGCTGCTGGTGACGGCGGCGGTGCTCTCCGTCTACGATCGGGTGGCCGTGTGGCTCGACCGGCCGGACATGCCGGAGTTCGTCGAGCAGCTCGCCACCACGGCGGGGTGGCTCCCCGGGCTGATCTTCGCCGTGGTGGTGCTGGCGCCGCTGTTCGAGGAGCTGGCCTTCCGCGGCTTCCTGGTGCCGGGCCTCGCCGCCGGCCGCCCCGGCGCCGTCGGCGCGGTGCTGGTCAGCGCCGGACTCTTCGCCGCCACCCACGGTGGCCAGTACGACCTCTTCGACCTCTCCTTCGTCTTCGCCCTCGGTCT
>DATACC010000086.1:0-2389 GCA_036259255.1 Thermoanaerobaculia bacterium | reverse complement strand
CGAGCGGGTGGCGCCCCGCACCCCGGTGGAGCGGCGTCTCGCCGAGGTGTGGTGCGACGTGCTCGGTGTCGCCGAGGTGGGCGTCCACGACAGCCTGTTCGACCTCGGCGGCAACTCGCTCGTGGCGATCCAGCTCGTCTCGCGCATTCGCCAGGACCTCGGCGTCGAGATCCCGTTGCGCCAGCTCTTCCAGGAGCCGTCGGTGGCGGCGCTGGCGCGGCGGGTGTCGGCGGTGCGCGCCGAGCGTGCCGAGGCGCCGGCCCTGCCGTTCCCGGTGATCCTCGCGGATCCCGCGCGGCGTCACGAGCCGTTCCCGCTCAACGACGTGCAGCAGGCCTACTGGGTGGGGCGCACCGATCTCTTCGAGCTCGGCGGCGTGGCCTCCCACGGCTACCGCGAGGTGGAGGTGCGCGGGCTCGACCTCGATCGCCTCGCCGCCGCCTTCCGCCGCCTGATCGCCCGCCACGACATGCTGCGGGCCGTGGTGCGGCCGGACGGCTTGCAACAGGTGCTCGCCGAGGTGCCGCCCTACGAGATCGCCGTCACCGACCTGCGCGGCCGGCCGGCGGCCGAGGTGGAGGCGGCGCTGGCGGCCCTGCGCCAGGAGATGTCGCACCAGGTGCTGCCGGCCGACCGCTGGCCGCTGTTCGACGTCCGCGCCACGCTGCTCGACGGCAGCGGCGGTACGGAGGGCGGCGGCGACCCCCGCCACCGGGTGCGCCTCCACGTCAGCGTCGACATCCTGCTGGTCGACGCCTGGAGCGCCCGCATCCTCGGCCGCGAGCTGGCCTACTTCTACGCCGATCCCGAGGCCGAGCTGGCGCCGCTGGAGCTGTCGTTCCGCGACTACGTCCTGGCCGAGCGTGCAATGGCCGAGAGCGACTGGGTGCGGCGCTCTCGCGATTACTGGCAGCGCCGCCTCGACACCCTGCCGCCGGCCCCGGAGCTACCGATGGCGAAGACGCCGGCGGAGCTGGAGCACACCGAGTTCGCGCGCCGCGAGGGCAGCCTGGCCGCGCCGGTGTGGAGCCGGATCAAGGAGCGGGCGGCGCGCCTCGGGGCCACCCCCTCGGGGGTGGTGCTGGCGGCCTTCGCCGAGGTGCTGGCGCGGTGGTCGAAGGACCCGCGCTTCACCATCAACCTGACGCTGTTCAACCGCCTGCCGATGCACCCCCAGGTCAACGACATCGTGGGCGACTTCACCTCGCTGACCCTGCTCGAGGTCGACGGCGCCGCGGCGCCCACCTTCGAGCTGCGCTGCCGGGCCCTCCAGGAGCAGCTCTGGGAGGATCTGGAGCACCGCTACGTCAGCGGTGTCGAGGTGATGCGCGGCCTCGCCCGCCGGCGCGGCGGCGGCCACGGCGCACTGATGCCGGTGGTGTTCACCAGCGCCCTGTTCGGCGACGCCACCGGCGAGCCGGAGCTGACCGGCGGCCTCGAGGACGGCGAGGGGATCTACGGCATCTCGCAGACGCCGCAGGTGTGGCTCGACCACCAGGTGAGCGAGGTGGGCGGGATGCTCGCCTTCAACTGGGACACGGTGGACGAGCTGTTCCCGCCCGGGCTGCTGGACGACATGTTCGGCGAGTACGTGGCGTTGCTCGAGCGGCTGGCGAGCGAGGAGGCGGCGTGGAGCGGGGCGGCGGGCCCGTGGGCGGTGGAGATTCCGCCAGCGGCCGTGGAGCTGCAGCGGCGGGCCAACGACACGGCGGTGGAGCTGCCGGCCGAGGTGCTGCTGCACGACGCGTTCTTCGCCCGCGCCGCCGAGGCGCCGGAGCGGGTGGCGGTGATCGCGCCGGACCGGACGCTGACCTACGGCGAGCTGGCGGCGCGGGCCGCGGTGCTCGGCCACCGGCTGCGCGCCCGGCTCGGGGGCGACGACGGTGCCGTGGCGGCGGACCGGCTGGTGGCGGTGGTGATGGACAAGGGCTGGGAGCAGGTGGCGGCGGTGCTCGGGGTGCTGGCCGCCGGCGCCGCCTACCTGCCGGTCGACGCCGGCCTTCCCGAGGAGCGGGTGCACCAGCTCCTGGCGCTCGGCGAGGTGGACTTGGCGGTGGTGCAGCCCGCCGTCGAGGAGCGCTTCGCCTGGCCTGCGGGCGTCGAGCGGGTGGTGGTCGGCGGCGAGGCGCCGTCGGCGGGGGAGCCGGGCGCCGACGGGGTGCCGCCGGCTCCGGTGCGCGCGCCGGAGGACCTCGCCTACGTGATCTTCACCTCCGGCTCGACCGGGGTGCCGAAGGGCGTGATGATCGAGCACCGGGCGGCGGCCAACACCCTCGCCGACGTCGGCCGCCGCTTCGCGGTGGGGCCGGAGGACCGGGTGCTGGCGCTCTCGTCGCTGTCCTTCGACCTGTCGGTCTACGACGTGTTCGGCCTGCTCGGCGTCGGCGGG
>DATACC010000085.1:0-1778 GCA_036259255.1 Thermoanaerobaculia bacterium | reverse complement strand
GCCGCGGTCGCGACGGCCGCCGGCGGCGGCGCCTCGACGCGGGCCGGCGCCCGGCGGCCCGGCGGACCCGGCGGGAAGAAGCCGCCCTCCTGCATCGCCGCCACGCTGCGCTCCACCGCGCCGACGATCCGGTCGACATCGGCGTCGGTGTGGGCGGTCGACAGGAAGCAGTTGCCGGTCTCTCGGGTGTAGAACACCCCCTCCTGGACCAGGTGGAAGAAGAAGAGCTGGTTGGTCTCGTGGCTGTCGGTGGTCTCCAGCCGGAACAGCGAGCCGCAGTGGATCGCCTCGAGCGGCGCCCGCTGCTCGCCGAACAGCTCGGAGAGCCGCGCGATCAGCCGCCCGGTGCGCGCGTTGAGCTCCTCCTGCATCGCCGGCCCGCGGGCCTCCAGCTCGCGCAGGGTGGCGCGCACCGCGGCGATGGTCAGCGGGTTCTTGAAGTAGGCGCCCACCACCAGCGTCTTCTGGGCCGCCGGGTAGGAGGCGTCGCCGAACTCCCAGGCGCCGCCGTCGAGCACGTCCATCAGCTCGGCGCGGCCGGCCAGGGCGCCCAGCGGCAGCCCGCCGGCCAGCACCTTGCCGTAGATCGCCAGGTCGGCGTCGACATCGAACCACCCCTGGGCCCCCCGCGGGTGGATGCGGAAGCCGGTGACCATCTCGTCGAGGATCAGCGGCACCCCGGCCTGGCGGGTGATGCGGCGCACCTCGTGGAGGAACTCCCGCGGCTGCAGGTCAGGCCGCCGGCTCTGCACCGGCTCCACGATCACCGCGCCCAAGGTGTCGATCTCCTCCTCGAGGGCGGCCAGCCCCTCGGGGGTGGCCCAGTCGAAGACCACCGTGTTCTCCACCGCCGCCGCCGGCACGCCGGGGGCACCGGGCAGGGTGCGGCGCTTGCCGCCGACCTCCAGGCCGCGCACCAGGGTGGCGTCGGACCAGCCGTGGTAGGCGCCGTTGAAGCGGCCGATGCGGTCGCGCCCGCTCCACGTGCGCGCCGCCCGCAGGGCCGCCATCACCGCCTCGGTGCCCGAGTTGACGAAGATCGCCCGGTCGAGGCCGGTGAGGCGGGTGAGGAGCTGCGCAGCCTCGCCGGCCACCGGGCTCTGGGGACCCACCGCCAGGCTGGTGTCGAGCTGCTCGCGCAGCGCCCGCACCAGGAACTCCGGCGAGTGGCCGAACAGGTGCAGGCCGAAGCCCATGGCGATGTCGACGTACTCGTTGCCGTCGACGTCCCACACCCGGCTGCCCAGCCCGCGGTTGCCCTGGATCGGGTAGATCATCTCCTTCCAGGCGCTGCGGAAGTCCTTCGTCCAGCGGTTGTCGGCCAGCGTGCGGCGGTGCTCCGCGGCGAGCTGCTTGGAGCGCGCGGTGCGCCGGGCGTAGGCCGCGGTGAAGCGCTCCAGGTAGCGCTGCTGGCGCTCCTCCAGGCCGCTGCCGAGGTCCACCTGCACCGGCTCGAGGGGGTCGAAGGTGCGGCGGCGCGGGGCGGCCGGGGCGGAGACGGACGCCGTGGCGGAGGCGGCGGCCGGCGCCGCGGACGGCGGCTGCGGTGCCGAGCCCCCGGCGGCCGCTGCCTGGGGTGCCGGGGTCTGGAGTGCCGAGGTCTGGGGTGCCGAGGCCTGGGGGGCCGGGCTCTGGAGTGCCGACTGCGGTGCCGCGGCCTGCGGTGCCTGTGCCGGCGGGGCGGCGGCGGCCGGCGCTGCCCCGCCGGTGAGGAGCTGGAGCTGCTGGCTGAAGAGCTGGTTCATCGCTTGGAGCTGCTGCGCCATGAGCTGGGCCAG
>DATACC010000084.1:0-16323 GCA_036259255.1 Thermoanaerobaculia bacterium | reverse complement strand
CCCCGGGCCACCCCCCTCCTACTCGCCGCCGGAGAACATCTCGCCCACCGGCACGATCTCCACCGCCGTCGGCTCGACCGGCACCTTCTGGATCGTCTTGTCCGCCGCGAGCACCTCCGCCGGCACGTCCGACCCGTAGGTGATCGGGCTCGGCGCGTCGGCCTTCAGGTACGCCGCCACCTCGGCCGCGTCGTCGGTGACGAACACCGCCTGGTAGTGGTCGGTCTGCAGGTACTTCTTCGCGGCCGCGTTGACCTGCTCGAGCTTCAGCCCCGGCAGCCGCCGCTCGATCTCGTCGATGTAGGACGGCATGCCGTAGAACCGGCTGTCCATCAGGAAGCCGAGGCGGTCCGCCAGGGTCTGAGCCCACAGCTTGGAGTAGTTGACGAGGAAGTCCCGGGTGAGGTCGAGCTCCGACTGGGTCATGCCGCCGTCGCGCAGGCGCTCCACCTCGTAGAGGGCGTTGCGCAGGGCGAAGTGGGCCGTCTCCGGCCGCACCGGCCGCACCCAGACGGAGAAGTACTGCTGGCGACGCGGCACGCCGGGCGACGGCGTCGAGGTGTACGGCGGAGCCGCCCAGTACTCGATATAGGAGTAGTCGCCGTAGTTGAGGCCGCGCTGGCCGCGGAGCTGCTGCATCAGGCGACCGTGGAAGGTGCGGTGCTCGCCCAGGTAGCTGTTGGCCACCAGCAGCGGGAACCACTCGTCGTCGGCCCGGGTGATCGGCAGCGGATAGCCGAAGTGGATGCCCACCGCGCCCGCCTGCTTCTCGATCAGGGTGAAGCGGCGACCCTCGGTCTTCGGCGCCGCCGGCAGCTCCGCGCGGCCCGCCTTGCCGGCCGGCAGCGCCGCGAGCCGCTGGGTGAGGCCGGCCACGAAGTCGGCCGGGTAGCCGCCGGCGACGCCGAGCAGCAGGTTGGCGCGGGTGTAGTGCTGCTTGTGGAACGCCTTGACGTCGTCGAGCGTGATGGCGTCGAGGCCGGCCACGGTGCCCGCCGGCGCGTGGCCGTAGGGATGGCCGGCGAAAATCTCCTGCTGCAGCGCCTCGAGGCCCAGCAGCTCGTCGTTGCCGGAGCGCAGCGTGGTGGTCAGGTAGGCGCGCAGCTGCTCCCGGTTGCGCTCGAAGTCGGCGGCGGCGAAGCCGGGGGTGACCACCGCCTCGGTGAGCAGCGCCGTGTACTCGGCGAGCTTGTCGCGGTGCACCTCCCCGGAGATCACCGTCACCTCGCGGTCGGTGCCGGCGTCGATCTCGGCGGCCATCGGGTAGAGGGCGTCGACCAGCTCGCCGTAGGAGCGCTGGGCGGTGCCGGCCTGCCCGACCATCAGGGCGGTGAGCGCCGCCAGCCCCTCCTTGCCGGCCGGATCGTGGATCGAGCCGACGTCGAACATCAACCGCAGGGCGATCAGCGGCGAGCCCTCGCTGGGCAGGGTGACGGTTTCGATGGGGGTCTCCGCCGGCGGCTTGGCGGCGGCGGTCTCGGTGGCGGCGGTCTGGGCGGCGGCGGTGCCGGCGAGGGCCAGCATGGCGGCGATGGCGACGGTGTCGCGGAAACTCGTCATGGCGTCTTACTCCCCGGCCTCGGCGGCCGCGCCGTCGGTGGTGGTGGAATCGGCCGGCGCCACCTCGGGCGCCCGATGCGCCAGGGTCACGACGGTGCGCCTCTCGGGCTGGAACACCCGCCGGGCGACCCGCTGGATCTCCTCCGGGGTGACCTTCTGGTAGCGGGCATAGAGCGTGTTGATCGGCTCCACCTCGCCGGTGAGGTTCAGCATGTTGGCGGCACTGAAGGCCACCGCGCCGGGGCTGTCGAGCCCGAGGGCGAACTGGTAGCGCAGGTGCGACTTGATGCGCTCGAGGCGCGCCGGATCGACCTTCTCCTGCTGCAACCTGGCGATGTGGCTCTCGACCGTCTGCATCACCTTGGGCACCAGCTCCTCGGACTTGACGCGGGCCACGATGGTGAACAGGTACGGATCGCGGCGGAAGGCGGCGTCGCCGGAGATGGTGTCGACCCACTGCTTGTCGACCACCAGCTCCTGGTAGAGCGGCGCCGAATCGCTGAACAGGAGCTGGGCGATGAGATCGAGCGCGGCGGTCTCCTCCCCGGCGGCGTCGAAGGCACCGACGTGGTAGCCGACCATCACGTGGGGCCGGGTCGGCGTCGGCCAGTCGAGCCGGGCGGTCTGCTCCTTCTTCTGCTCCGGCTCGGCCTCGATGGTCACCGGCTTGTAGCCCTTCTCCCACGACCCGTAGTACTTCCGGGCGAGCGCGTGGACGCGCCGCGGCTCGACGTCGCCGACCACCAGCAGCACCGTGTTCTCGGGCCGGTAGAAGCGGTCGAAAAACGACAGCGAGTAGTCGTAGTAGCCGGGCATCGCCTGGATGTCCTCCAGGAAGCCCATGGTGGTGTGCTGGTAGGTGTGCTTCTGGAAGGCGAGCTCGCGCAGCCGCTCGTACATCGGCAGGAACGGGCTCGACACGTTCTTGTTGTACTCGCCCAGGATCGCCAGCGCCTCGGTGCGGAACACGTCCTCGCTGTACTCGAGGTTCTGGAAGCGGTCCGACTCGATGTCCATCATCGTCTCGAGCTCGGAGGACGGGCCGATGATGTAGTAGTTCGTGTAGTCGTCGGTGGTGAAGGCGTTGGAATCGGCGCCGATCCGCTTGAGCACGTCGTTGTACTCGTCCGCCGAGTAGCGGTCGGTGCCGCGGAACATCATGTGCTCGAAGAAGTGGGCGAAGCCGCTGTGCCCGGCCTCCACCTCCTGGCGCGAGCCGGTGCGCACGACGGTGAAGTAGGCCACGATGCCGGGGCTGTCGTAGGGGATGACGACCACCTTCAGACCGTTGTCCAGGGTCTGCTCGTGGACCGGATAGGGGAACGCCTGCACGGCGGCCGCCGGGGCGGCCTGCTCGGTGGTCGCCTGCGCGCTCTCGGCCTGGGCCGCGGCGGTGCTGGCGATCAGCAGGGCGGCGGCGGCCGAAGCGGCGAGCACGGCGCGTTGTCTGCGTCTCACGGTCGAAGCTCTCCTTTCACTGGATGGAAGCCTCCGCCGGGCGACGTGCCGCCGGGGAGCGGGGCGTGCCACTGGCAAGCGGAGGCGCGGCGGCACCGGCCGTCGCCGGTCCGCCGCCGCGCGGATCGGGCGGCGGGCGGACGCGGCAAACGGGGGGGCGCCCCGCGGACCTGCCCCGTGGCGGGGCGTCTGCCGTATCCTAACGCCGTGACGTGGCCCATCTCTTCCGCCGCTCGCCGCCGCCGTCCCTCGCGCCGCCGTCCGCCGGGCGCCCTGCCGGCTGCGGCCGTGGCCGCCCTTCTCCTGCTGCCGGCTCCGCCGCCGGCCTCCCTAGCCGCCAACGCCCAGGAGCCGAGCGCCCGCGAGCGCTCCGCCGCCGACGAGCCGTCCTCCCGGGAGCTGCGCCGCACGCCGGTGGTGCGGGTGGTGGAGCGCGTCTCGCCGGCGGTGGTCAACATCTCGGCGGAAGCCATGGTCCGCCAGCCGGACCCGTTCTTCGGCGGCTTCTTCACCCGGCGGCGGCGGGCGCAGTCGCTGGGGTCGGGGCTGATCGTGGCCCCCGATGGGGTGGTGGTGACCAACGCCCACGTGATCGAGGGGGCGTCGCGGATCACGGTGACCACCCTCGACGGCCGGGAGCTCGAGGCGGAGGTTCTCGGCTCCGACCGCGACGCCGACCTCGCGGTGCTGAAGGTGGAGGCCGCCGGGCTACCGGCGGTGGAGCTGGGGACGAGCGCGGATCTGCTGATCGGCGAGACGGTGGTGGCGATCGGCAACCCCTTCGGGCTCGGGCACACGGTGACCGCGGGCACCCTCTCGGCCCGCGGCCGGGCCCTGCCGCCGCGAGCCGGCGACCCGGAGATCCGCTTCACCGACTTCCTGCAGACCGACGCGTCGATCAACCCGGGCAACTCGGGCGGCCCGCTGGTCAACCTGGCGGGGGAGGTGATCGGCATCAACACGGCGATCATTCAGGGTGCCAACGGCATCGGCTTCGCCATTCCGGCGGACCGGGCGCGGCGCATGGTGAGCGACCTGGTGCGCTTCGGCGAGCTGCAGCCGCTGTGGACCGGCCTGCGACTGGTCACCCTGGACCCGATGCTCGCCCGCGAGCGCGACCTGCCGGTGGACCGCGGCGCCCTGGTCTACCGCGTCTACCTGGGAAGCCCCGGCGAGCGCGCCGGTTTCGAGGACGGCGACGTGATCGTGTCGGTGGCCGGCCAGCCGGTCACCGCCCGGGAGGACGTGACGACGGCGTTCTACACCGCTCCGGAGGGCAGCCCGGTGACCCTCACCGTCGCCCGGGGCGACCGGCGGGTGCCCCTGCGCCTGGTGCCCGGACCGCCGCCGGAGGGTCTCGGTCTCGAGTTCCTCGAGCAGGCCGTCGGGCTGCGGGTGAGCGCGGCGGACGCCGCCCTGGTGATCCGCACCGTGCTGCCCGACTCCCCGGCTGCCGCCAAGGGCCTACGGCCCGGCGACCGCATCCTCGCCGCCAACGGCCAGCGCATCACCGACCTCGACCACCTCGCCCGCGAGCTGCTGCGGGCCCTGGACCGGGGAGGCCTGCTGCTGGTGGTGCAGCGGGGGCGGTACGCGTACAACCTGAACTTCCCGTTGTAGGGGCGGCTCCCCCGGATCGTGCACCTCCGTCGCAACCGACTCTGGCGAACAACAACGGGGGGAGCTGGCGCCGCGTTGACGATCTACTCAGTATGCAAGGACAAGCGATCTCGGCGGGCGTGGCGGCTGATAGGATTCGGCCTTCTCCTGGTCAGAGCCTCTTGCATCTTGACAAGGAGTTCATCTGCGGCTGACAGACTATTTACCGATATCTCGTAGTCATCGTAGTAATCCACCATGCGCGAACTGTTCATTAAGAACCTCGTCAGCGGCCGAGAGGATCAGCTCAGCGATGAGAAAGGAAGTGTCCGGCCCAATTGGGATGCCTACCGTCGACGAGGCGGCAACTGAAGCCGAGGCAGGACCGCTCCTCGGGACCGGCTGCCCCTCTCAGCTCGATCACGGGCTTCCCAACAGGCTCTGGTGTCGTCAGGTCGTCGCGTGGACCCGGACCAGCCCCAGCCGGTCCATGCGAACGAAGGCCTTGTCCAGGGACCAGACGGAAGCTTCCCGCTCCGCAGCCAGGGCCGCGATGAGCAGGTCGGCGAAGCCGAACCTCTCCCCTTCGGCCGTCACCAGCTCGATCCACTCCTCGATGCGACGCCACGTGGCGCGCTGCGGTTGCCAGAAGGGCAAAGCTGAAAGCACCCGCTTCAGCCTCGGAAGGTCCGCCAGCGAAGCACCGGAAAGCAGCTCGACCTGAACCGGAGCCGCCAGAGCAACCCGGTCGGAGTCGAGCAGGCCCCTCAGGGCCGTCGCTTCCTTGCTGTCGCGTTGCCGAAATGCCGCGATCCAGACGGACGTGTCGACGACGACCATCAGGCCGGGCGGCGGCGCGACGCGTCGAGGTCGATCTGGAGGTCGATCTCACCGAAGAGCGATTCGAGCTCCTCGATTCTCTGCCGGCGAACCAGCTCTCGCAGGGCCAGCACGACGGTGTCGGTCTTCGACTTGAAACCGAGCCGCTTCCGAGCCTCCTCCATCAGGTCTTCCGGGATGTCGAGGGTCGTTCGCATACCCCGAATGCTGCCATGTCTGCCTCCAGGCAGCAAATTCGCCGACCTGATGGTGCACTTTGCGCCCTGTCAACGTGGCGAAGGAGCTCGGCGGCACGCCCTGCGGCGGCTGGGCCTGCCAGCGCTCGGCAGGCGTCCTCCTGCACCGCTCCCCTTTCGGCCGAGTTGTCCAGGCCAGGGGCTTCCGAGCGTGCGGCGGAACCAGGCCGGCTCGACGGTGACGATCTCCGGAACCCTCCGCTCGTGCGAGGTCGTTGCAGGACCTTCCACCCCCGCCGCCCCCCGCGCGGTACAATCGGCGGTGCGATGCCCGAGTCCCGCAACCTGACCGTCCGCTGCCCCGAGTGTGGCAGCACGATGAAAGTGGATGCCGCCACCGGCGAGGTGCTGCTGCACAAGCCGTTGAAGAAACCGCCCGCCGGCGGCAAGGACTTCGATTCGCTGCTCAAGGGGCTCGACGACGACCGGGCCCGGGCCGAGGAGACCTTCGAGCGCGCCCGGGCCGCCGAGCGGGACCGCGACCGCCTGATGGAGGAGAAGTTCCGCGAGGCGTGGAAGCGGGCCGAGGAGGATCCCGACGAGGGACCACCGCCCCGTCCCTTCGATCTCGACTAGGGCTCGACCGACGGGCCCGCCGCACCGACACCATGACCGACTCCCTCCCCAGCCGCGACGACGCCTGGCGCCTGCTGTGCGAGCACACGCACAAGGAGGGGTTGCGCAAGCACGCCCTGGCCGTGGAGGCCGCCATGCGCGAGTACGCCCGCCACTTCGGCGAGGACGAGGAGCGATGGGGCATCACCGGTCTGCTGCACGATTTCGACTACGAGCGCTGGCCCGACCCGGAGAACCACCCCTACCGCGGCGTCGAGATCCTCGAGCGGGAGGGCTACCCCGAGGACGTGCGCCAGGCGATCCTCGGCCACGCCAGCTACACCGGCGTGCCGCGGGAGAGCCGGATGGCGCGGGCCCTCTACGCCGTCGACGAGCTGTCCGGCTTCGTCGTCGCCGTGGCCCTGGTGAAACCGAACCAGAGCCTGGACGAGGTGGACGTGCGCTCGGTGAGGAAGAAGCTCAAGGACAAGGCCTTCGCGCGGGGCGTCCATCGCGAGGAGGTGTTCGCCGGCGCCGAGGAGCTCGGCGTCGAATTCGACCAGCACGTGGAGCGGGTGATCGCCGGTCTCCAGGCGCGCCGGAGCGAGCTGGGCCTGTGACCCGAGGCCCCTCGAGAGTCTCCGCTGCCGCTTGACATTCCCCGCGGCGACGGGCTAAAAACGCGGGCGCGCTTCCGCCCGCCACGCCCCGAGTCTCGGAAACCTATGAAGGACAAGAAGATGAGCCGCACTCGAAGAGTCGTTTCCGCCATTCCGGCCGTCGCCCTCGCCGGCCTGCTGCTGACCGGTTGCCCGGGAGACCAGCCCGCCCTCGTGGGTGCCGTGCTGCCGCTCAGCGGCGAGTTCGCCCTCTACGGCGAGCCGATCCGCAAGGGCATCGAGCTCGCCGCCGAGCAGGTGCAGGCCAACGAGGAGCTCGGGTTCCGGGTGGTTCTCGAGGTGGCCGACTCCGAGAGCAGCCCGGAGAAGGCCGCCGAGCTGGCGCGGGACTTCTACCGCCGCGAAGCGGCCGCCGTCATCGGCGGCGTCACCACCGGCGAGGCCCGCGAGATGGTGCCCGCGGCCGACGAAGCCGGCCGGGTGCTGCTGTCGCCGTCGGCCTCCAGCCCCCTGCTCACCGGCGTCTCGCGCTACTTCTACCGCGTCTATCCATCGGACTTCCGCGAGGGTACCAAGATGGGCATCTTCGCGGCCCAGACCCTCGGCATCGAGACCCTCGCCATCCTCGCCGCCGAATCGCCCTACGCCCGGGGCATCCAGGACGTCTTCCAGACGGAGTACGAGCGCTTCGACGGCCAGGTGGTGGCGAACGTCGAGTATCCCCAGGGCACGGAGGACTTCGGCGAGCTCGTGGAGCAGGCGCTGGCCGAGGATCCGGAGGCGGTGTACGTGGCCGACTACGCCCGCCCCACCAGCCGCATCGTCTCCGCCATCCGCGAGCGCGACAGCGAGGTGCGCATCCTCACCACCTCGGCCTACGCCTCGCCGGGCGTGATCGCCGAGGCCGGCGAGGACGCCGAGGGCGTGCTGCTCACCCAGACCGCCCTGCCGCCCGACGATCCGAACATGAAGGCCTTCTCCGATGCCTACGAGGCCAAGTACGGCGAGGCGCCGGACGTGTGGGCGGCCCACGGCTACGACTCCTTCATGGTGTTGATCGAGGCCATGAAGGAGGCCGGCGCCCGGCCACGCGACATCTGGGAGGGACTGCGCGCGGTCCGCAACTTCCAGGGCGCCACCGGCGTCATCCAGTTCAACGAGCAGGGCGACGTCGGCAAGTACCCCCGCACCTACCTGATCGAGGGGGGCAAGCTCGTCGACTTCGAGATGAACCTCGAGCAGCGGAAACGGGAGTACCAGCGCCGCCTCGACGAGCTCAACCGGCGCGCCGGCCGGACCACTCCGTAGCGAGCCGGCGGACGGCGCGGTCGCCGCTGCGGAGACGTCCTCCGAGCCGGCACCGCGCCGTCGCATCCCCTCGCGGCGCCGTTGCGGCGGCCCCGCCCCCCACGCCGAACGGCCACCCCGATGCTGCGCTCCGCCGTCGCCCTCGTCCGCTTCCGCGGCCTGCTCGCCACCTTGACGGTGCGCGAGCTCAAGGCCCGCTACCGCGGCTCGGTGCTCGGTTTCCTGTGGTCGCTGGCCAACCCGCTGCTGCTGCTCGGCGTCTACACCTTCGTCTTCGGGCTGGTGTTCCGGCCGCGCACCGCCGGGGCCGAGCCGTACGCCCTGTTCCTCATCACCGGGCTGTTCCCGTGGATCTGGGTGTCGTCGGCGATCCTCGAGGGATCGATGAGCTTCATCACCAACTCGGGCTTGGTGAGGAAGGCGGTGTTCCCCCTCGAGCTGCTGCCTTCGGTGGCGGTGCTCTCGAACCTGGTGCACTTCCTGCTCGCCCTGCCGATCCTCGCGCTGGCGCTGGCGGTGGGGCGCGCCCTGGGCCATCCGCTCGGCGGCTGGACGGCGCTGCTGCTGCCGCTGGTGGTGGCGATCCAGATCCCCATGCTGGCCGGCGTCGTCCTGGGGCTGGCGGCGCTCAACGTCCACTTCAAGGACGTGCGCGACATCGTCGCCAACCTGCTGACGTTCCTGTTCTTCCTGGCGCCGATCCTCTATCCGCTGGAGGCCATCCCGTTCCGGCCGCTGTGGTGGCTGGTGCGCCTGAACCCGTTCACGCCGTTCACCCTCGCCTACCAGCAGACCCTGTTCTATGGCGTGGTTCCGGACCCGGAGCTGTGGCTGCAGATGGTGCTCGTGGCGCTGGTCGCCTGGGCCCTCGGCACCTGGCTGTTCGACCGCCTGCGCGAGACCCTGGTGGAGGCGGTATGAGCGGCCGCGGCGGCGGCACCGGGACCGAGGGCGCCCTGCCGGCGATCCAGGTCGAGGGGCTGTCGAAGCTCTACCGGCGCATGGCCGCCGGGGCCAAGCTGCGCACCCTGAAGAGCGCGCTGATGGACCGCTCCTTGACCCGCGGCCTCGCCGCCAGCGAGGCCATCGCGGCGCTCGAGCAGGTGAGCTTCGAGGTGCCCCGGGGCGAGGCCTTCGGGGTGATCGGCGGCAACGGCTCGGGCAAGTCGACGCTGCTCAAGATCCTCGCCGGCATCCTGCAGCCGTCCGAGGGCCGGGTGGTGGTGGACGGGCGCGTGGCGGCACTGATCGAGCTCGGTGCCGGCTTCCATCCGGAGATCTCGGGGCGCGAGAACGTCTACATCAACGGCGCGGTGCTCGGTCTCGGCCGGCGCGAGGTGGACCGCCGGCTCGACTCGATCATTGCCTTCTCCGGGCTCGAGGACTTCATCGACGAGCCGGTGAAGAACTACTCGTCCGGCATGTACGTGCGCCTCGGTTTCGCGGTGGCGGTGCACACCGATCCCGACGTGCTGCTGGTCGACGAGGTGCTGGCGGTGGGTGACGAGGCGTTCGCCCACAAGTGCCTGCGGCGGATCGAGGAGATGCTTGCGGCGGGGCGCACCATCCTCTTCGTCAGCCACTCCCTCGACCTGGTGGAGAGCCTGTGCGACCGCGTGCTGTGGCTCGAGGGCGGGCGCCAGCGCATGGTGGGCGAGCCGCGCCGGGTGGTGGACGCCTACCGCCAGGCGGTGGCCGAGGAGGAGGGCCGGGCGCACCGCGCCGAGAAGGAGGCCCGCGAGGCCCTGGAGGCAACGCGGGAGCGGCCGCCCGGCCACGGTGCGTCCGGACAGGCTGCGGGCGGACCCGGAGCGGCCGGTGCGAGCGTCGAGGGTGAGGGCGGAGACGACGGCGAGCGCGGCGAGCGCCGCTGGGGCAGCCGCGAGGCGGAGATCACCGGCGTCCGCCTGCTCGCGGGCGGCGCGGGCGCGGCCGGGGGAGGGGAGGAGCGCTACCACCTGGCCTCCGGCGAGCCGGCCGTGTTCGAGCTGGCGGTGCGCGCCCGCCGGCCGCTGGCCGACTTCGTCTTCGGCATCCAGATCTCCACCCCCCGCGGCATCGAGTGCTGGGGCACGAACACGCTGCTCGAGGGCCTGGAGCCGGAACGCTTCACCGGCGAGGCGCGGGTGCGCGTGGTCTGCCCGCGGCTGCGGCTCGCGCCGGGCGAGTACGTCCTGGACGTGGCGGTGCACGGCCGTGACGGGGCACCGTACGACTACCGTCGCGGCGTCGTCGACTTCACCGTCACCTCCCGCGAGCGCGGCATCGGCGTCTACTTCCCGGAGCACCGCTGGGAGTTCGAGGGCGCGGTGGAGTGGCGCCCGGAGGGGGCGGGCGCTAAGGTGGTGCCAGACCGCATCGCGCACAGCAAGGAGCCACGATGAGCGAACCGAACCAGCCGCCCGCCGGCAACCAGCCCACCGTCAGCATCAAGATCGACGACGAGGAGCTGAAGGGCCGCTATGCTAATCTTCTACGGATCACGCACACTCGCGAGGAGTTCGTCCTCGACTTCATCAACCTGGCGGCTCCGCAGGGAATCGTCACGGCTCGAATCGTGACCAGCCCGGGTCACCTCAAGCGCACGCTGCGCGCGCTCGAGTTGAACCTGCGGCGTTACGAGGAGGCGTTCGGCGAGATCCACGAGGCGCCGCCCCCGGCCGGTTCCGACCGGGTGAACTGACCGGTCCGCCCCGTCGGATCAGGAGGCCGCCACGACCCCGCGCGTCTCGGCAGCGCTGCTCGGTGCCGTCCTGCTGGTGGTGAACGCCTGCGGCGGTCCCGGGGGCGGCTCGTCGGCCACCGCCCGGGCCTGGGCCGCCGGCCCCGCCCGCTGGTTGCTGCTGCCTTCGGAGGAGCGTGCGCTGCACGAGGTGCGCGGCGACGCCGAGGCCCGTCGCTTCGTGGAGGAGTTCTGGCGCCGCCGCGATCCCGAACCGGGGGACGCGGCGAACCCCGCGCGGCAGCTCTTCGAGCAGCGGGTGGCGGCGGCCGACCGCCAGTACGCCGAGGAGGGCGTCCGCGGCAGCCTGACCGACCGCGGCCGTGCCCTGGTGCTGCTCGGACCACCGCCGCTGCTGCGCACCGGCCGCCGCGCCGCTCCCGCCTGGCGCCCGGCTCGGCGCACCGGCAGCCCGATGCCGGTGCGCTGGATGGCCACCGAGACCTGGGAGTACCCCCGCGACGCGCTGCCGCCCGCCCTCTCGGCGCTGGTCGGCGACGAGCCGGAGCTGCGCCTCACCTTCCTGGTCGGCGCGCGCACCCGGCTGATCGAGGGGGAGCACTACCTCACCCTCGCCGCCCAGAGCCTGGTGCGTCTCGATCCGTGAGCCGGTGTGGCCGCACCGGGCCGGCTACGCCTCCGGGACGTCGTGCTCGCGGCCCAGGGTCAGGAGCTTGTCCCACTGCTGCGGGGTGAGCACCATCGCCGACAGGCGCGGCTGGCGCACCAGGTCGGCCTCCTGGAAGTCGGGATCGTCCCGGATCGCCGAGAGCGGTACGGGCTTCTCCAGCCGCTCGACGGGCTCCACGTCGAAGACGACGATCTGCGGATCGCCGCCCCGCGGATCGGGGTAGGCGTCGGAGACGATCCGGGCGATTCCCACCGCCGCGCGCTCGCGCCCGGTGTGGTAGATCAGCGCCAGGTCACCCTCGCGGGCCTCCCGCATGTGCTTGAGCGCGGCGTAGTTGGCCACCCCGTCCCAGACGGTGGAGCCGTCGCGCTCGAGGTCGTCCCAGCTGTAGTCGCCGGGCTCGGTCTTGAGCAGGAAGAAGGTTTGCACGTGCTCGTAGGCTGGCTGTCGCATGCGCCCACCCTACTGCAAGGGCGCTGCCGCGGGGCGGGAGGCGGCCGCGGCCGGCGGCGGCGCTGCCGCTATGATCGGCGGCGCGCCGAGAGGACGAGAAAGGAGCCGTGATGAGAACGAGACACGCCGCAAGCCTGGCCCTGCTCCCGCTGCTGGTGGCAGGGACCGCCTGCTTCGGACCGGCGGAGCCGCCGGAGACCGTGGTGGTGGGCAACGTGGTCGACGTCGAGCCGCAGACCCGCCGCGACCGCGATGGCGACGGGGGCGAAGCCGCCGATCCGGCCACCGAGAGCCTGGAGGAACCGATGCAGTCGACCACCGTGGGGACCGCCGCGCTCGCCGTCGCGCCCGACGTCGAGGAACGCCTCGCCCGCTTCGCCCCGACGCCGATCGAGGCGGACCTGTCCGCGCTGTCGGCGGAGGACCGCCGGGTGCTGGCCCTCGTCGTCGAGGCGTCGCGCCGGCTCGACCCCGTGTTCCTGCGCCAGGTGTGGGCCGGCAACCCGGCCCTGGCCGAGCGCATCGAGAACTGGCGTGGCGGCGAGCGCGGCGCGGCCCGCGAGTACTTCGAGCTGATGTTCGGACCCTGGGACCGCCTCGAGGAGATGGAGCCGTTCCTGGGCGGCGTGCCGCACCCGCCCGGTGCCGGCTATTACCCGGAGGACCTCGACCGTGCGGAGCTGGAGGCGTGGCTCGCGGCCCACCCGGACGACCGCGAGGCGTTCACCTCGACCACCACGGTGATCCGCCGCGACGGCGACCGGCTGGTGGCGGTGCCGTACTCGGTGGCCTACGCCGAGCACCTGGAGCCGGCGGCCCGCCTGCTGCGCCAGGCGGCGGACGAGACCTCCAACGAGTCGCTGGCGCGCTTCCTGCGCCTGCGCGCCGACGCCTTCCTCTCCGACGACTACTACGAGAGCGACCTCGCCTGGATGGACCTCGACGCGCCGGTGGAGGTGACGATCGGCCCGTACGAGACCTACGAGGATGCGCTGTTCGGCTACAAGGCGGCCTTCGAATCCTTCGTCACCGTGGCCCTGCCGGCCGAGTCCGCGGCGCTGGCGCGCTACAAGGCGGAGCTGCCGTGGCTCGAGCGCAACCTGCCGATCCCGGACGAGGACAAGAACCTCGACCGCGGCGCCGAGAGCCCGATTCGCGTGGTCGACGAGGTGTTCACCGCCGGCGACGCCCGGGCCGGCGTGCAGACCCTGGCCTTCAACCTGCCCAACGACGAGCGGGTGCGCGAGGCGAAGGGCTCGAAAAAGGTGCTGCTGCGCAACGTCATGCGGGCCAAGTACGACACGGTGCTCGAGCCGATCGCCCGGCGCGTGCTGCACCCCGACGAGCTGCCCCATCTCGCCTTCGACGCCTACTTCAACTTCGTCCTCCACCACGAGCTCTCCCACGGCCTCGGGCCGGGGCGCATCACCGTGGACGGCCGCGAGACGGAGGTGCGGCTGGAGCTCAAGGAGCTCTACTCGACCCTCGAGGAGGCGAAGGCGGACGTGATGGGCGTCTACAATATCCTGGCGCTGATCGAACGCGGCGTGATGCCGGCCGAGCTGCGCCGCACGCTGGAGGCCACCTACCTCGCCGGCCTGTTCCGCTCCGCCCGCTTCGGCCTGGGCGAGGCCCACGGCCGCGGCGTGGTGGCGCAGTTCAACTACCTGCTCGACCGCGGCGCCCTGGCGGTGGACGACGACGGCCTGTTCCGCACTGTTCCGGAGCGCTTCCCCGGCGCCATCCGCGAGCTGCTGGCCGACATGCTCACCCTCCAGGCCCGCGGGGACTACGCCGGCACCGAGGCCTTCCTCGACCGCTGGGGCGTCGCCACCCCGGAGCTCACCGCCGCCATCGCCCGCCTCGAGGACGTCCCCGTCGACATCCGCCCCAGCTACCCCAGCGCGCCGGGGGCGGTGCAGGAGGCGGCGGCCGGGCGCTGACCCTCCGGTCCTCCCCGCGCGCAGGGTGACCGCGCGGGGGGTGCTCGTTCTCGCGACGCCGGCTTCCCGTAGACATCGGGCGCCGCGGTTCCGTAAGCAACGATTTACTGGGAGCTCGGCGCGGTGCCGGGCTCCGGTTGCGCCGACGGATTTTCGAGGAGTCCTCCATGCCGCACCCCGCCCTGCGCCGCCTCGCGGCGATCTTCTCGCTGGCCGCCGCCTCGGTGGCGGCCGTCCCTGCCCTCCTCGCCCAGGCGCCCGCGGCCGCCCCGCCGGCCTCCGTCCCGGCCGAGGACGGCCAATCCGGGGCCGCCCGCTTCGCCCGGCTCGCCACCGCCATCGACCGGCCGGCGGTCGGCGCCGCGGTGGTGCTCGGCGGTCCCCTGGTGGTCGGCCGCGCCACCATCACGCCGGCGGCGGGCACGGCGGTGCGGCTGCTGCTCGCCGGCAGCGACCCGGTAGGGTTGTGGGTCGACGGTCCGGCCGCGCTGTCCTACGCCGTGGAGGACCGCTTCAGCGTCCCCGTGGCGCGGCGCAACGTGAAGCGGGCGGCGGCGTTCGGCGGCAGCGAGCAGGACGGCCGGCTGATGATTACCGATCCGCTGCGCGGCGCCGTCGTATGGAGTTGGAGCCTGGCCGCCGGGGCCGCCCGGGACAGCGCGCCCGTCGCCGGCGACACCGCCTTTTCGCCGTGGGCCGCCGAGGTACTGCAGCAGGCGCTGTTCTCGCCACCCTCCAACCTGCTGCTCCAGGAGCGCGGCGCCGAGGGTGCCGGCGCGGGCGCCGCCTACGCGCTGTTCGACGGCGAGAGGGAGGACCTGCGGCTGGTGGTCGACCCCCGTTTCGATCGCCACGAGTCGCTCGACGTGCTCGGTACCGTCACCCGGCGTTCGGAGCTGTACAAGGGCCGGCGCCTCGCCCACGACCTGGCAGACCAGCCGATCGGCCGGCCGTGGTGGGAGGCGGCGCCGCCGGCTCTGATCGCCTCCCATCTCGCCCTCGAGGTGGTCAGCGACGGCAGTCAGCACGTGCGGGTGACCAGCCGCACCACGGTGCGCGCGGTGCGCGGCGGCGAGGGGGTGTGGCGGGTGGACCTCGAGAGCACCGTCTACGACGGGCGCGGGCTCTCGCCGCTCGTCGTCGAGAAGGTGGCAGTGGACGGCGAGCCGGCCGGCTGGGTGCACCAGGGCGACGAGCTGCTGGTCGACCTTGGCCGCCGTCTCGCTGCCGGCCAGACCGCGGAGGTCGAGGTGGTCAACGCCGGGGCGCTCGCGCTGCGGCCCAACAACGACAACTACTGGTCGCTCACCACCTGGCCGTGGTATCCGCAGCCGCCGCTGGACGCCGAGCTCGCCTCCCTCGACATCCGCGTCCTGGTGCCCGAGCCGTACACTCCCTTCGCCTCCGGCGAGACGACCTCGCGCCTCACCGTCGGCGGCGTCAACATGCTGCGCACCCGGCTCGAGCGGCCGGTGCAGTTCCCGGTGGTCGCGGCCGGCAGATACCACGTGGTGGAGAGGGAGCACGGGGGCGTGAAGCTCAACGTCGCCTCCTACGCCTTCGGCAAGGAGAAGGCGGCGGACCGGCTGGCCCGGCTCTTCTTCGGCGCCGCCGACGTGCTCGGGCAGATCCTCGGTACGCCCTACCCGTTCGCGGAGGTCGACGTGGTCGAGATCAACGACTGGGGCTGGGGCCAGGCGCCGGCCGGAGTGGTCTTCATCACCCAGGAGGCCTACAACCCGATCTCCGACGAGCTCTCCCGCGTCTACTCGGGCGGCGTCAACGGCCGCTACGTGCACGAGGTGGCCCACGCCTGGTGGGGTCACGTGCTGAAGATGCCCACCTACGAGGAGCAGTGGCTCACCGAGAGCTTCGCCGACTACTCGGCCGCCCTGGCGCTGCAGGCGATGGCCGGCGGCAAGAAGGGCGACCGGGAGCTCCAGCGCATCCTGCGTGACTGGAAGAGCCGCAGCGAGCAGCTCGGCGACGGCGCCAGCATCTTCCTCGCCAACTACCTGGCCGGGGAGGACGAGGGCGACCACCGGGTGCGCCGCGACTTGCTCTACAGCAAGGGTCCGCTGGTGCTCCACGCCCTGCGCCAGGAGCTCGGCCGCCAGGCCGGCAGCAGCGAGAAGGGCGACCGCATCTTCCAGGCCGTCCTGCGCGCCATGCTCACCAACTTCGCCTTCCGCCACGGCGAGACCCGCCACCTGGTGGGCATCCTCAACCAGGTCACCGGCACCGACTGGCAGCCGTGGTTCGAGCGCTACGTCTACGGCACGGAGATCCCGAAGGTCGACCTGTAGCCCTTCGGGGCCCGGGCACCGGCCGTCACTCCACCTGGAGCGCCACCGCCGGCTCCACCCTCGCCGCCCGCCTCGCCGCCAGCCAGGCGGCG
>DATACC010000083.1:0-18708 GCA_036259255.1 Thermoanaerobaculia bacterium | reverse complement strand
GGAAATAGCTGCCGGCCTCGATGCCGGCGAGCGGCAGGGCCAGGCGCAGGCGCTCGACGCCGGGGAGATCGGTGGCGTGGCGCGCCACGACCGGGGCGGCGGCGCGCGCCAGGGGGCGACCCTCGGCGTCGGCGAACCGGGCTTCGAAGCGCTCCGGGGCCGGGCGCTCGGGCGGGACGGCGGCGCTCACCAGCAGGTCCAGCTCCACCGTCTCGCCGGTGAGCACCGGCAGGGCGGCGGGCAGCCCGGCGCCGGCGCGCGCCAGCAGGCCGAGGGCGGTGCCGTCGCCGTCCGCCGCCAACAACCAGGAGTCCGGCCGGGAGCCCCGGCCCGCGGTGCGGCCGGCGAACGGGGGCGTGGCGGCGGCCGGGATCTCCAGTCGCGTGGCGCGCAGCCCGTGGCGGCCGGAGGCCGGCTCGTGAACCAGGGCACGCAGCTCGTAGGCGCCGGGCGGCAGCTCCAGGGTGCCGAGCAGGCGCAGGCCGCCGCCCGCCAGGCGCTCGCCGGAGGCCTCGAGGTCGATCGCCACCGAGCGGGCGAAGAAGCCGGCCACGGTGCCGCCCGCCGCCAGGGCGTAGACGTAGACCGCGGCCTCCAGGCGCTCGGCCGGTGCGGTGCCGAGCAGCCCGGCGCCGTCGACCTCGACGGTGAGCAGCACGGTGGCCGCCGGGGAGCCGTCCGCGGCGGGCAGGACGCTGGCCGCGAAGGGGGCGAGGGCGATCGGTCCCGGCGGCCCGCCGGCCAGGATGAGCGCCGCCAGCGCGGTGGGCGCACCGCGCAGGGGCCGGGCGGCGAGCTCCGGTGCCTCTTGGGCCGCGGAGCCCGCCGCTGCCAGGCTGGCGGCGAGCAGGACGAAACCCCGCAGCAGGACGCCAGCCCTGCGAGGCCTTCGGGCGGCGGGATGTCTCCGGCGGCGACTCAGCTCTTGCCTACCGAGAAGCGCAGATTGATGGTGGACTCCACCGCCGACAGCTCGTCGCGCACGCCCACCGCCAGCTTGCTCTCGCCGCGGCGCACGCGCAGGTTGACGCCGTAGCCGAGGTTGCGGCCCAGCGCCTCGACGAGCTGATCATTGGGGATCGTCACCGGCACCTCGATGCGCTGCGGCTCGCTCACCCGGCCCTCGTCGTCCTGCACCGCCACGTAGATGGTGATCCTGCCCTGGTGCTCGGCCGCCTGCGGCACCAGCACCAGCTTCGACAGTGGCACGGTGACCAGCACGGGCAGCACCACGCCCGCTTCCTTGTCGGTCTCCTCGTCGCCGAGGTGCACCCCCACCTCCAGGGGATTGTCGGCGCTGTCGAGGAGCAGGGCGGACATCACCCGTTCGGTCATGCGCTGCTGGCTGTCCTTGCCGCGGTAGCCCTCGGGGTGGCGCACGACGAGGTCGCGGCGGTCCTTCACCCGCACTTCGATGCGGTGGTAGCGGCCGTCGCGGCTCGCCGGCGAGCTGTAGCCCAGGGAGTAGTAGTCGGTGTGATCGTCGGCCATGCGCTCGAGCAGGGACGACGGATCGCCGGCGCCGAGCAGCGAGGAGCCGCCGGTGGCCGAGGCGAGGAACAGCAGGGGGTCCTGCGGCGACAGGTCGGTCGCGAAGCCCGGCTGGGCGGCCCGGGAGCCGAGGGCCTGGTTGGCCAGGCCGGTGCGGGCGCCGGCGGCGTCCAGGGTGTAGAAGGTCACCCGGTTGCCGCTCGCCCGGCGCGAGACCCGCTGCAGCTCGTCGGTGGAGTCGTGGCGCCGCGATTCGATCTCCGGCGACGAGACCCCCACCTGGCTGGCGACCTCCTCGAACTGGGCGAACCACTGCTCGAGCATCGATTGGGCCGGACGGGGGGCGAAGCCTTCGCTGACGTAGAGCACCGCCCGACGGCCGGGCAGGCCGGCCAGCGAATCGGACAGGGCGGTGAGGCCCCGGTAGGTCTGGCGCGACAGGAAGTCCGCCTCCTGGGCGTAGCTGCGGATCATCGCCAGCACCCGGTCGGCCACGTCGGAGAGGTCGTCCTGCTGCTCGCCGCCCTGGGTGGCGAAGCGGTCGAAGTTGTCGCGGGTGGTGATCGCCTCGTAGATCTGGCGCTCGCGCACGTCGAGCCCCATCTGGCCGCGGGTGGAGCGCTCCACCTTCGACAGCGTGTGCAGGGCGGAGTAGACGTCGCCGGTCAACGGCTGCAGGATGCGCAGCCCGGGCTCCAGGGTGGCCACCAGCATGCGGTCCCCGGGACGCAGCACGGTCTCCAGGTGGTCCTGCAGCGCGTCCAGCACGCGGCGACGGTTCTGCGGCCGGATGTGGGCGTTGTCCACCAGCACCGCCAGGTTCAGCCGCTGATCGCTCGGCAAGTCGACGCGGGTGACGCCCTCGACCGTCGCCTCCTCGGGGGTGAGCACCCGTTGGCCCGTCTCCACCGCGTAGAAGTTGCTCAGCTCCACCGCCTCGCCGTCCTCGAGCACCACGAAGTCGTCCCGGGTCAGCCCGGTGATGGCGCGCCCCTGGGCGTCGGTGACGACCACCTCCAGGTTGACGACGTCGACGTCGATCACGTCGACGAACAGCTCCGGCGCCGCCGACCCCGGCTCGGGCGCTGCGGGTCGGGTCGCGGGCTGCTCGGCGGTCGTCTCCTGGGCGGGAGCGGTGGGGGAGAGAAGGAACGCGCCGAGCAGCAGGACGGCGAGGGGCAGTGCAGCGGTGCGGCGACCGTTCATTCGGAACCTCCGTCGGACGGGCCGCGTGGCCTCCAGGGGAACATCGGGGGCCGGCGGCCACGAGGAATCGTGCCGGCGAGTCTATCGCGCCTCGCTGCCGTCCGGCTTGCCGGATCGTGCCGCGCCTCGCGCCCCGTCTCGTGCCGTGCCGGGAAGCAACCGGTAGGCGGCGGGCAGCACCTGCTCGGCGGCGGCGGCCAGGCGGGTGACGCCGCGGGGCGACGGGGCGGCGCCGGGATCGACGGCGAGCACCGGCACGTCGCGCCGGAGGGCGGAGCGCAGCACCAGCTCGGTGACTCCTACCGAGTGGGACGTGCCGACGCTCAGCACCAGGGCCGCTGTCGCGGCCGCCTCCTGCACGCGGTCGAACTGGTAGTCGGCGTGGTCCTGGTAGTACTCGTCGAAGAACAGCGCGTGGGCCCGCAGCAGCGCGCCGCAGCGCGGGCAGGTAGGCAGGGTCTCGAGGCGCGGATCGGCGAGGAACGGGGTGACGTCGACGTCGAGGCGCGGGAGCGAGCCGAACGGCGCGCCGAGGGGGCAGCCCGGGGCGGAGCAGCGCAGGCGGTCGGCGGTGCCGTGGACCTTGATCAGTCGCTGGGAGCCGGCGTCCTCGTGCAGGGTGTCGATGTTCTGGGTGACCAGCAGGACCTCACCGCCGCGCCCGGCGTGCCAGCGCTCGATGTCCGCGAGGGCGAAGTGGGCCGGGTTGGGCCGGGCCTCCAGGATGCCGGTGAAGCGGCCGAGATACCAGCGCCACTGGGCCACCGGATCGCGCAGGAACATCGCCCAGGTGCCGAGCTCCACGTCGTCCTCGCGCCAGATGGCGCCGGGCTCGGTGCCGCGGAAGGTGGCGAGGCCGCTCGCCGCGCTCACGCCGGCACCGGTGAGGACGAGCAGGGGCGCCGTGCCGAGGGCGTCGAGCTCGCGGGCCAGCCGGGTGGCGGCAGTTCCGAGGGTGCCGGTCGCCTCGTCCATGCAGTCGCAGTGCCGTCGGCGCGGGCCTCAGCCGAGGGGCAGCGGGCTCTGGCGGTCGGCGGGGGACGGATAGGCGAGGTGCCCGCCGGGCAGCACCACGGCATCGGGATGGAGCTCGTGCCGGTCGGCGCGGCCGGGCCCCAGCAGGTGGCGCACCTCGTGCCCGCGGGCCACCAGGGCATCGGCGATCAACCGGCGGTGGCAGCGCCACGGCACCGCCTCGGCGCACAGCATCACCGTGGGCCGTTCGCGGGCGAGGTCCTCGAGGCGGGCGAGGGCGGCCTGGAACTCGGGGCTCTCCATGTGGTCGGCGTAGGCCCGGAAAGCGGCCACCCGCCAGGCGCCGTGGGGGCTGTCCGGGCGGCCGCGGCGGCGTCCTCCCAGGTTCTCCTCGTGGCGGTAGTCGATGCCCGCCGCCGCCAGAGCCGGGGCGAACCGCTCGCGGGAGAACTGGGGATGGCGCCGCGAGCCGGGGAAGCGCCGCACGTCCACGAGGCGGCGGACGCCGAAGGCGGACAGCAGCTCCAGTAGCTCGTC
This sequence comes from Thermoanaerobaculia bacterium, assembly GCA_036259255.1. Lineage (GTDB taxonomy): Bacteria > Acidobacteriota > Thermoanaerobaculia > Multivoradales > JBCCEF01 > DATACC01. Next base: position 14,499 of record DATACC010000083.1, on the reverse strand, counting down.
CAGGCCGCGGGTGGAATGGCCGGCGGTGAACACGGTCGCCGCCGGCGCGCTCACCGCCTCGCCTCGTGCTGCGCCACCAGGTCCCAGCGCCGTCGCAGGGTGAGCTTGAGCTTGCGGGCCTCCTCCTCGGCGAGGGACGCGCACAGCCCGGCGACCTCGGCCTCGGCGCGGGCCAGGGCGCGGTGATCGGCGGCGCTCCACACCCGCTCGCGCAGCTCGTAGAAGGCCGCCGAGAACTCGCCGCACAGCTCGCGCAGGAAGGGATAGGAGAGGCGGTGCACGTCGCTCGGGCCGTGGCGGCGAATCGCCTCCTGGTGCTCGGCGGTGCCGTAGCCCTTGTGCCGTGCGAAGCCGTACTCCGGGTACTGGGCGTCGAGGGCCGTCATCAGCCGGTCGCGGTGGGTCTTGGCGATGATCGAAGCGGCGGCGATCGAGTAGTTGAGACCGTCGCCCTTGTCGAAGCGATTCTGCGGCACCGCGACGCCCGGCACCTCGCGGGCGTCGACCAGCAGGTGCTCCGGCGGCTCGGGGAGCGCCTCGACGGCGCGGCGCATGGCGAGCAGTGCCGCGTGGTAGACGTTGATGCGGTCGATCTCGGCCACTTCGGCGACCCCCACCGCCACCGCCGCCCCGCAGGAGCGGATGCGCCCCGCGAGCTCCTCGCGCCGCTCGGCGTCGAGGCGCTTCGAGTCGTCGACGCCGGCCAGCTCGCAGCCGGGGGCGAACACGACGGCGGCGGCCACCACGGGCCCGGCCAGCGGCCCCACGCCGGCCTCGTCCACCCCCGCGATGCGCCGCACCCCGCTCTTCCACAGGACGCGTTCGAAGTTGAGCAGCCCGTCCAGGCGCAGCCGCTCCTCGCGCTCCCGCTCGTAGCGCCCCTTGAGAGCCTGGTAGATCTGCCGCACGCCCTGGCGCGGATCGCGGCGCAGGCGCGCGAGCACCTGGGGCGACACGGCGGACTCGGGGTCGGCGTAGCGGGAGCGGATCTCGGCGACGGACAGGTCGGACAGCTTGCGAGCCACGGGACGATGCTACCAGCCGGCGCCCGCCGGCGGGCTAAGATGCGATGCCATGGGCGAGCACACTTCGGGCGAGCATACGGCGCGCGAGCGGACGCTACGGGGCAGGACGCTGTTCGTCACCGGGGCCAGCCGGGGGATCGGCAAGGCGATTGCGCTGCGCGCCGCGGCGGACGGGGCGAACGTGGCGATCGCCGCCAAGACGGTCGAGGAGCACCCGAAGCTGCCGGGCACCATCCACTCGGCGGCCGCGGAGGTGGAGGCGGCCGGTGGACGGGCCCTGGCGCTGCAGGTGGACATCCGCGACGAGGAGGCCGTGGCCGCCGCCGTGGCACGGACGGTGGAGACCTTCGGCGGCCTCGACGTGCTGGTCAACAACGCCAGCGCCCTCTGGCTCGCCGGCACCCTGGACACGCCGGTCAAGCGCTACGACCTGATGCAGCAGGTCAACACCCGCGGCACCTTCGTCTGCTCCCGGGCCGCCATCCCGCACCTCGAAAGGGCGGCCAACCCCCACATCCTCACCCTGTCGCCGCCCCTCGACCTCGACCCGCGCTGGTTGGCGCCCCACGTGGCCTACACGATCTCGAAGTACGGCATGAGCCTGTGCGTGCTCGGCATGGCGGCGGAGCTGGCGGAGCGCGGCATCGCCGTCAACGGCCTGTGGCCGCGCACCGTCATCGATACCGCGGCCCTCGCCATGCTCGGCGGGCGCATCCCGGCCGAGGCCACCCGCCGGCCCGACATCGTCGCCGACGCCGCCTGGGCGGTGCTCACCCGCCCGAGCCGCGGGTGCACCGGCAACCTGTTCGTCGACGAGGACGTGCTGCGTCAGGAGGGCGTCACCGACCTCGACCGCTACGCCGTGGCCGCCGGCCACGAGCTGGCCAGCGACCTGTTCCTGCGCTGAGGAGGCACCCGGATCTTAGTCCTGATCCCTCAGGTCTGGAATAGAGGATCTGCGCTCCTTGTTGTCAGGTTTGGAGTCGCGAAGGTCGCGGCTCTCCCGGTCGTCGAAGGACCGGGCGAACCCAACCACTTGACCCAAGGAGGGACAACCATGAACGCTCTGACCCGTCGTGTTTCGAACCCGTTCCCGGCGCTGATGGGCTTCGAGCCCTTCGTCCGCAGCTTCCTCGGCGAGGACGTCTTCAGCCCCACCGAATCCGGCCGCTGGATGCCGCAGGTCGACATCCGCGAGACGGAGGCCGCCTTCGAGGTGGCCGCCGATCTGCCGGGGATGCGCCGGGAGGACGTCGAGGTGACGGTGGAGAACGGCGTGCTCACCATCACCGGCGCGCGCGCCTGGGACGAGTCGGTGGACCGCAACAGCTATCACCGCATCGAGCGCAGCTACGGGCGCTTCGTCCGCAGCTTCACGCTGCCCCGCACGGTGCGGACCGACGACGTGAAGGCCCACTTCGACAATGGCGTGCTGTACCTGACGCTGCCGAAGGCCGACGAGGCCCGGCCGCGCAAGATCCAGATCAACTGATCGGATCCGCCGCGCTCCGCGCGGTGCCGGAACGGAACCCCGCCCGCGTCGCGTGGCGGGGTTTCTTGTTGCTGGTGGGGGAGCCCGGCGGAACGCGCCGGCTCAGTGGACCGCGCCGGGCGGGTGGCGGTGGCGGGTCTTGGAACGGCGCAAGACGATGGCGGCCTCCTGGGCGGCGGCCACCGTCGCCTGCTCGAGACGCAACGCCTGCTGCAGGACGAGGAGGGCGGCGAGACCCTCGCGGCCGATGTCCTGCGCCGCGAACACGGGCACCAGCTCGTCGGCCAGGGCCCGGGCCTCGCCGGTGCGGCCGGTGCGCAGCCGGGCCACGGCCACGTCGAGGGAGACCAGGGCGGCATCGATCGTCAGCCCCTCCGCGAGCAGCTCTTCGCGCAGGGCGAGGAGGTCCTCCTCCGCGTCGGGCCGCCGGCGGGCGAGCTGGAGCAGGGCCGCGAGCCAGCGCACGTGAAGGTGGTCGAGCCGCTGGCCCACCTTGTGGCACAGCGCCCGCACCCGCGGCAGCAGCGACTCGGCGGCGGCGATCTGACCCAGGCGCAGGCGGACGGTGGCGAGGTTGTGGATGGCCACGTACTCGAGGCGCGGCTCCCGCTCGGGATCGAGCCGGTGCAGCGCCCGGTGGAGCACCCGCGCCGCCTCGCGCGGCTCGTTCATCTCGTCGAGGATGTGAGCCTGGCGCAGCAGGAGGCGCGCTTCGAGGTGGAGGTCGCCGCGCCAGCGCTGGATCGCCAGGGCCTGGCCGAGCACCGCCAGGGACTGCTCGAAGCGGCGCTGGTCGCGCAGCAGGGCGGCCTCGAGACCGAGCACGTCGGCTCGCAGCGCCGGGTCGAGGGTGCCCTGGGCCAGCCGTTCGCCGGCCTCCGCGAAGGCCCGCTCGGCGGCCACGAGATCGCCGGCGACGCGGCGCGAGTTGCCCAGGTAGGCGACCGCCTTGGCGGTGAGGTCGTTGAGCGCGGCGACACCGTAACGCTCGACGTCGAGCCGGCAGGCCAGGCCGTAGGCCGCCTCGGCGGCGGCCAGGGCGCGGGCGGTGTCCTCGGACCAGTTGCTCCGCGCCTCCTGGAGCAGGCCCTCGACCAAGCCCACCGTTTGGCACGACGGGTGCTCCAGCACCTCGCGGCGGGTCTCGGCGTCGAGAGCCAGCACCTCGGCCGCCTCGGCCGGGCCGGTCTGGCGCTCGTAGGCGAGCTGGCACGGGTCGGTCTCCATCTCGCGCAGCAGGGCGCGCAGGGTGCCGCGGATCGTCGGCGCCGCCTCTGCGTCTCCCGCGCGGCGGGAGCAGACCAGCTCCAGGGCGCGCACCAGCCGGGTGCCGGCCGGGAAGCCGTCCGCCTCGCTGGTGACCGCCAGCAACGCCTCGCGCACCAGCCGCGGCGCCTCGGCGGCGGGCACCTGGTAGCGCGCCAGGACCGCGTCGATCTCGCGGCGCTTGGCCTGCAGCAGACCGGGGCCGCCGGCTCCCGACCCGGCGGGGCCGGTGGACGGGCGACGGCCGTCCGGCTGGTTGGCCGCGGCGGAGTTTCCAGGGTCCCGTTGCATTGCAGTTTGAAGTATTGATGAAGGAGGAGCCCGATGTCAAGCACTCGGGCAGGACCGGGTTTCGCCGTCGCCGGGCGTGTAGAATCCGCCCCTCGTTTCGTTCCCTTCGCCCCCTGCCGAGGAGAGGCCGCCATGCGTCCGCACCACCGCTTCCTGTCCCCCGTCGTCCTGCTGCTGGCGCTGCCGTCGCTGCTGCTGTCGGCGCGGGTTCCCGCCACGGCGCTCCTCCCTGCCGATCCCGCCGCCGACCAGGTCGCCGCGGAGGTGCAGCCCGCCCCCGCCCCGAGCGAGGCCCAGCGGGCGGCGGTGCGCCGGGTGCTCCAGCGCGTGCCGCTGATCGACGGCCACAACGACCTGCCGTGGCAGTACCGCGCGCGCGCCCAGCGGCGCCTCGGCGAGCTCGACCTCGAGAGCGATCTCCGCGGCCTCGACCCGGCTCTCCACACCGACGTGGCGCGGCTGCGCGCGGGGGGCGTCGGCGGCCAGTTCTGGTCGGTCTACGTGCCGGTGGAGCTGGAGGGCGCCGAGGCGGTGAAGGCGACCCTCGAACAGATCGACGTGGTGCACCGGCTGGCCGCGCGCTACCCGCAGGTCCTCGAGCTGGCCTGGTCGGCGGACGACGTCGAACGCATCCACGCCGCCGGCCGCATCGCCTCGCTGATCGGTGTGGAGGGCGGCCACTCGATCGACGGCTCGATCGCCGTGCTGCGCCAGTTCCACGAGCTGGGGGCGCGCTACATGACGCTGACCCACTGGAAGGGCCACGCCTGGGCCGATGCCGCCACCTCGCCGCCGGAGCACGGCGGGTTGACGGACTTCGGGCGGGAGGTGGTGCGCGAGATGAATCGCCTCGGCATGCTGGTCGACCTCTCCCACGTCTCTCCCGACACCATGCGCGATGCCCTCGAGGTCGCCGAGGCGCCAGTGATCTTCTCCCACTCCTCGGCCGGCGGCGTCGCGGACCATCCGCGCAACGTGCCGGACGACGTGCTGCCGCTGGTGCGCGCCAACGGCGGCGTGGTGATGGTCACCTTCGTGCCCGGCTTCCTGCGCGAGGACGTGTCGCTGTGGTGGGCCGAGGCGGCGGCCGCCGCGGCGCGCTTCGAGTCGTTGTGGCCCCACGACCCGGCGCGCCAGGAGGCGGAGATGGAGGCCTGGCGCGCCGCCCATCCGTCGCCCCCGGTGACGCTGGCCGACGCCGCCGACCACATCGACCACCTGCGCGCGACGGTCGGCGTCGACCACGTCGGCATCGGTTCCGACTTCGATGGCATCGGCGCGGTGCCGATCGGCCTGGAGGACGTCTCCACCTACCCGGCGCTGCTCGCCGAGCTGCTGCGCCGCGGCTACAGCGAGGAGGAGATCGGCAAGATCGCCGGCGGCAACGTGCTGCGGGCGATGCGCCGGGCGGAGGCGGTGGCGGCGCGGCTCCAGCGCGACCGCGGCCCCTCCGAGATGCTGCTGCCCGAGCCCGGCGCCGAGGCCGGTGCCGTCGACGCCGAGTAGGGCGATCGGCCCGTGCACGTCCCGGTCTGGCTGCTCGTCGCCCTGGTGGCGGCCGTGGTGCTGCTGGTGCTGGCCCTGTGGTCGGCCCGGGCCCAGCGCTCCACCCGCGTTCACCTCGGCAGCTTCGAGCGCTTCCCCGACCTGCTGACCTCGATCTCGGCGCTCACCAACGGCTGGTTCGTCGAGGGCAACGCGGTTCGCCTGCTGCAGAACGGCGAGGAGTTCTTCCCGGCCCTGCTCGACGCGATCCACGAGGCCGAGGACTCGATCCACCTCGAGAGCTACGTGTGGTGGAAGGGCGACATCTGCTTCGACGTGTCGGCGGCGTTGGCGAAGAAGGCGAAGGCCGGCGTCGAGGTGCGGGTGCTGCTCGACGCCCTGGGCTCGATGCCGGCGGATTCGAAGTGCATGGACGACATGGAGGCGGCCGGGGTGCGGCTGGTCAAGTACCACCCGGTGGAGCTGCGGGCGCTGGGACGGCTCAACCAGCGCACCCACCGCAAGCTCCTGGTGGTCGACGGCCGAGTGGCGTTCGTCTTCAGCCACGGCTTCGCCCACCAGTGGATGGGTTGCGGCGACGGACCGGAGAACTGGCGCGACACCGGAGCGCGTCTCGAGGGCCCGATCGTCGGCCACGTCCAGGCGGTGTTCGCGCAGAACTGGATGGAGGAGACGGCGGAGGTGATCTTCGGCGAGCGCTACTTCCCGGAGCTTTCCGCCGCCGGTGACGTGCGCTGCCAGATCGTCGCCAGCCGTCCGAGCGGCGGTGCCTCGTCGGTTTCGGTCCTCCACAAGCTGATGATCGCGGCGGCCGACCACGAGCTGCTGATCCAGAACCCCTACTTCTGCCCGGACCACGACATGGTCCGCATGCTCACCGAGGCCGCCGGCCGCGGCGTCACGGTGCGGGTGATGGTGCCGGGGCCGGTGTGCGACAGCCGTTCGGTGCTCCATGCCGGCCACTTCCAGTTCTCGAAGCTGCTGGCGGCGGGGGTCGAGATCTACGAGCACCAGGTGACGCTGATCCACCAGAAGGTTCTGGTGGTCGACGATCTGTGGAGTCATCTCGGGTCCACCAACTTCGACGAGCGCTCCTTCGACATCAACGCCGAGATCAGCCTCGGCATGCTCGACGCGGGGGTCGCCGAGCGCCTCTCCGCCGCCTTCGAGGACGACCTGCGGAGCTGCCGCAGGCTGGACCTCGCGAGCTGGCGGCGCCGCGGGCTGGTGCACCGGGTGCTCGACGCGGCGGCGTTCCTGGTCCACGAGCAGCTCTGAGGGCGGGGGGGCGCGCGCCGGCCGGCGGGTGCATAATGCCGGGAAGGTCCTACTCGATGCCCGACACCCCCATCCTCGAGCTGCTCTACGGTCGCGGCGCCGAGCGGCGCAGCTTCCTGCTCTCCGGGGACGAACCCGTGAGCGTCGGCCGTGGCCTCGACAACCGGCTGGTGCTGGCGGACCGGTCGGTTTCGCGGCACCACGCCGAGATCCGCCCCGAAGCCGGTGGCTGGGTGATCCACGACCTCGGCTCGACCAACGGCGTGGTGGTGGAGGGGGCGCGGGTGGCGCGTTCGCCGCTGGTGGCCGGCGAGCGGCTGCGGGTCGGCAACGTCGAGGTCGAGGTGCGCGCCGCCGGTGAGGTCGCGTCGCGCAGCGTCGAGGAGGACGAGGAGGCGGAGTTGCTCAACGCCACCATCGTGCGCCGCCTCGACCAGTTCCCCTCCGGCGTCCTCGCCGCCCTCGATCCCGCTGCCGCCGTCAAGCGCGAGGCGCTGGAGGCGGCCTACGGCAATCGGGTGTTCGGCTACGTCGTGCGCCTCGCCGGGGCGCTGTTGACCACCGATTCCCTCGACCAGGTGCTGCGGCGGGTCATGGCGGTCGCCTTCGAGGCGCTACCGGTGGACCGCGGTTTCATCTTCCTGCGCCGCGACGGCGGCGAGGACGAGGGCCGCGGCCCGCTCCGCGCCACCGCGACCGACGAGACCGGCACCGGCGGCGTTGCCGGGGACAGAGCCGGCCCCCGGGGCGACGAAACCGGCGAGACGGTGGCCGGCGCGCACCGGGCCGGCGGCGAGCTGGTCTGCGAGCTCGCCCGCATCGGCTCCCAGGTGAGCGCCGATCCGAACCGGCTGGAGGCGGGCCCGGGGTTGCCGGTCTCCCGCACCATGCTGCGGGCGGTGATGGAGCGTGGCGTGGCGCTGGTCACCCCGGAGGCGGCGGAGGACCGGCGGCTCGACGGGGCCGAGTCGGTGCTTCTCCACGGCCTGCGCTCGGCGCTCTGCGCGCCGCTGTTCTCGGGCCGGCGCACGGTCGGCGTGCTGGTGCTCGACACCCCGTCCCAGGCCGGCAGCTTCACCGAGCAGGACCTGGAGCTCGCCACCGCGCTGGCCAACTTCGCGGCGGTGGCCATCGAGCGCATTCGCTTCGCCGAGCGGGTGGAGCACGAGCGGCGCCTGCGCTCGCGCCTCGAGCGCTACCACAGCCCCTCGGTGGTGGACGACGTGCTGCGTGTCCGGGACGGGGGCGAGGGCACCATGACCCGCCTGAAGCGGGCCGAGGTCACGGTGCTCTTCGCCGACCTCGTCGGCTTCACCCCGATGGCCGAGGGCGCCGAGCCGGAGGACGTGGCGACCCTTCTCGGCACCTACTTCAGCGGCGCGGTGGACGCCATCTTCGAGGCCGGCGGCACGCTCGACAAGTTCATCGGCGACTGCGTGATGGCGTTCTTCGGCGCCCCGGTGCCGCAGGAGGACCACGCCCGCCGCGCGGTGGCGGCGGCGGCCCGGATCGCCCGGGGGGTCGAGGCGTGGAGCGCCCGACGCCGGGCCGCCGGGCAGCCGGCGGTGGCGGTGCGGATCGCGCTCAACAGCGGCACGGTGGTGGTGGGCGAGGTGGGCTCGGAGCAGCGCGTGGACTACACGGTGCTCGGCAACACGGTGAACGTGGCGGCGCGCCTCCAGTCCCAGGTGGCGCGCTCCGGCGAGGTGGTGCTCGGCGAGGCGACCCGCTCGCGCCTCGGCGGCGAGCTGCCGACCGGCCTGGTTCTCGAGTCGCTGGGCGAGGTGGAGCTGGCGGGCCTCACCCACCGGGTGGCGGCGTGGCGATTGGTGACGGATTCTCCGGCGCCTGCCGGACCGGCCCTCGGGTAGACTCCCCGCCGTGGCGAACCCGACGAGCTACCGCGCCGCGATCCTGGTGGTCGACGACGAGTCGTCGATTCGCGAGAGCCTGCGCATGATCCTCGAGTACGAGGGGTATCGGGTGGCGGAGGCGCCGAGCGCGCGGCTGGCTCTCGACCGGCTCTCGGAGCGGCCGGCCGACGCCGTGGTCCTCGACGTCAAGATGCCGGAGATGGACGGGCTCGAGCTGCTGCGGGTGCTGCGCGAGCGGGGCTTCGAGATGCCGGTGGTGATGATCAGCGGCCACGCCGACGTCGCCACCGCCGTGGAGGCCACCCGGCGCGGCGCCTTCGACTTCTTCGAGAAGCCCCTCGAGCGCGAGCGGGTGCTGCTGTCGCTCAGGAACGCCGTGGAGTCGTACCGCCTGCAGTCGGAGAGCCGCACCCGCCGCGAGGAGGTCGACGAGCTGATCGGCTCGTCGCCAGCCATGCGGCGGCTGCGCGAGACCATCGACCGCGCCGCGCCGACGCCCGCCACCGTGCTGGTCACCGGTGAGAGCGGCACCGGCAAGGAGCTGGTGGCGCGGGCGATCCACGGCGGCTCGTCGCGCTCCGGCGGTCCCCTGGTGCAGGTCAACTGCGCCGCCATCCCCGACGAGCTGATCGAATCCGAGCTGTTCGGCCACGAGAAAGGCAGCTTCACCGGCGCGGTGCGGCGCCAGACCGGCAAGTTCGTGGTCGCCGATGGCGGCACCATCTTCCTCGACGAGGTCGGCGACATGTCGGCACGCACCCAGGCCAAGGTGCTGCGCGTGCTGCAGAACGGCGAGGTCGAGCCGGTGGGGGCGGAGAAGACGATCCGGGTCGACGTCCGGGTGATCGCCGCCACCAACCGCGATCTCGAGGCGGAGATCGCCGCCGGCCGCTTCCGCGAGGACCTCTTCTACCGGCTCAACGTCATCCCCATCCGCACGCCGCCGCTGCGCGAGCGCCTGGAGGACGTGCCGCTGCTGGTCGACTACTTCGTGCGCCGCTACTCGCGGCAGAACAACTACCGGGCCAAGCCGTTCGCCGACGATGCCCTGGAGCAGCTCCAGGCGTTGCCCTGGCGCGGCAACATCCGCGAGCTCAAGAACCTGGTGGAGCGGCTGCTGATCCTCTCGCCCGGCGACACCATCACCCGCGATGACGTGATTGCCGCCACCGGCGGCGCCCGCCCCGACCTCTCCGAGGCCGTGATGGGGGTCAAGACGCTGCGCGAGTTCCGCGAGACCTCCGAGCGCTTGTTCATCCTGCGCAAGCTCGAGGACAACGACTGGAACGTGACCGCCACCGCCCAGGCCATCGACACGCCGCGCTCGAACCTCTACAAGAAGCTCGACCAGTACGAGATCTCGCGCGAGGACCACGGCGGATGACGGGCTCGACGACGGTCGACTGGCGGGCGGTGGACTGGATGGGCGAGCTGGAGCGCTCCGGCGCCCTGCGCAAGGGCCACTTCCGCCTCTCCTCGGGCCTCCACTCGCCGGCCTACGTGCAGTGTGCCCGGCTGCTGGAGGACCCGGCGCGGGCGCGGCGGGCGGGCGAAGCGCTGGCCGGGGCGCTCACCGAGGAACTCGGCGAGGCGTGGCGCGGGGGGCCCGACTCGGTGCTGGCGCCGGCGATGGGCGCGGTGCTGATCGGCCACGAGGTCGCCGCCGCGCTGGGGGTGCCCTTCCGCTTCACCGAGCGCACGGCCGACGGCGCGATGGCCCTGCGGCGTGGCTTCGCGCTGGCGGCGGGCGAGCGGGTGGTGGTGATCGAGGACGCGGTGACCACCGGCAGGTCCACCCGCGAGACGATGGTGCTCGCCCGCGACGCCGGCGCCGAGGTGCAGGCGGTCGGCGCCCTGGTCGACCGGAGCGGCGACGCCACCCCCTTCGACGTCCCCTTCGTCCGCCTCGCCCGGCTCGATCTGCCGACCTGGCGGCAGGACTCCTGTCCGCTGTGCGAGCAGGGCACGCCGGCCGTCAAGCCCGGCTCGCGCCCGGAGGCGGGATGAGGAGGGGGGCCGGAGCGCGGTGCCGGGGGGCCGCCGGGCTGCTGTTGGCGGCCCTGCTCGCCGCGGGGTGCGCCGCCCCCGGGCCGGCGCCGGACGGGACGGCCGCCGGGGAGCCGGTGCGGCCCACGGACGACCCCGATCTCGCCGGCAGCGCCCGGGTCTTCGAGCAGGCCCGGCAGCGCGGCATCGACTTCCGGGCGGTCGGCCAGGAACCCGGCTGGCTGCTCGAGATCGCCGAAGGCGGCTCGACCCTCTTCACCCACGGCTACGGCAGCAGCGAGGTGAGGGTGCCGACGCCCCGGCCCGCGGCGGACGGCGCTGGCCGCACCACCTACACTGCCGCCTCCGGCGAGCACCACCTGCAGGTCGCGATCGCCCGCGAGGAGTGTGCCGACACGATGAGCGGCGAGGTCTTCGAGGCCCGGGTCGAGGTCGTCCTCGACGGCGCGCGGTACTCGGGTTGCGGGCGCTGGCTGGGGGACTGACCCGGCGGCAGGCTCAGGCCAAGCCGAGGCCGCGGGTGCCGCGGCCGAGGCGGTCGCGGAAGCAGAAGTCGATGGCGCGCTCCAGGGCGCGGAGGCGACCCTCCTCCTCGGCCTGCTTGCCGCTCACCCGCACCGGCCAGTCGAAATCCACGTTGTCGAGCACGGCGAAGGTGAGCACGCCGCGCTTCTCGTCCCAGGTGGAAACTCCGTGATCCACCAGCTCCCATCCGGTGGGCAGGAAGCTGCGGATCTCGTCTTCGGTATAGCTGAGCGGTCGGTTCCTCTTCATGGCGGGGGCATTCTGACGCATCGACGGAGGCCAGGCAACGGACTGCCGGACGGGACCGCCCTCTGGTATCCTCCGCCCGCGTACGACTTTTCCCGATCCGGCCGAAGGGGATGCATCCGATGCAGATCGAGCTGAGCGAGGAGCACAGGCTGCTCCAGGAGACGGTCCGGCGGTTCGCCGAGGAGGTGGTGGCGCCGCGGGCCAAGGAGATCGACGAGAGCGGCGAGTTTCCCCGCGACTTCTACGACCGGGCCGGCGAGCTGGGGCTGACCGGGGTTGCCATGCCCGAGCGGTGGGGCGGCGCCGGCATGGACACCCTCGCCTACTGCCTGGTGATCGAGGAGGTCAGCCGCGTCTGCGCCACCAGCGGCGTCATCCTGTCGGTCAACAACTCGCTGGTCTGCGATCCGATCCTCAAGTTCGGCAACGACGATCAGAAGGAGCGGTTCCTCGGGCCCCTCGCCGCCGGCGAGAAGCTCGGCTGCTTCGCCCTCACCGAGCCCGGGGCCGGCTCCGACGCCGGCGGCATCCGCACCACCGCCCGGCGCGACGGCGACCACTACGTGCTCAACGGCGAGAAGGTGTTCATCACCAACGGCACCCATGCCGACACCGCCCTGGTCTTCGCCAGCGTCGATCTCGAGCAGCGCCACAAGGGGATCACCGCCTTCCTCGTTACCGCCGACGCTCCCGGCTACAGCCACGGCGAGCACGAGTTCAAGCTCGGCGTCAACGCCTCCGGAACCACCTGGCTCAACTTCGAGGACCTGCGCGTTCCCGCCGCCGACCGCCTCGGCGAGGAGGGGGAGGGCTTCAAGATCGCCATGGCCACCCTCGACGGCGGCCGCATCGGCATCGCCGCCCAGGCCGTCGGGATCGCCCAGGGCGCCATGGAGGAGGCCCTCTCCTACGCCCGGGAGCGCGAGCAGTTCGGCCAGGCCCTCTCCAACTTCCAGGCCATCCAGTTCTACCTCGCCGACATGGGCACCGAGCTCGACGCCGCCCGCCTGCTCACCTGGAAGGCGGCGTGGGCCAAGGAGAACCAGAAGCGCTACACCCTCGAGGCCGCCCAGGCGAAGCTCTTCGCCTCGGAGATGGCCCAGCGGGTGACCAACAAGGCGTTGCAGATCCACGGCGGCTACGGCTACACCAAGGAGTACAACGTGGAGCGTTACTTCCGCGACGCTCGCATCACCGAGATCTACGAGGGCACCAGCGAGATCCAGAAGATGGTGATCGCCGACTGGGTCGTCGACCGCGCCTGAGGAGGGCCCGGTGATCGACTTCTCCTTCGACGACGACCAGCAGCTCCTGGTCGACGAGGTGCGCCGCTTCGCCGAGCAGCGCATCGCCCCCGGCGAGGCGGAGCGCGACCGCGACCACCGCTTCCCCGAGGACGTGGTCCGCGAGGCGGGGGAGATGGGGCTGCTGGGAATGCTGATCGACGAGCGCCACGGCGGCGCCGGCCTCGACCCGGTGACCTACTGCCTGGCCATCGAGGAGATCTCGCGCATCTCGGCGTCGGTGGGGGTCACCGTCAGCGTCACCAACTCCGTCTGCGCCTGGCCCGTCGGCCGCTTCGGCAGCGAGGAGCTCCAGGCCCGGGTGCTGCCGCAGCTCGCCTCGGGAGAGACGCTGGGCGGCTTCGGGTTGACCGAGCCGGGCGCCGGCTCCGACCCCGGCTCCATGCGCACCACCGCCCGGCGCGACGGCGACGTCTGGGTGCTCGACGGCGAGAAGGCGTGGATCACCAACGCCGGGTTCGCCCGCTGGTTCGTGGTGCTCGCCGTCACCGATCCCGCCGCCGGCAAACGGGGCATCTCGGCCTTCGTGGTGCCGTCCGACGCGCCCGGCTTCGCGGTGGGCACCCCGGAGGAGAAGATCGGCCTGCGCTCGTCGCGCACCGCGCCGCTCTACTTCTCGGGCTGCCGCATCCCGGCCGGCAACCTGCTCGGCGAGGAGGGGCAGGGCCTGAAGATCGCGCTCGCCACCCTCGACCACTCGCGGCTCGGCATCGCCGCCCAGGCGGTCGGCATCCACCGGCGGGCGCTGGAGCTCTCGGCCGCCTACGCCAAGGAGCGCGAGCAGTTCGGCCGCCCCATCGCCGACAACCAGGCGATCCGCTTCAAGCTCGCCCAGATGGCCACCGAGCTGGCCGCCGCCCGCGCGCTCACCCTCTACGCCGCATCGATCTCCGAGCGCACGCCGGCGCATCGCGAGGCCGGCCGCCTCGCCTCCCAGGCCAAGCTCTACGCCAGCGAGGCCGCCAACCGCGCCTGCGCCGAGGGGGTGCAGATCCACGGCGGCAACGGCTTCCACGCCGACTACGAGATCTCCCGCCTCTACCGCGACGTGCGGGTGACGACGATCTACGAGGGCACCAGCGAGATGCAGCGACTGGTCATCGCCCGCCGTCTGCTGGGCTAGGCCCCGCCACCGTCCCAGGGCGGGCTCTCGGCGCGGCCGGCCTCCGGCGGCGGGCACGGCTCCGCGGCCCTGGCCGGTGCCGCGCGGGAGTAGAATCGGTCGCGAGCCGTATCACCTGCGAGAGGAGAACCCGATGGAGCCCGGCAACGCCGCGGCGCCGGTGCCGCCGGTCGCCCGTCCCCACCGCAACCTGCTGGTCTACTACGCCCTGACCTCGCTGCTGCTCGGGCCGCTGTTCTTCGTGCTGCTGGTGCCGCTCTACTTCAAGTACCGCTCGCTGCGCTACGAGCTCGACGAGGAGGGCGTCTCCATGCGCTGGGGCGTGCTCTTCCGGCGCGAGATCCACCTTACCTACGCCCGCATCCAGGACATCCACCTGACCAGCAACGTCGTCGAGCGCTGGCTCGGGCTCGGCAAGGTGCAGGTGCAGACCGCCTCCGGCAGCTCGAAGGCGGAGATGGTGATCGAGGGGCGGCAGGATTTCGAGCCGATCCGGGATTTCCTCTACCGGCGCATGCGGGGCATGCGGGACGAGCGCCGGGGGGCCGCGGCCGGGAGC
>DATACC010000082.1:0-8116 GCA_036259255.1 Thermoanaerobaculia bacterium | reverse complement strand
CGTCTACGTCTCCCCCGCCGGCGGCGCCGGGGCCGCCGCGTCGTTCGAGGACGCCCCGCTGGCGCCGCAGCTCGCCGCCGTCCGGCTCCGGCACCTCGATGCGCAGGATCGTATGGACCCGCGCGACCCCGGCCACGGTGGCCAGACGGCGGGCGAGCTGCGGCGCCAGCGGGGCGTCCTCGAACGACGCGGCGGCCCCGGCGCCGCCGGCGGGGGAGACGTAGACGTCCTCGGTCAGGGTGCCGGCCAGCCAGCGCTCGACGGTGCCGCGGAAGCTCTCCACCATGACCGCGACGCCCACCGTCACCGACACCGCCAGCGCCAGGGCGGCGATGGCGACCGCGGTGCGCGACAGCGCCGCCGTGACGCCGCGGGCGGCGAGGCGGCCGAGGACGCCGAAGGCGCGGCCGGCGACGGGCGCCGCGCCGCGCATCAGCAGCAGGGTGGCCAACGGGGCGAGCAGGGCGAAGCCGAGGATCACGGCGAACAGGCCGAGGAAGGCCGGCGCCAGGGTGCGCAGCGGCAGGGCCAGGAGCAGGGCGCCGGCGGCGAGCAGGGCGACGGCGAGGCCGGTGACCCGCGGCAGCGCCCGGCGCAGCCCGCTCTCGAGCTGCGAGCGCTGCAGCGCCACGCCCGGGGTCGCGGTGGTCGCTTCCCAGGCCGGCACCGCGGCGGCCGCCACCGTCGCGAGCAGACCGAGGGCGGTGCCCTTCGCCAGGGTGGCCGGGGCGAGGGCCAGCTCGCGCACGGTGACCACGAAGTAGAGGTCGTTGAGGGTGCGGGTGACGAGGCCCACCATGCCGTGCGCGAGCACGACGCCGAGGGCGAGGCCGGCGGCGGTGCCGGCCACCGCCAGCGCCGCCGCCTCGCCGAGCACCAGCGCGAACACCTGTCCGCGGGTGACGCCCACGGCGCGCAGCACCCCGAGCTGGCGGCGGCGCTGTACCACCGAGAAGGTCATCGCGTTGTAGATCAGGAACAGCCCGCAGACCAGCGCCAGCAGCGACAGCCCCTGCAGGTTGAGGCGGAAGGCGCGGGTCATCTGCTCGGTGCTGCGCGAGCGTGCGGCGGCGGCGGCGAGGCGTGCCTGCGGCGGCAGCACGCGGCGGGCACGGGCGAGCAGGCGCCGGCCCGGCTCGCCCGGCGGCACGATCAGGTCGATGCGGTCGAGGCGGCCCAGCGAGCCGGTGAGCTCCTGGGCGGCGGCGATGTCGAGCACCGCGAGGTCGGCGAGGGCCTGGCGGGCGAGCTCGTCACCCGGCTCGAGCAAACCGACGATCACCAGCCGCTCCTCGCGCCCCGCCAGGCGTACCGGCAGCTCGTCGCCGACGGCGACGCCGAGCTCGGCGGCGGTGGCGGCGGAGAGGAGGGCGGCGCCGGGGCGGGTGAGCAGGGCGGCCAGGGTCGTGCCGCCGGCCGCGGCCACGCGGTCCTCCTCGCCCGGTTCGGCCCCCGGCTCGGCGGCCGAATCCGGGCTCCGTGCCTGCCGGTCCGGCGGCGTGAGCCAGGGGCGGAAGGCGGGCTCGGCGAGGGGATCGACCCCGAGCAGGCGCAGGGTGCGGGCCTCGCCGCCGGCCCCGTCCGGCTCCCGGCGCGACTCCACCTCGGCCCAGGCCTCCACCACCGGTGCCGCGTCGTCGACGCCGGCCTCCACCACCAGGCGCCGGAACACCTCGTCCGGTACGCCGGCGGAGCCGGCCACCACCTGGTGGGTGGCGCGGCCGGTGACGCTCTCGGTGGCGAGGCGGAAGGCGCGCGAGGCGCTGGCGTTGGCGAGGTCGATGGAGACGACCACCGCCACGCCGAGGGCGACGCCGAGCACGGCCAGCACGAGCTGCGCCGGGTGGCGCGCCAGGTGGCGCCGGCTGGAGCGGGCGAGGCTCGCCGGCATCCTCGGGGAGCGGGCCTCGGGCGCTCGCGCGCCACGCCGCCGCATCAGGCCGGCGCTTCCACCAGACGCCCCTCCTCGATGCGCAGGATGCGGTCGGCGATGCCCACCACCTCCGGGGCGTGGGTCACCATCACCAGGGTCTTGCCGGCCCGGCGGGTGAGGCGGTCGAGGAGATCGAGCACCTGCAGCCCGGTGTCGAGATCGAGGTTGCCGGTGGGCTCGTCGGCGAGCACCAGCAGGGGGTCGTGGGCCAGGGCCCGGGCGACCGCCACCCGCTGCTGCTCGCCGCCGGAGAGGCGGTCGGGGAACTGCCCGGCGCGGTCGGCGAGGCCCACCTCGGCGAGCAGATCGAGGGCGCGGCGGCGCTCGGCGCGACCCTCCGCGCCGGGGCCCGCCCGCCCCTGGAGCTCCAGCGGCAGCAGCAGGTTCTCCTCGACGGTGAGGGTGGGGATCAGGTTGAAGAACTGGAAGACGAAGCCGATGTGGTCGCGGCGGAACAGGGTGCGCTCGCGCTCGCCGAGGCGCCCGAGGGAGCATCCGCCCACCTCCACCTCCCCGGCCGACGGCGTGTCGATGCCGCCGACGAGGTGGAGCAGCGTCGACTTGCCCGACCCGCTGCGCCCCAGCAGCACGACCAGGTCGCCGGTGGCGATGGTGGCGTCGACGCCAGCGAGCACCACCCGCTCCCGGCCCGCCTCGCGGTAGGTCTTGGTGATGCCGGCGAGGCGGATGGCGGGCGACGGCGCGGGCACGCCCGCATGCTAGCGGATGCCCCGGCCCCCGGCCCCCGGCGGTGATAGCGTCGCGTTCGATGACCATCGAGCCCTGGCCGCGCCTGTCCTACGCCGAATGGAGCGAAACCTGCGCGACCCTCCACCTGTGGACCCAGATCGTCGGCAAGGTGCGCCTCGAGCTGGCGCCGCCGGCGAACCACTGGTGGCACGTGGCGCTCTACGTCACCGCCCGGGGACTCACCACCTCCCCCATGCCCCACGGCGAGCGCCAGCTCCAGATCGACTTCGACTTCGTCGACCACGTGCTGCTGGTGCGGGTCGACGACGGCCGGGTGGCCGCCCTGCCGCTGGCGCCCCGGCCGGTGGCCCACTTCCATCGTGAGGTGATGGCGCTGCTCGACGGCCTCGGGCTGCCGGTGGCGATCGACACCAGGCCCCAGGAGCTGCCGGACCCGATCCCCTTCGAGCAGGACCACCTGCACGCCGCCTACGACCGCGACGCCGCCCAGCGCTTCTTCCACGTCCTGGCCTCGTCGGCCGCCGTGATGCAGCAGTTTCGCGGCGGTTTCCTGGGCAAGGCGAGCCCGGTCCACTTCTTCTGGGGCAGCTTCGACCTCGCGGTGTCGCGGTTCTCCGGCCGGCCGGCGCCGCCGCGCCCCGGGGTGATCTCCGGCCCCGCCTACTCCCACGAGGTGTCGAGCGTCGGTTTCTGGCCCGGCGGGCCGGCCCAGGACGCCTCCTTCTACGCCTACCACGTGCCGGAGCCGCCGGGCTTCCGCGCCGCCGCCGTGCGCCCGCAGGCCGCCGCCTGGAGCCCCGAGCTCTCCGAGTTCCTGCTGCCCTACGAGGCGGTGCGCACCGCCTCCGATCCGCGCCGCGCCCTGCTGGACTTCTTCGCCTCGACCTACGCCGCCGGCGCCGAGGCCGCGGGCTGGGACCGCGGGAGCCTGGAGCTCGCACCGTAGAGCACGCCGCCCGGCGCGGCACCGCCGACGCCGGGCGGACCTCCGGTCAGACGAGACCGTAGCCCAGGTCGTGGGCCGCGTTGCGGAGCACGGTGATCAGGCGCTGCAGGTCGTCCACGGCCGTCGCCACCAAGTCGCGGAGACGTCGCGGCGCCGGCACGCGGGCTCAGATCACCAGGGGCAGAAGACCGCCGCTTGCCGGCCGCAGTAGTCGGCCGTGCAGGTGCAGCCGCAGTCGTCGACCTCGCCGATCTGGAAGACCGAGCAGGGGGCGCAGTCGCCGTAGCACTCGCACTCTCCGCAGGTCTGGATCGTGCCGTTGTTGCACTGCACCCATCCCGGGTTGTTCTGGCGGCAGTTGGCGTTGGCGCCGGCACATTGGAAGGGCGAGGTCGTGTCGGTGCAGCTGATGGTGTCCATGGAGCTGAGCCGGCGGCACTTCGCGGTGACCGAGCAACTGGTGGCCAGGAACTGCACCTCCGCATCCCCGGACGGGCCGGCCACCGCCTCGCCCCCGGCAGCCACGGCCGGGTTCGTGGTCGGCAGGCAGAGTGGAGCGGTCTGCCCGCTCCCGTGGGCGAACCCCGCCACGGCCAGCACCAGGACGAATCCGGTCACCCGGGTAACTCGCATCGCCGTCTCTCCTTTCGTCGAAGGTGCATTTTCGACCTCGCGCGTCTGTTCCAGGAGAGTAGTCACCGCGGCGGGTGCTGTCAAAGGCCATCGCCGGGAGCCCGCGCCGTCGCGGAGGGCTCGATGCTAGTGTCGGCCGGCCAGCTTCCGACCATGATCGAAGACACCGCCAGCCGCCCGCACCGGGCCGCGGCGGCGCCGGCGCTCCCGGCCCAGCCGATGGCCTACCGGCGCCTGCTGCTCGTCGTCCGCACCCTGCTGCGGGTGTTCTTCCGCCGCGTCGAGGTGCTCGGGCGCGAGAACGTGCCGGGGCGCGGCGGCGGGCTGATCGTGGCCTGGCACCCCAACGGCCTGGTGGACCCGGCCCTGATCCTCGCCACCTGCCCGCGGGCGGTGGCGGTCGGCGCGCGCCACGGCCTGTTCCGCTGGCCGCTGCTGGGGAGCCTGATGCGCGGCCTCGGCACGGTGCCGATCTACCGCCGCCAGGATCTGGCACCGGGCCCGGCCGGCGGCGCCGCGGCCGCCGCTCCCACCGCCAACGCCGCCAACGCCGCGAGCCTCGAGGCGCTGGCGCAGGCGATGGCCGAGGGCCGCTTCGTGGCGTTGTTCCCCGAGGGCGACAGCCACGATCGGCCGCGCCCGATGGCGCTGCGCACCGGCGCCGCCCGCCTCTACTTGCGGGCCTGCGAGCTGACGCCGCCGGATGCGCCGCCGCCGGTGATCGTGCCGGTGGGCCTCTTCTACAACGACAAGGAGATCTTTCGTTCCAACGCCGCGGTGGTCTACCACCCGCCGCTGACGTTGCCGGAGGAGGCCGCCTACCGCGCCGCCGTGCCCGAGGGCGAGGGGCGCGAGCGGGTGCGCCGGCTCACGCGGCACCTGGAGACGGTGCTCGAGCGGGTGGTCTACGCCACCGATTCGTGGCAGGAGCACCACCTGCTCCACCGCATGCGCAAGGCCGCCACCGTGGAGCGCTGGCTCGCCCTCGGCGTGGCGCAGCCGCCGCCGGCCGACGCCGAGGAGCGCCTGCTCGGCTTCGCCCGCGTGTGGACCGCCTACCGGGAGCTGCGCCGCCGCCGGCCGCAGGAGACCGAGCGGCTGCTGCGCCGCCTGGAGGAGTACGACCGCGCCCTGCGCGCCCTCGGCCTCGACGACGACGATCTCGACCGCCGGCCCCTCGCCTCGGAGCTCGCCAAGCTCGCCCGGCTCCTCGCCCAGGTGGTGGTGGTGTACCTGCTGCTGCCGAGCTTCTTCCTGCTCGGCCTCGCCGTCAACCTGCCGGCGGCGCTGGCGGTGGGCTGGATCGCCCGCCGCGCGTCGGCGCGCCGCAAGGACGAGGCAAGCATCAAGCTGCTGGCCGGCGCCGTGGTCTTCCCCCTCACCTGGCTGGCGCTCGCGGCGCTGTCGGCGGCCGGCTGGCTGGCGCTCCACCGCGTGTTCCCGGGGATCCCGGATTCGCCGCTGCCGGCCGCCGCCGCCGCCTTCCTGGTGTGCGCCCTCGGCGGCGCCGTGGCGCTGCGTTACGAGCGGGTGGCGCGGGAGACCTGGCGCGCCGTCCAGGTCGGCATCACCCGCCGCCGCCGCGCCCGCGCCATCGCCCGCCTGCGCCGGGAGCGCCATGCCCTCTACGGCGCGGCGATGACGCTGCTCGCGGACTTCCCCCTGCCGGAGCGGGTGGACGCGGCGAGCTGGGCCGGGCCGCTGTAACGGGAAGAGCCGCCCGCGCGCCTTTGAGAAGGTGCGGGAAGGCCACGAGGCGCGTCCGTCCCTCGGCAGAGGGCCGCCGCTTCGGCGAGCGAGCTGCGTCGTGGCGACCCGAGGCAAGGAGGGCGTGGTGAGCGACGGCAGGACGAAACGGCTTCGCGGCAGAGGCCCCTCGACCCTGGCGGCCTGGCTGCTGCTGGGCATCCTCGCCCTCGCCGCCGGCGGCTGCGCCCACACCCTGCGCCCTCCAGGCGAGGCCGTCTACGATCTCGCGGATCCTCCCGACTGCGCTTCGCGATTCGCGCCGCCGCCTCCCGCGGCCCGCGACGTCCTCGCGGTGCGCTACCTCGGCGCCGGCGGCGTCGTCCTCGGGTGGCGCGGCCACTGGGTGATGACGGCGCCGTTCTTCAGCAATCCCGGCCTGCTGCGGGCCCGGTTCGGGCGCCTGAGGATCGACGAGCAGGCGGTGGCGGACGGCCTGGCGGGGGTGCCGGTGGGAGATGTCGGGGCGATCCTCGCCGGCCACTCTCACTACGATCTGGGCGACCTGCCCCACGTCGCGGAGCTGGCGCCCGGCGCCGCCCTCTACGTCAACGACTCCGGCGCCCACGCGTTGCGGGCGGTGCCCGAGCTCGTCGACCGCCTGCGGGTGCTGGAGGACTACGGCGGCGGTTGGATCGACCTCGCCGACGCCGCCGGACGTCCCCTGCCGATCCGCGTCCTGGCCCTGCCTTCCGGCCACGCTCCCCACGTCTGGCGCCTGTCTCTGTTCACCGGCGAGATCGAGCGCGACTGGGAGCCGCCGTGGGGCCGCCACCGCTTCGCGGCCCTCACCGGCGGCACCCCCTTCGCCTTCGTCGTCGAGCTGCTCGACGAGGCGGGGGCGGTGGGCGGCCGGCTGCTGCTCCAGGACGCCGCCGGTGCCGAGGGGCTGGACCGGCTGCCGGACGGCCCCTACGACCTCGCGGTGCTGTGCATGGCGTCGGCCCAGACCGTGAAGCCCTACCCCCGCGACGTGCTGGCCCGGGTCGAGCCGCGCCACGTCCTCGTCACCCACTACGAGAACTTCTTCCGCCATCCGAGCCGGCCGCTGCAGCTCGTGCCGCTGCTCTACCGCTGGCGGGCCGAGCGCTTCCTGCGCTGGACGAACGATGCCCTGGCGGCCGCCGGCCGGCCGCCGGCGCCCCCGCTGTCGAGGCCCTGTGGGCCGAGCCAGGACGGCTGGACCCTGCCGTTGCCGGGCGAGTGGCTTCAGCTCGCCGCCGGCGCTGCTTCCGAGGAGGGATCCCCATGACCACCGCATCCACCGCCCGTGCGCTCCGGTGCCTGCGCCTCGGCCTGATCGCTCTGGCCCCGGCCCTGCTCCCCGCTGCCACCACCCTCGGCGCGGCGCCGCCGCCCTGCCCGCCGGGGCTGCCGTTCGTGCTCAACGTCGCCTTGCCCGCCGGCGAGGCGGGGGATCGCGAGGAGCTGGCTCGGCGCGGTCGAGAGCTCGAGGCCCTGCTCGTCGGCGGCCAGGTGGCGCTGCAGCCCTGCGTGCGGGAGCGCGGCCTCCAGGCCAACATCGCCATCGGCTCGGACTACCAGGTGCTGCACTGGCTGGAACAGGGCGCGGTGGACCTGGCGGTGGTGTCGGAGCTGGCGCTCCACCTGCTACGGCGCAGCGGCCTCGAGCTACTCGAGGCCGGCCAGGCGCCGGCCGCGCTGCTGCCTGGGCGGCGCGCCGTCCTGCGTTCGCGGAGTGCCGACGGCAGCGAGCGGCCGGACGCCGCGAGCGACTTCCGCGCCTTTCTGGAGGAGACGTGGCAGACCTCCGGGCAGACGGTGGAGCGCAACGCGCCCCGCGAGCCGCCCCTCGGCGCCCGGCTGGAGCTCGGCTCCCACCTCGACACGACGCGCTTCCTGGTGCCGGTGGCGGCAGCCCAGCGCTGGCTGCAGGCCGCCCACGGCGAGGCGCCACCGCAGCGCCAGGAGCGGTTCTGGACCCGGTTCTTCGATCGCACCTGCCTGATCTTCCCCGGCGACCGGGAGGCACGGGACGGCGGGGCGCCGTGCCACGCGCCGGGTCGGGCGGGCGGCGGACGGCCGGTGCTGCAGGTGGTGGAGGAGGTGGTGCCGCCGCCTCGCTGCTGAGCGGCGACCTGCACCCGGCCGTGCCGCGGCTGCCGCCGGAGATCCTCGCCCTCGTC
>DATACC010000081.1:0-40163 GCA_036259255.1 Thermoanaerobaculia bacterium | reverse complement strand
GGCGTACCGCACGGTCCTCGACCTCGCCTTCCGCTCGCGGGCGCCGGAGATCGAGAGCGAGGGGCGGCTGTTCGTCAAGCGCGACGAGGAGGCCGGGCACCACCTGCTGGCGGTGGCCGCCGGGCTCGAGTCGATGGTGCTCGGCGAGCCCGAGATCCTCGGCCAGGTGCGCCAGGCAGCCGACGCGGCCCAGGCGGTGGGCGCCGCCGGCCCGGTGCTGCAGCGCCTGCTGCGCGCCGCCGCCGGCTCCGGCCGCCGCTCCCGCGCCGAGACCTCCATCTCCACCGGCGCCGTCTCGCTCGGCTACGCGGTGGTGGAGCTGTCCCGCAACATCTTCCGCGAGCTCGCCGAGGTACGCGTGCTGGTGCTCGGTGCCGGCGAGACGGCGCGCCTGGTGGTGCGCAACCTGCTCGAGCGCGGTGCCGGCGAGGTGATGGTGGCCAACCGCTCGCCCGAGCGCGCCGAGGCGCTGCGAAGCGAGGTGGGCGGCGAGGGGGACCGGAAGCTGACCGTGCTCCCCCTCGACCAGCGCTTCGAGGCCCTCGCCTCGGCCGACGTGGTGGTGGCCGCCACCTCGGCCCACGAGCCGCTGCTCACCCGCGCGCAGGTGGCCGCGGCCCTCGACCGCCGTCCGCTGCGGCCGTTGCTCGCCGTCGACCTCGGCGTGCCGCGCAACATCGACCCGGCGGCGGCGCGCCTCGACAACGTGTTCCTCCACTCCATCGACTCGCTGCAGACGCTGATCGACCGCAACCTGAAGCGGCGGCGCGAGGAGGTGCCGAAGGTGGCCGACATCGTGGGCCAGGAGCTGGCGCGCTTCGCGAGCTGGTACCGCGGCCTCGAGGTCGAGCCCGTGGTGGCGCAGCTCCAGAAGCAGGCCGAGCAGATCCGTCGCCAGGAGCTGGAGCAGGCCCTGGCCCATTTCCCGCCCCACCTCCACGAGGATCTCGACCGGCTCACCCGCGCCATGGTGCGCAAGATCCTTCACCACCCGAGCACGCGGCTGCGCTCCGCCGACGCCGTGCACGGCCTCGAGCGCCTGGAGCTGGTGCGCGACCTGTTCCACCTCGACGAGGACGAGGAGTGAGCGCGCCCGCCTCCACCCTGCGCCTCGGCACGCGCCGCAGCGCGCTGGCGCTCGCCCAATCCGGCCAGGTGGCCCGGGAGGTCGAGCGCCGCTCGCCCGGCCTGACGGTGGAGCTGGTGCCGATCGTCACCCGCGGTGACGTCTACCGTGGCGATCTGTCGCTGGTGGGCGGCAAGGGGCTGTTCACCGAGGAGCTGGAGGCGGGGCTGCTGTCGGGCGCCCTCGATCTCGCCGTCCACAGCCTGAAGGACCTGCCGGTGGGGCTCGCGCCGGCGCTCGAGATCGCCGCCTACCCGCAGCGCGCCGATCCCCGCGACGTGCTGGTGAGCGAGCTGGCCGAGGACCTGGACGGCCTGCCCCCGGGTGCCGTGCTGCTGACCGGCTCGCTGCGCCGCCGCGCCCAGATCCTCGCCCGGCGGCCGGACGTGGTGGTGCAGGCCCTGCGCGGCAACGTCGACACGCGCCTGGCGAAGTGGCGCGAATCCGGCGCCGCCGGGGTGCTGCTGGCGAGAGCGGGCCTCGAGCGCCTCGGGCTGCCGCTGGCCGGCCCCGACGCGCTCCCCGCCCACCCGCTGCCGCCGGAGCAGATGCTTCCCGCGCCGGGCCAGGGCACCCTCGCCCTCCAGGTGCGCTCCGGCGGCCCGGCGGCCGAGCCGTGCGGCCGCCTGCACCACGAGGCCACCGGCCGCGCCGCCCGCGCCGAGCGCCTCGTCGTGGCCGCCTTCGGCGCCGACTGCACCCTGCCCCTGGCGGCCTGGGCGCGCCCGGCGAGCGGGGCGGAGGCCGAGGCGGGGACGGGCATCCTCCGCATCACGGCCTTGCTCGCCACCCCGGACGGCCGCACCGTCGCCCGCGGCGAGGGCACCGCCGCCGACCCGGAGGCCGCCGCCGAGGCGTGCATCGCCGCCCTGCGCGCCGACGGCGCCGACGAGGTGCTGGAGCGCATCCGCCGGGAGCTGCCGGGGAGGTGACGGTGCCGGGAAGGCCACGGCCACCGTGGGAGCAGGGGGCGTGGAGCACCCCGCCCCGGGGACCGAGGCCGAGGGCGGAATGAACCCCCGGCCGCTCGAGGGAGTGCGCGTGGTGGTGACGCGGCCGGTCCACCAAGCCGGCGGACTGGCGGCGGCCCTGGAGGATCTCGGCGCCCGCCCGGAGGTCTTGCCGCTCGCCGAGGTGATCCCTCCCGAGGACCCGGAGCCGCTACGCCGCGCCGCCGCCGATCTCGGTCGCTACTCCTGGATCGCCTTCACCTCGGCCAACGCCGTCCATGCCCTTCTCGCCGCCGCCGGCGGCAAGCTGCCGCCGCAGGTCCGCCTCGCCGCCGTGGGCGATGCGACCGCCGATGCGCTGCGCCGGCGTGGCTTGGAGCCGCACCGCATCGCCCCGGAGCGCACCGGCGCCGGGCTCGCCGCGGAGCTTGCCGCGGAAGCATGGAGCGATGCCGGGGAAGGCGTTGCAGCGGAAACGCCGGCCGCGTTCCCGGCGCCACGAACGCGGCCGGTGCTCCTGCCCCAGGCCGCCGACGCCCGGCCGGAGCTCGCCCGCGGCCTCGCGGCCGCCGGCGTCCTGCACGAGGCGGTGGTCGCGTACGGCAAGCGGCTGCCGCCGGCGGCGCCCGCCCGGGCGCGGGAGCTCTTCCCGCCGGGCGAGCCGCTCGGCTGGGTCACCTTCACCAGCCCGCGCATCGTCCGCGCCTTCGCGGAGCTGGTGCCCGACTTCGCCGCGCGCCGGAACACCCTGCGGGCCGCCTCCATCGGCCCCACCACCAGTGCCGCGCTGCGCCGGCTCGGCGTCGAGCCGGCGGCCACGGCCGCCGAGCCGTCGGATCGAGGCCTCGCCGCGGCGGTCGCCGGTGCCGTTCCGGGGAGCTTTCCCGCGGGCGGCGGAGCCGCGCCGACGCGCTAGACTTCCCGCTCCTCCGCCACGGCGGTGGCTTTCGCGGTGAATCACCTCGCGGCCGGCGGCCGCGCGAGACGGTTTGGAGGGTGCCATGCGGTTCATGAAGATTCCAGCTCTCGTCCTCAAACAGCTCTACACCTTCGGCAGCCTGGAGAACGGCGAGGACGGCGCGACGTTCAGCCTCAAGAACCGGCTGAGCGACGCCACGCTGACGCGGCTCGTCGGGCTGCGCATCGACGACCGGGCGCTGGCGCCGGAGGAGGTGACGCTGGAGCTCGAGGGCCAGCGCGTGCGCGGGTCGGAGGTGACGCCGGACAACCCGCTGGCCTTTCCGCTATCGCGCATCGTGCGGGTGCTCACGCCGGCCGGGCCGCTCGGGCGCGGCAAGCACGACATCGTGCTCGAGTTCGAGGCCAGGCCCTTCGGCAGCCTCACCCTCGCGGTGCAGGACTCGATCGCCGACGAGCCGGCGAAGCGCACGACGATCCCCTACGACAAGGAGAACGACTACGCCGACTCGGCGGTCCGCGAGCGCCAGCGGTTCGTGGCCGAATACGCCGGGGTGGACGTTCACCACATCACCCACCACTCGTTCGCGGCGGAGTCGACCCGGGGCAACATCGAGAACTTCACCGGCGTCGCCCAGGTGCCGCTGGGATTCGCGGGGCCGATCCGGGTCAACGGCGAGGGAGCCCAGGGCGAGTTCCTGGTGCCGTTGGCAACCACCGAGGGTACGCTGGTGGCCTCGTACAACCGGGGCATCAAGGTGTGCAACCTGTCGGGCGGCGTGACGGCGACGGTGGTACAGGACTGCATGCAGCGGGCGCCGGTGTTCGTGTTCGAATCGGCCCGCGAGGGGCGCGACTTCACACGCTGGATCGACGACAACATCGAGGCAATCCGCGAGCAGGCCGAATCGACCACCAGCGTCGGCAAGCTCCTCTACATCGACACGTTCCTGTCGAACCGCTTCGCCTTCCTGCGCTTCAACTTCTCCACCGGCGACGCGGCCGGCCAGAACATGGTGGGCCGGGCGACCTTCGCCGCCTGCTCGTGGATCCTGGAGCAGCACGACAACATCCGGCACTTCTACCTGGAATCGAACTTCGCGACCGACAAGAAGGCCTCCCAGATCAACGTGATCCGCACGCGGGGCAAGCGGGTGACGGCGGAGGTGACGGTGCCGCGGGACGTGCTGATCCAGCACATGCGGGTCGATCCGGAGACGCTGGTCTACCACTCGAACATCGCCAACGTCGGCGCCTTCCTGTCCGGCGCCAACAACAACGGCTGCCACTCGCCCAACGCGATCACGGCGATGTTCATCGCCACCGGCCAGGACGTCGCCAACGTGGCCGAGTCCTCGGCCGGCGTGCTCTACACCGAGGTCACTCCGGAACGCGACCTCTACATCTCGCTCACCATCCCGTCGCTGATCGTCGCCACCTACGGCGGCGGCACGGCGCTGCCCACCCAGCGCGAGTGCCTGGAGATCATGGGCTGCTGGGGCCGCGGCAAGGTCACCAAGCTCGCCGAGATCATCGCCTCGGTGGCGCTGGCCGGCGAGATCTCGCTGGGCTCGGCGATCTCCTCGCTCGACTGGGTGTCGAGCCACGAGCGGTACGGGCGGAACCGGTAAGGAACAAGGCGAGGCGGGGCGACGAGCGCGAGTGCGGCTCGCGGTTGGTCACCCTGCGGGGCATGAGCCAAAACGGGCGCGCAGCAAGCTGGAAAGGGCGCCGCCCTCGCAGCCGGCGTGCAGAGAGCGAGTGGCGGCTTACCGGCCGGCCTCCCGTTCGACGGCCGTCGAGAAGCCGAAGTCCTGGCCGGCGGGGAACCAGCCATCGGCGAGGAGGCGGTCGTTTTCCGTGCCGTCCGGCCAGCAGCCGTGCACCCACACGGCGATCCGCTGATCGCCGGCCGGGCGCTTCGGTACCTGCGCCGCGAGCTTCGCGGTCGGCAGGTCGCCGGTGGTGATCCGCGCCACCGCCTTCTCCGCCTCGCTTTCGGACCACCAGGTCTTGCCTGCCCCGCTTTCGCCGAACTCCTTGTCCGCGGCGACAAAGAGCAAGGTGTGGCTCGGCTCCGAGTAGATCCGCACCGCATTGGTAGCGACCGGCCCTCCCTCGAAGTGGAGCATTTTCGTCCCGTCTCGCAGCGTCTGGAGCTTCACGCTCGCGGCCAGCACATTCCCGTCCACCTCGCCGGTCGCCGCCGGGGAACGGGTGCAGGCGGCGCTCGCCACGGGGGTGAAGATCAGGCCGGCCAGAACAGTCACCAGCAAGCTCCGTCGGTTCGAGCTCATCTGTGCCCTCCTCGTCGGTGGATGCCTCAGAGCCTACCCGAAGCGAACAGTTTCCGTCAGAGCAACCCCTCCAACCGCTCCAGCGCCCGGTCCAGGCGGTCGACCTCCGGGAGCTTCTCCCCGGGCTTGCGGACCATTCTCACCGGCACCGGCTCCAGGCGCTGCCAGGGGGTGCGCTCCGGGTCCTCCAGCACGTCGAGCTTCAGGGTCAGGCCGTGGCGCGCCAGGACCGGGGCGAGCTCTTCGCTGCGGCGCAGCAGATCGGCGCGGGTCTGCTGGTAGGCGTGCTCGAGGACGGCGCGGCGCTCGGAGAAGCTGAAGACGTTGGTGAAGAACATCGTGTAGTCGTCGCGGTGCGGCTCGAGGAGGACCACGTCGGCGTCGGGATAGGTGGTCTCGTAGGCCTTCATGCCGACGCCGAGCCGCGAGCGGATCAGGGTGCGGAAGGTCTGGGAGAGAACCGTCGGCAGACCGCGGTGCACCAGTTTGCCGCGGCGCATCGCACCGTCCTCCACCGCACGCACCGTGTCCACCGGGACGATCGGATTGACGCAGAACAGGAGCTCCGCCCCCTCCTCGAGCGCCACCGACGCGTGCAGCGTCTTGAGCAGCACGCCATCCACGTACCAGCGGCCGTCGATCTCCACCGGCGGGTAGAGCCCCGGCAGGGCCGTCGATGCCTGCACCGCCCGGGAGATCGGCACGTGGTCGAAGCCCTCGCGGCCGAAGACCACCGCCTCGCCCGAGTCGAGGTCCGCCGCCACGATGCGCAGCCTGCTCGCCAGGCGGCGGAAGTCGTCCTCGCCGCCCTGGTCCGCGAACAGGCCCGCCAGGTAACGGCGCATCGGCTCGTTGTCGAACAGACCGACCGGCAGCGCCTGGCCGAGCTGGAAGAGCGAGCCGAGGATCGACAGGTCTCCCGGCCGGGTGAGGTAGGTGGTCAGCGCCTGCCTCACCAGCCGCGGAACGCTGCCGATGCGGCGCAGGTACTCGGAGCGGGCCGGCATGAAGAACAGCTCGGTGTGGAACGGGTGGCGGCCGAGTTCCGCCGAGCGCGAGGAGCTGAGCACCCGGGCCATCTCCTCGACCGTGAACCCGTTGGCCAGGCACGAGGCGACGAAGGCCCCGGAGCTCACCCCCACGTAGACGTGCAGGCGGTTGAGCGGCAGGCCTCCCAACGCTTCCTTCAGCGCCAGCAGCACCCCCAGCTCGTAGACGGCCCCCTCCGGCCCCCCGCCCGCCAGCGCCAGACCGATGCGCGGTCCGGACGAGCCCTCCTTGTCGATTTCGTTGGGCACGCGATCGGCTCCGGCCGGGAAGCCCGACGGCTAGGAGATGCCGCCCGGCTTGGGGGCCTTCGGCGAGGTTCGGCTGGCGGAGCCGCTGCCGCCGGTCGGCCGCTTGGCCGTAGCCGTGTCGGTGGTGGCCGGCAGCTTGGGCGGTTGCTTCGCCGGAACCGTGCTGCCAGTCGGGGCCGCCGCGGAAGCGGACGCCACCGTGGCGCTCGCCGCGGCGCCGGCGCCGGCGCCGTGCAGGCTCTCCACCTGCGCCGTCAGCTCCTCGATGCGCCGCGTGAGGTCGCGGATCTCGGTGCGGCTCGGCACCCCCATGCGCTGGAGCACCGAGGTGACCTGGGCCTCCAGCGTCTCGCCCACGCCACCCACCCGCTGCCGGGCCGTGCGCCCCACCTCGTCCACCGTTCCGCTCACCTTCTCGCGCGCCGCTTCCGCCGTCTGCCGCGCCGTGTCGAGGGTGCGTTCGAAGGTCTCCCGCCCCTCGCCCTCCACCTCGCGGCCGCGATCGACGAGCTGGCGGAAGAGCTTGCCGCCCTCCTCGCCGGCCCGGGCCAGCGCGCCGAGGCCGGCCAGCCAGACGCGGTGGGCCGAGTCGAGCATCTCCTGCGGAAGATCCCCCAGGTCGGGGGTGGGGCCGGTGCTGGTGCGGCCGGCGGAGGTGCCGCCCGCGGTCGTGCCGCCGAAGGTCGTGCCGCCCGCCGTGGTGGTGCCGGTCGTGGTGGTGCCGGTGCCGGTCGGGGTGCCGGTGGTGGTCGTGCCGGGGGTCCTGGTCGTGTCGTCCATGGTGGTTCCCTCCTCGCCCTCGTTCAGTGCCGCCCCATCGTGTCCAGCCGTTCGGCCAGGCGGTCGAGGCGCGCCGACAGCTCGTTCAGGTCTTCGCGGGTGGGCAGGCTCGCCCGATGGAGGATGCCGCGCACGCCCTCGTTCAGAGTGCGGCTCACCGCCTCGCTCAGACGCTCCGCGCCCTCGGCGGCGCGGGCGACGGTGCGGTCGAGTGCCTTGAACTGCTCCGTCTCCACGCGCCGGCCCCGGGCCACCAGGTCGTCGAACACCTCGCGCCCGCTGCGCTCCGCCTCGGCCAGCGCGCCCAGCCCCGCCAGCCAGATGGTGTGACCCGCTCCGGCGACGTCGCCGGTTCGCTGCTTGTTGGTGGGGGTCATGACTTGGTGCCTCCCGCGGCGGCCGACCGAGGAGGAGGCGTCGTCGCCGCCGCGCGCTCCGCCGAGCGTTCCGATTCCAGGCGCGACAGCGAGCCCTCCAGGCGCTCGAGCTGGTCGCGCAGGCGCGTCATCTCCTCGCGCGCCCGGCGCACCGGACCGAGCCGGTCCACCGAGGCCTGCACCAGCCGGTCGACGCCGTGCTGCACCTGCTCGACGCCGCTCGACACCGCCTTCTCCCCCAGCCGCACCAGCTCGTGGAGCAGCTCGCTGGGCAGGAACGAGGTGCCGCGGCGGCCCTCGTCCAGGATGATCTGGGTCAGCGTCTGCGAGCTGACGTCGGCACCGGTGGCGTTGTCCATCACCCGCACCTCCTGCCCCTCGCGCACCCAGGAGGCGATCTCCTCCAGCGAGACGTAGCGACTCTCCTCGGTGTCGTAGAGCTTGCGGCTTTCGTAGCGCTTGATGAGCCGGATCATTCCGTGACCTCCTCCTGACAGCGTCCCAACCTTTGCAAGACCCGCGCACGGCGCTCCGCGGGAGCCCCGCCGGAGAGCAATTTACCGCACTGCGGCATAACCAGTCAACGTGCCGCTCTGCGGCATTCAGTCCTCGCCGCCGGCCCGATCCAGGCGCTGCAGCAGCTCGCGGCCGACCGCCTCCAGGCTGGCGAGGTCGGTGGGCTCGCGGCGGAGCAGCGGCAGGGCGACCAGGGGACGGCCCTGCGGCACCAGGCCGCGCAGGTGGGCGAGCCCCCGGTGGTCGCGCTCGCCGAGCCATGCGAGCAGGGCCCGGCCGTCCGGCGTGCAGGGGTCCTCCGGCAGGCCCGGCAGCGGACCGCTGACCTGAGGGTGCACCCGGTTCACCACGATCGGGCCCAGGTGGTAGCCCGCCTCCCCCAGCCGCCGGGCGAAGAACAGCGTATCGGCGATGCGCTCCTCGCCCGGCCCCGAGACCAGCACGAAGAGGGTGCGCGGCGAGCGCAGCAGCTCCTCCACCTGCCGGGCGCGCTCCCGGAAGCCGCCGTAGAGCGGCTCGAAGGCCTGGAAGAACTCGGCCATGTCGCGCAGCAGGTCGAGACCGACGATCTCGTCGAGGAAGCTCTCGAAGCGCCGCCCGAGGAAACCCAGCCGGGAGCTGCCCTTGAGACGGCCCGCGTCGTCGAACCACGGGCGCAGAGCGACCTTGAGCGCCCCGCTCTCCAGGAAGCCGACGATGCGCGACGGCGCCTCCAGGAAGTCGAGGGCCTGGCGGGTGGGCGGCGTGTCGAGCACCACCTGCCGGTACGTGCCCTCGCTCGCCACCTCCCACAGCCGCTCGACGGCCATGTACTCGAGGATGCCGGCGAGGCTGCCGGCGAGGTGGGCGTAGAAGCGGTTGTCGAGGATGCGCCGGCGCGCCGCCTCGTCCGGCGCGTAGCGCTCCACCAGCCGGTCGAAGGTGCGGCGGGCGTCGAGCAGGCTGGCGTCGAGCCGGCCGACCGCCCCGCCCTCCCCCGCTCGACCCTCCCCCGCGTCCCCGAGAGCGACGGGCACCGGCCGATCCCGCGCCTCCTCCCCCACGCCGAGGGCGTCCTTCAGGCGCAACGACGGATCGAAGGTCATCACCAGGGTGTCGCGCCCGTCGCGGGCAGCGGTGAGGCCGAGGGCGGCGGCGAGCGTCGTCTTGCCGACGCCGCCGGAGCCGACCACCACGATCAGCGGGTGCTCGTCGCCGAGCAGCGGCGTCCCCGGGGCGTTCAGCGCCATGCCGCGAGCTCCCGTTCCAGGCAGCGGGTGAGCGTGGCCACCAGCTCGGGGCCGCGATCCTCCGGCAGCTTCGGCAGCTCCAGCCGGGGGCCGGCCCAGTCGCGCTCCAGGCGCTCGATCTCGCGCTCCTGCAGCATCCGACGGTCCTGCCACAGGGCGAGCACCGGGTCGTCGCCGGGGCTCTCGCCGCGCGGGAACGGCGGGTAGACGGCGTTGATCACCAGCAGCTCCGGCTCGCGGTCCAGCCGCTCGGCTAGGCCGCGGCGCAGCTCCAGGGCCTCGTGCACCGGCATCTCCTCCGGCGTCGTCACCACCACGATGCCCGCCTGCTCCGGGTCCGCCACGAACTCCGCCAGCTCCGCGCCCATCTCGCCGAACGGCCCGCGGCGGATGACCTCCGAGAGCAGCCGCGGCGCCGCGAGCAGCGACACGCCGTGGCCGGTGGCCGGGGCGTCGAGGATCACCAGGTCGAACTTCTGACCGAAGGCGTCCGGATCGAGGCCGCGCACGAGACGCAGGGCGTGGCCGAGGATCGCCACCTCCTTCAGGCCCGGCGCCCCTTCGGCGAACTGCTGGTAGACCGGGCTCGCCTGCACCCGGCGACGGATCGCCTCGAGCGGGATGCGCTCGGCCACGATGCGGTCGAGCACCTGCCGGGGCTTCAGGTTCTGGAGGTAGAGACCACCGCCGGCGTCGGCGATCTCGCCGCCGGAGGGCGGCAGGCCGAGCATCTGGTGCAGGTTCTCCCGCGGGTCGACCTCGAACACCAGCACCCGCCGCGGCTGCCCGGTGGCCGGCGCCGGGCTGCCGGCGAGCAGCCGGCCGAGGGTCGCCGCCACGGCGCTCTTGCCCACCCCGCCCTTGCCGGTGACGACCAGCAGACGACGGCGGGCGAGGCGGGAGCGTAGCGGCTCGGAGGGGACGGTGCCGGGCATGGGCCGCCGGAACTATATCGAAACATGCTGCGCCGCGGCATGGGGTCGAGCGTCCCAGCCCGATTGGCCAACGTCTCATTGAATTCCTCAACGCTCTCCGCTATTCTTCCGCCAACTTGCTCATCTGAGGAGTTGAGGTCGTCGCCACGGGGCTCCACCAGGAGCCGTCGTCCGGTTCCGGTGCACCTGCTGCGAGGCGGTCGGTAACGTTTCGCGCGGGTCCGTCACTATCTGTACGAGTGCGAAGACCTCGAGAAACGGGGGGTGTCGTGCCCGGCCTGAGAACCGGCCTCGTCTTGATCGTGGTGCTGGTGTCCTGCGGTGGCTGTGGGAGCGGAGCGCAGGAGACGGGGGATTCCTACCCCGCCGATCCCGCGGCCGTCCGCTTCGCCGGCTTCGCGGAGGACTGCGCAGGCATCCCGGCCCACATGGACTGGGACCACATGGCCGACGCCGTGGGCCGCGAGCTGACCGCCGCCGAGCGCGAAGGCGCCTGCACCTGGTACTTCTGGCCCGGCGGCGATCCCCTGGCGGCCGGAGGTGCGCCCGAGAACGCACGCGGCAATCCCCGCTTCTGGCGACTCGCCGAGCTGCGTGGCGCCCGCCTCGCCGAGGAGACCGGCCTGCCGGTGGGGGTGAATCTGCTCGCCTTCGCCGATTCCCGCCGCCGCGGTGAGCGCTTCGCCACCCTCGGCCTGATCAACGATCCGGGCTGCGAGGCCGCCACCGGACCCGACGCCTACGGCCTGTGGCTCGACCGCTGCCGCGACCCCTACTCCGCTGGCATCATCGGCCTGCGGCTGTTCCCCAACCCGGCCTTCGACCCCGCGGCGTGGGACCCGGCACGCTACCTGGCGCCGGTACGCAGCCCGGCCGACGCTGCCCTGGAGCCGCCCTACCTGGCGGGCATGACCTGCGCCGCCTGCCACGTCACCTTCTCGCCGACGAATCCGCCGGCGGACCCGGAGCGCCCGGACTGGGAGAACCTGGCACCGGCCTTCGGCAACCAGTACCTGCGCGAGGGGGAGCTGTACAAGGCGGGGCTCACCGCCGGCGATTTCCTCTACCACGTGTACGACAGCCAGCGGCCCGGCACCTCCGACACCTCCCGGCTGTCGACCGACTGGATCAACAACCCCAACGCCATCAACCCGATCTTCGGGATCGTCAGCCAGCGGCCCACCTGGAACGAGACGATGGCCGACGGGAGCCGACGGGCGGTGCCGCGGATCCTCAAGGACGGCGCCGACTCGATCGGCCCGGCCGGCGCGGCGCTGCGGGTGTACGTCAACATCGGCACCTGCCCCGATTACCGGATGGGCCGCGAAGACGTGCTCGGCGGGCTGGCGCCGCAGCAGGCGTTCGAGATCGCCCACGCCGAGACCCACTGCGCCGACTGGCGCCAGACGGCGGCACGCATGGACGGGGCCGCCGCCTTCCTCGACGCGCTGGCGCCGTACCGGCTGGCCGACGCCCCCGGCGGCGCGGCGTACCTCGCGGCGGACGCCCCGACCCTGGCCCTCGGCCGCCGCGCCTTCGCCGCCCACTGCGCCCGCTGCCACTCGAGCAAGCTGCCGCCCGGCCTCCGCCACGCCGGCCCGGCCAAGCACGCGCCGGAGGCCGTGCCGGCGTGGATCGCCCTGGCCGAGCGGGACGACTTCCTGGCCGGCAATTTCCTCTCCGACGACCAGCGCTACCCGCTGGTCTCCGAGCACCCGGGTCAGGCCATCGGCACCAACGCCGCCCGGGCGTTGGCCACCAACGCCATGGCCGGCCACCTGTGGCAGGACTTCTCGTCCGCCGACTACAAGGCCCAGCCGTCGCCCGGCACGCTGGCGCTCGCCAACCCGTTCAGTGACGCGGCGGACATTCGCCACCGGATCCCCGCCGGCGGCCCGGGGTACTACCGCACGCCGTCGCTGATCAACGTCTGGGCCACCGCGCCGCTGCTGCACAACAACGCCCTGGGGGTGCACACCCACGATCCGTCGGTGGCCGGCCGCCTGCGGGCCTACGAAGACGCGATGGAAAAGCTCCTGTGGCCGGAGCGGCGCCTGGGTGAAGCCTCCATCCCCCGCACCCCCCGCGACACGGAGTTGCGGTTGGCCGGTCTCCAGGCAGTGGTGCCGGCGGGCACACCGGTGAACCTGCTGGCCCACGTCGACCTGCGCCGGGTGTTGGGCGACGCGGCCGAGGGCCAGCGCTTCGCCGCGCTCGTCGGCCAGCCGCGGCGCCTCGCCCGCCTCGGCCGCTCCCTCGACGACCGCACCGTCTACGACGCCGACACGGCCGACCTGCTGCGCCGCCTCCTCGCCTACAACCAGGCCCCCGACCTGGTCGAGGACCACGGCCACGACACCCACTTCGGGGTGCTCTCCGACGCGGAGAAGCGCGCCCTGATCGAGTACATGAAGACCTTCTGAGGGAGCCGACCATGAGCCCCACCGACAGCGTCCTGACCCCCGTCCCCGCCTCGGGGAGCCCCTCCGGCGCCGATCCGATCTTCCAGCCGCTGGCGTTTCGCCACCTGACGGTGAAGAACCGCCTGTTCCGCTCCAGCATCTCCGGGCGGTGGGACAACTACGACGGCTCCGGCACCCGCAGCCGCATCAACTGGGAGGAGAAGTTCGCGCGCGGCGGCGTCGGCGCCATCATCTCGTCCTTCGTGCCGGTGCATCGCCGCGGGCGCATCCTGCCCAACTACGCGATGATCGACGCCGACGACAAGATCCCGTTCTGGCGCGAGCTCGGCCAGCGGGTCCACGACCACGATTGCAAGTTCATCGCGCAGCTCTCCCACTCGGGGCGCCAGCGCGACGTGGGCGGGGTGGAGAACCTGTTCAACAAGGGGCTCTCCTCGACGTCGAACATGGACACCTTCCACGGCCTGCTGTGCGAGGCGGCCACCCGGGCCGACATCCAGCAGCTCGTCCACTGGTTCGCCCAGGCGGCGCGGCGGGCCCGCGAGGCGGGGCTCGACGGCGTCGAGCTGCACGCCTCCCACGGCTATCTGTTCACCCAGTTCCTCTCCTCGGCGATCAACGACCGGGAGGACGAGTACGGCGGCTCGCTGGAGAACCGCTACCGCTTCCTCCACGAGGTGATCCGCGCCATCCGTCGCGAGGTGGGCGACGACTTCCACCTGCAGGTGAAGATCAACGCCTTCGACATGAACAACGCGCTCTACCCGTGGGAAAAGAAGGGCAACACCCCGGAGGAGTACATCCAGATGTGCCAGTGGGTGGAGCGCGACGGCGCCGACGCCCTGCACGTCTCCGCCGGCAGCATGTTCCCCCACCCCCTGGTGCCTCCGGGCGGCTTCCCGCCGGACGAGCTCAACTGGTGGTACGGCGGCATGCTGTCGAGCGGCACCCGGGGGTTCCTCAACTACCTGTTCTTCCACTTCAAGACCATCCGGCCGCTGTTCCTCTACCTGTGGAACCGCACCAAGAAGGACTTCCCGGTCGAGGGGGTCAGCATGGCCTACTGCAAGCCGATCAAGCAGGCGGTGTCGATCCCGGTGATCAACACCGGCGGCTACCAGGACGGCGCGCTGATCCGCCGCGGCATCGAGGAGGGCTTCTTCGACGGCGTCGCCATCGCCCGGCCGCTGATCGCCAACAACGACCTGCCCCACGTGCTGGCCTCCGGCCGCGACCTGCCGGAGCGGCCCTGCACGTTCTGCAACCGGTGCCTGGTCAACGCGATCCAGAACCCCCTCGCCTGCTACGACCTGCGGCGCTTCGACAGCCACGAGCAGATGATCGAGCAGGCGATGTCCGTCTTCCATCCGTCCGAGTTCGACCCGGTCCACGACGCGCCCGATTCCGCGCCCACGCGTGTGATTTCCGCCTAGGAGACAAATCCCATGAGCAAGCTGAGCTCGCTGAGCAAGAAGCAGAAGGTCCTGATCGTCGCGCTGGTGGTGCTGGTGGCGGTCGCGGCGTGGGCGCTGTGGCCCCGGAGCCCGGCCCAGGACGAGGCGATGGCGGCCGGCCTCGGCCCGGAGCACTTCCGCCAGGCCGCCGACGAGGCCGACTACTTCCGCGAGTCCGACGGCGGCGTGCAGCTCAGCCAGGCGGCGGTGCGCGGCCGCAACACCTGGTGGCTCTGGACCGGCGGCAACGAGGCCTTCTGGGACTACCTGGCCAACCACAGCTTCGGCACCTTCGACCTGCTCAAGACGCTGTCCTCGTACCCGTGCTCGCCGGAGCAGGAGCAGCGTGCCCGCCAGCACGAGGCGCGGCTCGCCTCCGGCGCCGATCCGGGCGGCACCTACGGCGAGGACGCCTACGGCCGCGGCGGCTACGCCGCCCCACCGGCCCTCGCCCACGGCACGGCGGCCACGGAGGACACCTACGCCGGCGCCTGCGTCAACACCATGTACCCGGCCTCCGGGCAGGCCCCCTACCGCTACTACGAGCGCGACACCCGCTTCTGCTTCCAGGGGCTGATCAACGAGCCCGGCTTCGAGAAGGCCAGCCAGCCCGACGATTGGGGCCTGTGCCTCGACCGCCGGGTGGCGCCGCCGGAGCCCTTCGACGAGAAGATCTACGGCCGGCCCAGCGGCGTCCTCGGCCTGCGCCTCTTCGACAACCCGGAGTTCTTCACCGGCAAGAACGCCGAGCGCCACCAGCGCCGTTGGCGCGAGGCGATGACCACCGACGCCTTCTACCTCGACTCGACGTTCTTCAACGATCCCAAGCTGGTGCGCCCCTACCGGGTGGGCATGTCGTGCGGCTTTTGCCACATCAGCCCGCATCCGAACCGGCCGCCGGAGGACCCGGAGAACCCGACCTTCGCCGAGCTGTCGGGCACCATCGGCGCCCAGTACTTCTGGTTCGGCCGCATCTTCGGCCCCAACGTGACGCCCGACAACTTCGTCTGGCACATGCTCGCCACCCAGCGCCCCGGCGCCGTCGACACCTCCTTCGTGCCGGCCGACAATCTGAACAACCCGCGGGCGATGAACGCGGTGTTCGACCTGGCGACGCGGGCCGAGAACGGCACGCTGCTGGCCGTCGAGACCTCCGACGGCGGCGCCCTGGATCTCCCCGAGGTCCAGCGCCACAAGGACAGCGGCTACTCCTTCGGCGTGCCCCACGTGCTGTGGGACGGCGCCGACTCGGTGGGCATCGACGCGGCGCTGACCCGGGTCTACATCAACATCGGCGAGTACCACCAGGAGTGGGTGCGCCACATCGATCCGATCCTCGGCCTGAAGCGCCAGACGCCGATCACGGTCAAGGCGGCCCAGGAGAACTCCACCTACTGGAACGCCACCCAGGAGCGGGCCGAGGACATGGCCGCCTACCTGATCGAAGCGGGCCGGCCGATGCCGCTGGCCGCCACCCCCGGCGCCGAGGCCCACCTACCGGCCGACGCGGCCCAGCTCGAGCGCGGCAAGGTCGTCTTCGCCGAGAGCTGCGCCCGCTGCCACACCAGCGCCAACAAGCTGCCCCAGAAACTGGTCGGCCTGGGTGAGGAGGGCTGCATCGGCGAGGGCTACCTCGAGTGCTGGAAGCGCTACTGGGAGTGGACCGAGACGGAGGAGTTCAAGAGCCAGATGCGCGAGATCGTGCTGGCCGACGACTTCCTGGAGAACAACTACCTGTCCAACGACGCGCGGGTGCCGGTGCACCAGCCGCTCATCGAGTGGCAGCCGTCGGGGCCGATCCGGGGCTCGGTGCGCGAGCAGTACCTGGAGCGCGCGCGCCAGCGCGGGATCGCCACCGGAGCGCTGGAGAGCGAGATCTGCAGCGCCATGGCGACCAACGCCCTCGAAGGGCACGTGTGGGACAACTTCGCCTCGCGCTCCTACAAGAGCCTGCCCGCCGTGGGCGAGGTGGAGCTCTACGACCCGCTGCGCCAGGAGGTGTTCCCCTACCGGACCGGGGGCGGCGGGCGCGGCTACCAGCGGGTGCCGTCGCTGATCTCGGTGTGGTCCACCGCGCCCTACCTGCACAACAACGAGGTGGGCCTGTTCACCGGCGACCCGTCGGTGGAGGGGCGCCTCGCCGCCTTCGACGACGGCATCCGCAAGCTGCTGTGGCCGGAGCGCCGCCCCGGCACCGTGCACCTCGCCAGCCGGGTAACCAACCTCAAGGTCTCCACCGCGCTGCTGCCGGGCGTCGCCCGGGCCTTGCTGCCGCTGCGCAAGGTGCTCGGCCTCGGCTTCATCCAGATAGAGGACGACATGGCGCTGATCGGCCCGATCCCCAAGGGCACGCCGATCAACCTGGTGGCGAACCTCAACGCCTCGCGCCAGGACGCCGACTACGGCCTGTTCGGCCTCGGCCGCACGCTCCACCACCTGACGGGCGACCTCAAGACGATCTACCGCCAGCGGCTCGACGAGCAGCAGGCCAGCGACCTCTTGCGCCAGCGGGCGCCGGAGCTGATCGAGAAGAGCGCCTGCCCCGACTTCATCGTCGACCGCGGCCACTACTTCGGGACCGACCTGTCGGACGAAGACAAGGAAGCGCTGATCCAGTTCGTCAAGACGCTCTGAGGCGTGGACGCGCGCGAGGCATGACGACCTACGACTACATCGTGGTGGGCTCGGGGGCCGGCGGCGGCCCCCTGGCGGCCAACCTCGCCGAGGCGGGACACCGGGTGCTGGTGCTCGAGGCGGGCGGGGTGTCGGACGGCTACAACTACCAGGTGCCGGCCTTCCACCCCAACGCCTCGGAGGAGGCGGACATGTCGTGGCGCTTCTTCGTGCGCCACTACCAGGACGAGGCCCAGCAGGCCCGCGACAGCAAGTACCGCCAGGAGGAGGGCGGCGTGTTCTACCCCCGCGCCGCCACCCTCGGCGGCTGCACGGCCCACAACGCGATGATCCTCGTCTACCCGTCGAACCGGGACTGGGACGCCATCGCCGAGGAGACCGGCGACCCGTCGTGGCGCGGCGCCAGCATGCGGCGATACTTCCAGCGCCTGGAGAACTGCCGCTACCGCAAGATCTGGCGCGTCGTCTACCGCCTCACCCGCTGGAATCCGACGCGCCACGGCTTCGGCGGCTGGCTGCCGACCGAGGAGGCGAGCCCGCTGCTGCTGTTCGAGGACAAGGGGCTCTACCGGCTGTTCAAGCGCTCGGTGGCGAGGGTGCTGGCGAGCTCGAACAACGTCCTCACCAAGTGGCTCGGCATCGCCTGGTTCTTCTTGACCGCCGGCGACCCGAACACCTGGTGGACGATCGAGCGGCGCACCGCCGGGGTGCGCCTGACGCCGCTGTCGCGCGACCGCGGCGCCCGGACCGGCAGCCGTGAGCGGCTGCTGGCGGTGGCCGCGAAGCACCCGGACCGGCTGACGCTGGAGACCGGGGCGCTCGTCACCCGCGTGCTGTTCGAGGACGGCAACCGGGCCGTGGGGGTGGAGTACCTCGAAGGCGAGCACCTGTATCTCGCCGACCCGGCGGCGCGGCCCGAGGCCGAACCGCCGCCGCCGCGCCAGGTGCGCGCGGCGCGCGAGGTAATCCTGTGCGGCGGCGCCTTCAACACGCCCCAGCTCCTGCAGCTCTCGGGCATCGGCCCGCGCGAGCTGCTGGAGCGCCACGGCATTCCGGTGCGCGTGGACCTGCCCGGAGTGGGCGCCAACCTCCAGGACCGCTACGAGGTGGGCATCGTCACCCGCTTCGACCAACCGTTCTCCATGCTCGACGGCGCCACCATGGCACCGCCCGAACCGGGACAGCCGCCGGACCGGCAGTTCGTCGAGTGGCGCGACGAGCGCCGCGGCGCCTACACCACGAACGGGGCGGTGATGTCCGTCATCACCCGCTCGCGCCCCGAGGAGCCGGTTCCGGACCTGTTCCTGTTCGCGCTGGTCACCGACTTCCGCGGCTACTACCCCGGCTACTCGGCGCGGGTGCGCGCCGCCCGCCGCGATCTCACCTGGGCGGTGCTCAAGGGCTACACGCGCAACACCTGCGGCACGGTGGAGATCCGCTCCGCCGACCCGCGCCAGCCGCCGGCGGTGGAGCTCAACTGCTTCGACGAGGAGAACGACCCGGACGGCAGCGACCTCGCCGCCATGGTGCGGGCCGTCCAGCTGGTGCGCGGCATCGCCGCCGGCTACGGCCACCGCGCCGAAGAGGTGTGGCCGGGCCTCGAGCGGGTGCCGGACGACGAGGAGGCCATCGCGCGCTGGGTGCGCGACGAGGCGTGGGGCCACCACGCCTCCTGCACCTGCAAGATCGGCCGGGAGGACGACCGCATGGCGGTGCTCGGCACCGACTTCCGGGTGCGCGGCACCGAGGGGCTGCGGGTGGTGGACGCCTCGGTGTTCCCGCGCATCCCGGGACTGTTCATCGTCTCGGCGGTCTACATGGCATCCGAGAAGGCGAGCGACGTCATCCTGGCGGCGGCGCGCGACGCGCCGGCCCGTCCGGCCGAGCATCCGGTGGCGGCACATCCGGCAACACAGGCCACACAGCACTCCGGAGGGGGTGAACCATGAGCAGGAACGAAGTCCGCACGAAGACCGGGGCCGGCGTGCTCGAGGACGAGATCCGCCACAGCCCGGTGGACCGCCACCAGGCCCGAGACCGCCGCCACGCCCTGTGGGTGGCGCTGCTGATCCTGGTGCTGATCCTCGTCGGCTGGGGGATCTCCCTGGTGCGCGCCGACCGGCCGGTCGACTACGCCTCGGCCGAGGACCATTTCAAGTACGGCTCCATCGGCAGCGAGCCCGGCGGCACCATCGCGGACGCCGCCGGCGGCCTGCTGCCGCCGGAGCCGATCTTCGAGGTGCTGCCGAAGATCTGCCCCGAGAAGCTTCCCGGCGGCTACGCCTCCCTCGGCTTCGTCTTCGAGCCGGGGCACGAGCTGCCGATCGGCGTCTCCCAGCGCTTCCGCCTCGGTGTCGACCAGGTGGGCCTCAACTGCGCCGTGTGCCACGTCGGCACGGTGCGCGCGTCGCCGGCCGCCGAGCCCCAGATCGTCCTCGGCATGCCGGCCCACCAGCTCGCGCTGCAGGATTTCTTCCGCTTCGTCCTCGACTGCACCCTGGACGAGCGGTTCACCGCCGACAACGTGCTCGGGCAGATCGCCGCCTCCGGCGACGAGCTCGGCGCCCTCGACCGCCTGACCTACCGCTACCTGGTGATCCCCCGCACCCGCGAGCAGACGCTCCAGCTCCAGCGCCGCCTCGAGCTGCTGATGGGCGACCGGGTGACCGAGTGGGGGCGCGGCCGGGTGGACACCTTCAACCCCTACAAGGGGATGCAGTTCAACTGGCGCCTCGAGACGCTGCCGATCGCCGAGCTCACCGGCGCCTCCGACTTCCCGTCGCTGTGGAACCAGAAGCCCCGCGACGGCATGGAGCTGCACTGGGACGGCAACAACACCTCGGTGGACGAGCGCAACCTATCCGCCTCTCTCGGCGCCGGGGTGACGCCGGTGACCGTGGACCACCCGCGCCTCGAGCGGGTGCGCGACTGGATCTGGGAGCTGCCGCCGCCGCAGTACCCGTTCGCCGTCGATCGGGCCGAGGCG
This sequence comes from Thermoanaerobaculia bacterium, assembly GCA_036259255.1. Classification (GTDB taxonomy): domain Bacteria; phylum Acidobacteriota; class Thermoanaerobaculia; order Multivoradales; family JBCCEF01; genus DATACC01. The sequence continues at coordinate 20,240 of DATACC010000081.1, read as the reverse complement.
GCGCGCGGGCGTGCGATCTACGCCGCCCACTGCGCGGACTGCCACGCCGACCACCGCTTCCGCGACGGCGTGGTCACCGGCACCCGGGTCGGCAAGGTGGAGCCGCTGGCGGCGGTGGGCACCGATCGCCACCGGCTCGATTCCTACACCGCGGTGTTCGCCGCCAACCAGTACACCCTGTACCCCGACTCGGAGTACCGCTTCACCCACTTCCGCAAGACCAACGGCTACGCCAACCAGCCCCTCGACGGGATCTGGGCGCGCGCTCCCTACTTGCACAACGGCTCGGTGCCGACGCTGCGCGACCTGCTGGAGCCGCCGGAGGCGCGGCCGGCCCGGTTCTATCGCGGCTACGACGTCTTCGATCGCGAGCGGGTGGGCTTCGTCCACGACGTAGCGGCGGCCGGCGGGCTGCACTTCTCCGAGCACGACACGTCCCTGCCCGGCAACGGCAACGGCGGCCACCTGTGGGGCACCGAGCTGCCGGACGCCGACAAGGACGCCCTCGTCGAGTACCTGAAGACGTTTTGAGCGCGATCGAGCCAGAGAGCAACCGGCGATGAGGAGCACGAGCATGGGGTTCCGCAGAAGCAGGAAACGCAAGATCGCGACGGCGGCGGCCGTCCTGGTGGTTCTGGCGGTCGGGGTCGGTGGCCTCGCCTGGTGGGCGCTGCTGCGCGAGGTGCCGCAGCGGCTCGCCGACGACTCCATGGAGGAGCGCTTCAAGTACGGCTCCATCGGCACCGAGCAGGCGGCCGGCATCCCGTACTGGATCTGGCTGGTGCTGCCCACCATGTTCCCGGAGCACCTGCCGGCCGCCGGCGGCTACGCCGCCCTCGGCTTCCCGTGGGAGCGCGGGCGGGAGATGCCCGTCGGCTTCACCCGCAAGACCATCGGTTTCGACCGCGTGGGCATCAACTGCGCCACCTGCCATGTCACCTCGGTGCGCCGGGAGGGCGAGGCGGCACCGCGCCTGCTGCTGGCGGGCCCGGGCAACACCCAGGATCTGCTCTCCTATCAGCGCTTCCTGTTCGCCTGCGCCAGCGATCCGCGGTTCACCCCCGGCAACGTGCTGGCCGCCATCGGCCGGATCACCGAGCTGCCGGTGCACCAGCGGCTGCTCTACCGCTGGCTGCTGATCCCGCAGACCCGGAAGGCCCTGCTCGCCCAGAAGGAGCAGTTCGCCTGGACCGACAGCCGCCCCGATTGGGGCCGCGGCCGCATCGATCCCTTCAATCCGGTGAAGGTGGCGCTGCTGAAGCTCGACCCCGGCGACACCATCGGCAACTCCGACATGGAGGCGCTGTGGAACCTGCGGCCGCGGGTCGAGGGCGGCATGGCCTTCCACTGGGACGGCCTGCAGGGCAACGTCCACGAGGTGGTGCTGAGCTCGGCCCTGGGCGACGGCGCCACGGCCAGGTCGCTGCCGAGGGCGGACCTCGACGGCCTCCAGGAGTGGCTGATGGACCTGCCGCCGCCGCGCTACGACGCCCTCTTTCCGGTCGACGCCGGGCTCGCCGCCGCCGGCGCACCGGTGTTCCGCCAGCACTGCGCCGCCTGCCACGCCTTCGGCGGCGCCGAGACCGGCAAGGTGCTGCCGCTGACGGAGGAGGCCTGGCGGGTGCCCGGGGTCGAGCACCCCGGCCCGTGGTTCACCGATCCGCACCGCGCCCGGATGTGGACCCAGGAGGCGGCCGACACCTACAACCGGCAGGACTACGCGCCGTCGACGCCGTTTCGCCACTTCCGCGCGCCCGGCGGCTACGTCAACGTGCCGCTCGACGGCATCTGGGCGCGCGCGCCCTACCTGCACAACGGCTCGGTGCCGTACCTCGACGAGCTGCTCGAGGTGCCGGAGCGCCGCACGCCGCTGTTCTGGCGCGGCTACGACCTCTACGACCCGCAGCGGGTGGGCTTCGTCGCCAGCGGTCCTGGGGCCGAGCGCGCCGGTAGCCGCTTCGACGTCCGCGAGCCCGGCAACAGCAACCAGGGCCACCTGTGGGGGGTGAACCTCCCCGCCGAGGACAAGCGCGCCCTCGTCGAGTTCCTGAAGACCCTCTGATCGACGTTCCACGCGATCACCACGCCGCACCCAGGAGAGACGCCATGCACAAGTACAGCACCTGGTTCCGCCGCGCCGTCTGGCTCGGCATCCTCGCCGACTGGGCTCTCGGCATCCCCACTATCTTCGCGCCCGAGTGGGTCCTCGACACCCTCGGCTTCCGCGCCACCGGCGACCCGGTGTGGACCGCCTTCGCGGCGCTCCTGGTGGTGCTGCTGTCACTGTTCTACATTCCGGGCGCCAGCGACCCGCACCGCTACCGCTTCAACGCCTGGCTGGCGGTGTTCGCGCGGGTGCCGGGGGTGATCTTCTTCCTGCTCCTCTACCCGGGCGCCTACCCGGCCTTCGGCATCCTCGACGGTGTCCTGTTCCTCGTCCAGCTCCCGTTGCTGCTGCTGGCTCTCAAGGAGCCGCCCGCGCGGCCGGTGGAGGCCGATCCGGGCGCGCCCCAGGCGCCGCCGGACGGGGCGACGAAGTGGTTCCGCCGCATGGTGTGGCTCGGCATCCTCGCCGACTGGGGCCTCGGCCTGCCGGCCATCTTCTTCCCGGAGCAGCTCTTCGCGGTGCTCGGCTTCCGGCCCACAGGCGACCCGGTGTGGACCGCCTTCGCCGCGCTGATCCTCGTGCTCCTCGGCGCCTTCTACGTGCCGGGTGCCAACAACCCTTACCGCTACCGGTTCAACGCCCACATGGCGGTGTGGGCGCGGCCCCCGGGGGTGATCTTCTTCCTGCTGCTGTGGCCGGGCATCTACCCCGCTTTCGGCATCCTGGACGGCGTCCTGTTCCTGCTCCAGATCCCGTTCCTCGTCAAGATGATGCAGAACCGGCCGCGCCTCGGCCCGCAGCTCGACACCGACGTCCTCGACTACGACGGCTCGACCTTCCGCGAGGTGCGCGACGTCGCCTTCTCCGGACCGTACGACGAGCTGCCGTACCACCAGGGCATCCGGCCGGGCCGGATCCTGCAGCTCCTGGTCGACAGCGCCCGCAACCTGCACGACCGGCGCGACGTGCGGCCGTACTACGACAAGCTGATCCACTCCAACGGCGTGGCGATGACCGGCGTCTGGCGCATCGACCGGGAAACGCCCTACACCGGCTACCTGGCCACCGGCTCCGAGGGCCTGTTGTTGATCCGCGCCTCGGTGGCGGGCCTGTTCACCACCCGCGGCCACCGGCGCAGCTTCGGCATCGCCGGCAAGGTGTACCCGACGATGGACCCGGACGAGCGCGCCTGGCCCGGCAACTTCGTCACCGTGAGCCATCTGTCGGGCACCTTCGGCAAGCACATCGTCGACCTGGTGCCGACCAACGCGCCGACGGTGGGGATCGACCCGGCGGCCAATCTGATCAACCGGCTGGTCTTCCGCATCGTCGACACGCGGCCCGGTTACCGCCAGCTCTTCCCCCTCAGCACCCTGGGGCTGCCCGCCGGCGAGGCCCCAGTGACCCCGGACATGCTGCGCCTGGTGGTGCCGGAGTCGATCCCGCGGGTCGACGCGCGGGACTTTCGCGACGAGCTGCGCCTGGAGCACTACCCGGACGGCAAGCTGGTGTGGGAGATCCAGGTGAAGGACTTCGCCGACGAGGAGTGGACCCGCATCGGCGAGATGGTGCTCGACGCCTACGCCATCGCCGAGGGGCAGGACAAGCGGCTCCACTTCTGGATCCCGCGCGACGTCCCGACCCGGCCGAAGCCGGCGGGCTGGCGCGAGCGGCAGCCGGCGCCGGGTGGCCCCGCCCCGATCGCTCCGGCGGCCGGCCGCGCAACCGCCGGCCACGGCCCGGCCTATCCCGGCGGCGCCACTCCGGCGCCGGCGCCGAGCGCGGCGGCCCGCACCGCCGCCGACCTGGAAGGCTGAGGTAGACCCATGGCCGAGCACTTCGACGTCGTGGTGGTGGGCAGCGGCTTCGGCGGCGCGGTGACGGCCTGCCGGCTGGCCGAGGCGGGGGCGCGGGTGCTGGTGCTCGAGCGCGGCCGTCGCTGGACTCCGGCCACCTACCCGCGCAAGACGGGAGACCCGTGGCTGTTCCACCACGCGAAGCCCGAGAAGCACAACGGCTGGCTCGACCTGCGCCTGTTCCACCGCATGGTGGTAGCCCAGGGCGCCGGCGTCGGCGGCGGCTCGCTGTGCTACTCGAGCGTGGTCATGGAGGCCGGCGAGGAGACCTTCCGCGCCGGCTGGCCTCCGGAGATCACCGCCGCCGAGCTCGCCCCCTACTACCGCCGGGTGGGAGAGATGCTGGCGCTGGGCCCGATCCCCGAAGGCCAGCGCACGGCCCGCTTCCGGCTGCTCCAGGACGGCGCCCGCAAGCTCGGCTGGGAGGAGCGCTTCGGCGCGGTGCCGCTGGCCGTCACCTTCGACCCGGACTACCGCCCGGATCGCCCCGACCCCCTCGACCCGCGGCACTCGAAGCGCTTCGTCAACGCCCAGGGGCAGCGCCAGGGCACCTGCGTCCACCTCGGCAACTGCGACATCGGCTGCGACGTGCAGGCGAAGAACACCCTCGACCTCAACTACATCCCCGCCGCCGAGGCCAAGGGGGCCGAGGTGCGGCCGCTTCACCTCGTGCGCTCGGTCGAGCCCGACGGCAGCGGCTACCGGATCCACTTCGACCGGCTGGAGGGTGGCCGGCGGGTGCCCGGCACCGTCGCCGGCGGCCGGGTGGTGCTGGCGGCCGGCTCCCTCGGCACCACCGAGCTGCTGCTCGCCTGCCGCGACCGGGACCGGACGCTGCCCCGCCTGTCGCCGCGGCTCGGCCACGGCTGGAGCGGCAACGCCAACTTCCTGACCCCCGACGTCTTCCCGCGCTCCACCGCGGTGGACCAGGGAATCGGTCCCACGATCAGCGCCGGCCTGGACCTGATGGACGGGGCGGTCGACGGCCAGCCGATCTTCATCGAGGACGACGGCTTTCCCAACGTCCTGCTCGCGGCGCTGCGTTCCCGCGCCGGCACCGCCCGCAGCCTGGGCGCCCTGGCGCTGCAGCGCCACCTGGCCCGTGGCCCTGGCGAGAAGAACCCGCTGCGCCAGGTGATGGTGTGGCTCGGCGAGGGGATCGACGCCGCCGACGGCCGGCTGACCCTCGGCCGCCGCTGGCTGACGCCGTGGCGTAAGGAGCTGCTGCTGTCGTGGAACCCGGCCGCCTCGCGCCCGGTGATCGAGGCCGTGCTCGCCACCCACCGGCGGCTGTCCCAGGCCACCGGCGGCGACCTGCGGGTGCCGGCCTACTGGCGCTGGCTGCGCACGCTGATCACCGTCCATCCGCTCGGCGGCTGCGGCATGGGTCGCAGCGCCGCCGACGGGGTGGTGGACCACGCCGGCGAGGTCTTCGGCGCGCCCGGCCTCTACGTGGCCGACGGCGCCGCCCTGCCCCGTCCCACCGGTCGGAACCCATCGATGACCATCGCCGCCGTCGCCGAACGCACCGCCGACCTGCTGGCCCGCGCCGAGGGAGGTGCCGCGTGAGCGCGCCCGAAACCCCCGACGACCGCGCCTCCGAGGGCGGCGGCACCCAGTCGGCGGGCGCCGATCCGCGCCGCGATGCTGGCCTGGAGGTGCTGCGCCCGGCCCACACCCGCAGCTCGCACCGCGACGACGGCGACGCCGTCCCCTTCTCCGCCGTGCTCGACGCCGAGCTGGCGGCGATCGCCGAGGGCCGCCGGCTGCGCTTCGACCTGGAGGAGACCCCCGAGCTCGAGGGGGACACGCCGGAGGCGCGGGCCCAGGATGCCCGGCTCGCCGCTCTGGCCTTCTCCGGCGGTGGCATCCGCAGTGCCACTTTCAACCTCGGCGTCGCCCAGGGCCTCGCCCGCCTGGGCTTGCTGCGCCGCTTCGACTACCTGTCGATCAACTCCGGCGGCGGTTACATCGGCTCCTGGCTCCTCGCCTGGATCCGCCGCGCCGGCCTCGCCGAGGTGGAGCGCGAGCTGCGCACCGACGCCTGCCGCGACGACCAGGACCGCGACGGGTCCGCCGGCACGACCTCCTCCCGCCGCTCCCCCGGCTCGCCGGAGGCCGAGCCGGTGAGCTTCCTGCGCCGCTTCTCGAACTACCTCACGCCCCGGATGGGCGCCTTCAGCGCCGACACCTGGACGATGGTCACGACCTACCTTCGCAACCTGCTGCTCAACCAGGCGGTGCTGGTGCTGGCCCTGGGAGCGATGATCCTACTGCCCCGCCTGCTGCTGCTCGTCTCGAGCGAGCTGCATCCGATCATAGATGCGGCGGCGGTCGAGGCGGCGGTCGCGACAGAGGGTGCGGCGGAGTCTCCAGCAGTCTCGACGGAGGGCGCCACGGACGCCCTGACGGTGTCGACGGCCCCCTCCACGGAGGAAAAGCCCTTCCCCTGGGCGAGCCTCCTCGCGAGTATCGCTGCCCTGGCCATCGCGCTGATCTTCCTGGGACGCAACCAAGTTGCGCTGCTCGCCGTCGACGGCGGCCGGCAGAAGCCGTTCCCCTGGTTCGCCTCCCAGGACAAGGTGCAGTGGACGGTGGTGCTACCGCTGTTCGTCTCCGCCTGGATGGGCGCGCTGTGGATGTGGTTCGCCCACCTCACCGAGACGGACTTCCATGCCAACCCGGAGGTGTGGGCGGGGCTCGCGGCGGGGCTCTACGGCGGCTTGTGGCTCGCCGGCTTGATGGTGCACGGGATCGCGACGGCGGTCCGCGGCCACGCGGGTGAGCCGAGCGATCCGCGGATGCGCAAGCTGTGGACGGCGGTGCTCCTCTCGGCGATCCCATCCGGTGCCCTGGGCGGGCTGCTGCTGTGGCTCGTGGCCATCGCGTCTGCCAGCGTTGCCGACACCTTTGCCAGCCTGGGCTACGGGGGCTCCGAGCACACGATGCACCTACTCCACGTCAATGCCTGGATGGTGCCGGGCGTCGTCCTGGTGTTCATCCTCACCGCCTTTGTCCACACCGGGCTCATGGGCCGCGCCTTCCCGGAGGCGCTGCGCCAGTGGTGGAGCCGTCTGGGGGCATGGCTGCTGATCTGGGCCCTCTCCTGGGTCGGTCTCGTGCTGGTCGCCTTCTTCGGACCCTTGGCGCTGGTGATTCTCGGCACCGAGATCGCCGCTGCCCTCGGTAGCGGTTGGCTGCTCTCCACCCTCGGCGGCGTCCTGGTGGGGCGCCGGGCGAGCCGCGAGGCCGAGCCGCCGTCGTGGTGGCGCCGCGCCGTGGTGGCGGTGGCGCCACAGATCTTCATCGTCGGCCTGCTGGCCCTGATCGCCCTCGGCGTCCATGTCCTGCTCGACCCGCCCGCGGACAGCGATGCAGTGGCGGCGGTGTGTCCGGAAGGGGAGCTTTGGATGGAGGGGGACGAGGTCGGCGGGGCCTCCTCGAGCCGGCGTCAGCGCATCCGGAACATCGTGCGCTGCCACGCCGCCCACAACGCCGCCGGCACCACCTGGGCGCCGGTGCTGACCTACCTCGCGATCCTCGGCTTCGGCGCCGTGGGGCTCTCGGCGCGGGTGGACATCAACGAGTTCTCGATGCACCTGTTCTACCGCAACCGGCTGATCCGCGCCTACCTCGGCGCCTCGAACCGGCGGCGCCGGCCGAACCCGTTCACCGGCTTCGACCCGTCCGACGACCTGCCGCTGGCGAGCCTCGAGCCGGGGTACGTGCCGCAGCGCGGGCCGGCGACGGAGCGGCCCTACGACGGCCCCTATCCGCTGCTCAACATCGCCTTGAACCTGGTCGCCGGCAAGGAGCTCGCCTGGCAGGAGCGCAAGGCCGCCTCCTTCGTGTTCTCGCCGCTGCACACCGGCTTCGACGCCCGCCGCGCCCACACCGAGACCGGCACCGCGCCGGACTCGACGCGCCAGCTCTCGGCCCACGCCTTCCGCCCCACCCAGCACTACCAGGAGACCACCGAGGGCATCTCGCTGGGCACCGCGATGGCGATCTCCGGCGCCGCCGCGAGCCCCAACATGGGCTCCGGCTCGACGCCGGCCATGGCCTTCCTGCTCACTGTCTTCAACGTGCGCCTCGGCTGGTGGCTCGGCAACCCACGCCACCGCGGCACCTGGGACCGCATGGGGCCGCGGGTGGGCCTGTGGGCGCTGCTCGCCGAGCTGTTCGGCTCCACCGACGACGAGTCGACCTACGTGTACCTCTCCGACGGCGGCCACTTCGACAACCTGGCCCTCTACGAGATGGTGCGGCGCCGGTGCCGCTTCATCGTCCTCTCCGACGCCGGCGCCGACCCGAAGGTGACCTTCGACGACCTCGGCAACGCGATCCGCAAGTGCTGCACGGACTTCGGCATCGAGGTCGACCTCGACGTCGCCCGCTTCCGCCCCGATGGCGAGCTGCGCTTCGCCGAGTGGCACTGCGCGGTGGGCAAGATCCGCTACGACAAGGTGGACCCGGAGGCGGCGCCCGGCATCCTGGTGTACCTCAAGGCGTCGCTCACCGGCGACGAGCCGCCGGACGTGCTCAACTACGCCGCCGAGCACCCAGAGTTCCCCCACGAGTCCACCGCCGACCAGTGGTTCGGCGAGGCCCAGTTCGAGAGCTACCGGAAGCTGGGGGAGCACGTCGTGATGAGCGTGCTCCAGCGCGCCGCCGACGATCCGGCGGCGCTCAACCCGGAGACCCTCTTCGTGCGCCTGCAGGAGACCTGGTTCCCGCCCAGCGCGGCGCCCGCGGGGGCCTTCAGCGGCTTGGCCCAGCGCCTCACCGGTCTGCTCGACCGGCTGGCCGGCGACCCGAACCTCGCCTTCCTGGCGCCTCAGCTCTACCCCGAGTGGCCGAGCCTGATGGCCGGCGCGGGCGTCGTGGCGCGGGCGGCCGACGGCGTCCCGGACCGAGAGCCCGGGCAGCGCCTGTGGTTGCCGGATCGGCCGGAGGAGCTCTCCGCCGGCTTCTTTTACTGCCAGAGCCTGATCCAGCTCATGCAGGACGTCTACCTCGATCTCCGTCTCGAGGAGGAGTACGACCACCCGGACAACCGTGGCTGGCTCAACGTCTTCAAGCACTGGTCGTGGCCCGGTATGGTGCGCGCCACCTGGGCGGTGACGGCGAGCACCTGCGGCGCCCGCTTCCAGAACTTCTGCCACCGCCGCCTGGGGCTCGAGCTCGGGGAGGTAGAGGCCGAGGTCTACCCGCTGGCCGGCGTCGACGTGCCGGGCCTCACGCGGCGGCTCGAGGCCGAGAACCGGGTGAACTTCCTCGAGGGCTCCCTGGTGCGCGAGCTGGTGGCGGCCACGCCCGGCCTGGCGGACCGCCTGCTGGTGCTGCGCCTGGTGGTCGCGGACCCGTCGGCGATGCACGGTGACGAGGCCGAGCGCCTCGCCTTCACCTTCGGCATCGCGCTGGTCGCCGGCACGGACCTCGTCTACCTGCGGGTCCAGGACCACCTGCGCAAGATGGGCCTCGGCCGCCGCGCCCTGCGCAGGCTGATCTCGGGACACCAGGTGCGCGGCGTTCGCCCCCTCGCCCGGGACCGCATGCCGGAGTACTCGCGCCACCGGGCCTCGGAGCGGCGCCGCGACAAGCTGCGCGAGCTGTTCCGCTCGGTGATCAACGAGGTGGGCGCAGAGTAGGAGGTGCGGAGAACATCCCCATCAGGTGCTGTGGGAGCAGATTCAGGTCCGTCGGCGCACCAGGTGCCGAAACTCGCCTCCACCCGGACAGAACGCCTCCGCGTGATAGAATCCTTGCATCGCACACTCTCGGTGTTTGGACCGCCGCCTCAGGTTCGAAAGGTCTGCATACCAGGAGGCAAGAACATGCACCGCTCGCTCATGCTGTGGGCACTTGCGGCAGTTCTCATTACCGGGTCGGTTCCGGCACAAGAGCCTTCGGCAGAGAATCCTTCGCGGAACAAGGCTAGGCAGCAGATGGAAGCCTGGCATGCGGCCCGCGAAGCCGGGTTTGCCCGGCGGTCGCTGTCGGCAGCTCATTTCGTAACGGGAAAGCAGCACCGCGCCGAGCTTCTGGTCATCAGCACGTTGCCCGACCCTGTTGCGGTCGAGCTCGAGGCTTACCGGCCATCAGGCGAGCGCCTTCCGCTCGGTGAGTACACGGTCCCGCCCAGCCAGCCCCTCCGCGTCGATCTGGGGGAACTGCTCGCCAGTGTCGTGGCTCCTGCCCCCTTTCGTGGTTCGCTACGCCTGTCGTTCATCGGCGATGAGAAGGCACTGGCAGCCTGGCTCGTTCAGTACCACGGCCGCCAAGTTCTCGAGCTGCCTCTGCAGGTCCCCAGTTCCGCACCGACGAGCTGGACCTCCTTCTTCGATCTGCCAAAGCTGCGACCGCACGCCGACGCGTTTGTGTACGTCCTCGCAAATCACAGCACGGCTTCGGTGAGCTACCGAATCCGCCTCGGCCGTCGGAACGGCAAGGAGGAGCGGCTCGCCGGGACGGTCGCCCCCGGAGCGCAGATCGTACTCTCGCCGAGGACAGGGTCCTTGCCCCGCGGCTTTGAGCGGGGTTGGCTGGTTGTCGAGCATGATGGTGCGCCGGGAGATCTCGTCGCGAGCGGCTTTCTCACCGGTGCCCTCGCGGCACTGCCCATGCTGCCAGCGAACGAAATCCTGAAGAGGTCGTACCAGGCGATCCGTATCCCGCCTGCCGACGCCGGTTCATCCATCTCGATCCTGCTCTTCTCGCCCCAGAAGCAGGCGCAGGTAATCCTCAGCATGGTCTCCGCCGAGGGGGGTACGACGACTGCACGCCGGACGGTCACCGTTCTGCCGGGTGAGCCGGAGGCCGTCGACATCGTGAAACTCTTCGCGTTGACTCCGGCGGGAGAGTGGCGCCTGCAGGTGACCGCGGACGCTCCGATTGCGGTCAGCGGCTTCCACCGCAGCGCCTCCGGCAGCGTCCTGGACCTCGCCTTCTTTCCCGACGCCTACGGGCACGGGACGGGCAGCTATCCACTGCCCGATCCCACCACCCACGAGGTCTTCACGACGCTCGTCAACGTGGGGAGCGAACCCGCCTCCGTGGTGGGGCAGATCTTCTGGCCGGGCGGGTCCTACGCCTTGGATCCCCTGGAGGTGCCGGCCGGCTCCAGCCGCCGGATCTCGCACTCGGAAATCCTCGCCGCGGCAACGCCCGACGCAGTGGGGCGAACGATCCCTGGTGAACTCCGCAGTGGCCTGTTCCGGTGGGCCGCCACCGGAGACGCCGACCTGATCGCCCGTACTGAGGCTCGCCCCCTCTCCGGCGACGACGTCTACGGCTTCAACTGCAAGAACTGCTGCGAGCAGATGCCCTTCGGGGTCATCCTTCCCGGCGACGTCGAGCTTCGGGCCGGGGAGTTCGTCGGCTTGCAAGCCGCCTACTACTACGAAACCTGTACCGGCAATCTGATGGGGCCTTATCCGATCACGCAGCCCCAGGTGAAGCACGTGCCGGCGCCCTTCTCCTGGGACGGGTCGGCCCTGACGGTGGAGCCGGCGGCCGACGACGAGATCGGCTTCGAGCACGAGGTGTGGGCGCGCTCGGAGATCTGCTACGGCTTCTGGTGGAACATCTGGAAGTGGGTCTTCGGCCAAGCCTGCAGCAGGACCTTCCTCGAGCCCTGGAGCAGCTCCACGGCATGCATCCAGCAGACGGCGAATTGTAGCTCGTGCCACCAGTGCTGCGCGGCGCAGCAGGCTTTCTGGACCTGCAAGAAGAAGAACGGAGACATCGTCCGCAGAGAGCACGAGACGTGCGTCTACCTCTGTACGACGGGTCCCTGCCTTTAGGGGAGCTGCCGATGATCAAGATCCTTTCCCTTGCGCTCGTGCTCCTCGCCGCGTGGGCGTGGACAGCCGAAGAAGAGATGTACATCCACCCCGACACACCGATGTCCCTGGCGAGGCCTGTGTACTGGACCAGTGAGGAAGAACCGGCCGCCAAGGTGCTGGGCATCCTTTACTTCCAGCAAGACCCTGGCGGCGCCAGAACGCAGCTCCTGCTCGAGACTGCCGGTGGCACCCGTCTCGCCCTCGTGCATCGCATCAAAGCGCGTGACGGTGTGATGGAAATATTGCTTCGGGAAGACGAGTCCGGCTGGTGGGTGCGCTTGAGCGAGCAGCTACCGGCCAAGGGGCGCCTCGAGGAGCTGATGCACGAGTGGCAGAATGCCCACGACCGCGCTGTTGCCGCGGGCGGCACCGTCCACTGGACGCTCGCCACCAGCAGGGGCCCCCTCTTCGAGCACGACGTTCCACTCCATCTCGAGGGCGCGGATACGCAAGCCTTCCTGAACGCCCTGGACGAAACCGACAAAATGGCTCTTCTCGCCGCCGAGCTACCGCCTGCCCTCCTCGAGTCCCTTCCCTTCCTCCTCGGCGCGCTGCGGTCAGGCTCGCCTTTGTGGCCCAGCTTTGACGAAATCCTCGAGCTCCTGGGGAATGCGGCGGGAGCCGAGGCGGGACCGAAGTGGACGGCCGAGGAGACGCTCCCGCCGCCCAAGGGGTTCCCGGAATCGGTGCCGGAGTACGCTGCGCTGCTGGAGGGGTTCGAGCACGTGCCCTTCGATCCCCGCAACTAGGGAGGCCTGGCCGGCCGTCAGCTTTCCAGCCCCGCGGCCCGCTCGTTGGACAGCAGCACCCACAGGCAGCCATGGTGCTCCATGCGGCCACAACGACCATATCTCCGTGGCCGCCGTGACACGGACGCGTAGGGAGACCGGCATGATCAAAACTGTGGTTCCGCTGGTGCTCCTCGCCGCGATGAGTTTGGCGGCCGAGGAAGAGATGTTCATCTACCCGGACACGCCGCTGTCCCGCTCGACCTCCATACGCTGGACCAGCGAGGCGTCCCCTGAAAACCCCGTGCTGGGCATCTTCTACTACCAGCAGGACCCCGGGGGCTCCAGTACCCAGCTTCTGATCGAGACTCCCACCGGCCATCGCCTGGCCCTCGTGGAGCGGCTGGATGCACCCCGGGGTGTGATGGAGGCCCTTCTCCAGGAAGACGACTCCGGATGGTGGGTGCGCCTCGACCAGGTGCTACCCGCCAAAGGAAGGTTCGAGGAGATGCGGCGTCAATGGTCGGCGGCCCACGATCGTGCCTTCGCCGCCGGCGGCACCTCGCGCTGGTCACTGTTCACTGCGCAGGGCCCTCTCTTCACCCACGAGGTTCCCTTTCTGCGCGATGGGATGAACACGCAGGCTTTCCTGCGAGCGCTGGAGGAGAACGGCACCATGCGCCGACTGCGCGCGGAGCTGCCGCCTGCCGTCGTCGAATCTCTACCCTTCCTCCTCGGCGCGCTCCGGACCGGCTCGCCCCTGCAGCCCGGCTTCGACGAGGTCATCGAGATTCTGGGGCGGGCGGCGGAAGCTCGAGAGGGGCCGCCGTGGACGGCCGAGGAGACGTTTCCATCGCCCAAGGGGTTCCCGGAATCCGTCCCGGAGTACGCTGCGCTGCTGGAGCGGTTCGAGCACGTGCCCCTCGATCCCCGCAACTAAGGGGCCTGGCCGGCCGCCCTCAGCTTGCCAGCCCCGCGGCCAGCTCGTTCGGCAGCAGCACCCACAGGCGGCCCTGGTGCTTCATGCGACCGGCGATCTCGGCGGCCTCGTCGCCGGGGCCCCAGAAGACGTCCCCGCGCACCGGGTCGCGGATGGCGCCGCCGGTGTCCTGGGCCACCAGTAGGCGGCGGAAGGGGCGGTCCGGCTCGCCCGGCGCCGCCGAGGGGGCCTCGGCCGCCAGCCACATCGGCACCCCCAGCGGGTGGAACTCGCGGTCCACCGCCAGCGAGCGGCCGGGGGTGAGCACCACGCCCTGGGCACCGACCGCGCCGGAGGTGGAGAGGCGGCGGAAGAAGACGAAGGAGGGGTTGGTGCGCATCATGTCCACCGCCGCCTCGGGGTTGGCCTCGAGCCAGTCGCGGATCGCCTGCATCGACATCTCCTCGCGGGGCACCGAGCCGCGGGCGATCAGCTCCCGGCCGATGGCGTAGTACGGCCAGCCGTTCTGCGCCTCGTAGCCCAGGCGCAGCCGGGAGCCGTCGTCCATCACCACCACGCCGGAGCCCTGGATCTCCAGGAAGAAGGCGTCCACCGGGTCGTCCACCCAGACGATCTCCAGGCCGCGGCCGGCCAGCGCCCCCTCCTCGATGGCGGTGCGGTCGTGGTACGGCTCCAGCCGCCCGTCCCGCACCCGTCCGGCCAGGCGATTGCCCCGCAGGCCGGAGCGGAAGTCCCCCAGGTCCACCATCACCAGCTCCGGCGGCCGGGCGTAGACCGGCACCTGGTAGCGCCCGCCGCGGCGCCGGCTGCCATGCAGCGTCGGCTCGTAGTAGCCGGTGAACAGGCCCACCGGGTCGGCGTGGTTCGCCACCGCCAGAGGGCGGAAGCGGGAGGCGAAGAAGGCGCGAACGGCGGCCGCGTCGTCTTCGTCCACCGCCTCCGCGGCCTCGCACACCGGCCGCCAGTCGGCCGCCGTGCCGCCGTAGCCGTCCGCCCGCAGCCCGATGGGTCGGTCGCCGGGGAGGCGACCGAAGGCTTCGCAGGAGCGGCGGAAGGCGGCGAGCGCCGGGCCGGGGTCGTCCTCACCCCAGCCCGGCAGCTCGGCGAAGTCGGCCGGCGTGAGCTCCAGGCGCGGTTGCGGCGGCGCCTGCGAGAGCTCCGCCGGCTCCGCCGGCGCGGCAACGTCGCCCGGCTGGTCGTCCAGGCGCTGGCTCCACCACCAGGCCAGCAGCAGCGCCAGCAGGACCAACACCAGGCCCAGCACGAGACGACGGGTCATGTGGGGGCTCGCCATCAGCGGATCACCTCCTCGGTCGGTTGTCAGGTCGGGCTCAGGTGCCCTCTTCGGCGGGCGGCGACGAGGTCTCCAGCGCCGCACCCACCACCGCGGCGACCCGGGCCAGGCGCAGCGGCTTGGCGCAGATCTCGAACACGTCGACACCGGTGGCGCGCTCCCGCACCTCGTGGGTCGGCAGCCCGCTCATCACCACCACCGGCAGGGTGGCATCGCGCTGCTGGAGCGCCCGCGCCACCGTGAAGCCGTCCCCCTCCCCGAGCAGCACCACGTCGGTGAGCAGGACGTCGGGCGCGAAGCCGTTCTCGGTCGCCGCCAGGGCGTCGCGCACGGTGCCCGCGGTGGCCACCTCGAATCCCAGCTCCCGAAAGTAGAAGCCGAGTGCCTGGGCGCTATGGACCTCGTCCTCGACGATCAGGATTCGTCTCTGCCCCATCCTCACGAATCCCTGCGCTCGGCGGCGGGCAGCTCGATTACGAAGGTGGCGCCGCGGCCCTCCTCGCTCTCGAGGTCGATCGTCCCCCCGTGCTCCTCGACGATGCTGTGCACCAGGCTCAGGCCCAGCCCGGTGCCGCCCCGCTCGCGGCGGGTGGAGAAGAACGGGTCGAACACCTGCCGCGCCACGTCCGGCCCCATGCCGGTTCCCGAATCGGTGACGGTGAGGCGCACCCGGCCGTCCTCCGCCGGCGCGGTCGCCACCGTCACCTCGACCTCGTCGGAGCGCGCCGCGTCGACGGCGTTCTGGAAGAGGTTGATGAGCACCTGCTCCATCTCGGTCACGTTCATGCGCACCGGCGGCAGATCCGGGGCGAGCCTCAGCCCGATCTGCGCCCGTCCCCCCTTGAGGTACTTGCGCGCAATCACCGCCGCCTGCTCGACGACCTCGTTGAGGTCCTCGACAGCCTGCTCCATCGGCCGGGCGCGGGCGAAGTCGAGCACCTTGTTGACGATGCGCCCGCAGCGCTCCGATTCCTCGATGATCACCGTCAGCGCCTGGTCGAGCTCCGGCGGCGGCCCGCTCATGCGGGCGGCCTCCGCCGTCATCAGGATGGAATTGGCCGGGTTGTTGATCTCGTGGGCGATGCCCGCCGCCAGGGTGCCGAGGGAGGCCAGGCGCTCGGCCCGCCGCAGCCGCTCGCGGGTGGCCCGCAACGCCACCTCGCGCTGGCTGCGGGCCAGCTCCTCCTCCATGCGCTGGCGCTCCGTGGAGGCCGTCACCACGTTGGCCACCGCCTGCAGGAACACCACGTCGTCGCGGGAGAAGCGGCGCGGGCGCCGATCGTGGGCGCCGAACACGCCCCATGCGCCGTCGCGACCCGGAATCAGCACGGTCATGCCGCTCGTGGCGCCGGCGTCGCGCAGCGGACAGCCCTCGTCGAAGCGATCCTCCTCCGCCAGATCCTCGACGATCACCGGCTCCGCGGAGGCCAGCGTGTACGCCGCCTGTCCACCGGCGTCGGCCCGACACCAGGCCCGCCCCAGCCTCTCGTCCGGCCAACCCCGACCCGCCCAGAGCACCAGCTCGCCCGCGTCGGCGCGCAGTTCCAGGACCTCCACCAACGGCACGCCGAGGGTCTCGGCAACCGTCGCCACCGCCTCCTCGACCACCTCCTCGAGGCTCGCCCGCGTCAGGGCGCTCTGGCCGAGATGGGCGACCGCCTCCTGCTGCCGGGCCCGCGAGCTCACCTCGTCCTGCGCGTGCTTGAGGTCGCTGACATCGACGAAGGTCAGAACCACCCCGCTCACCTCCCCTTCCAGGCTGCGGTACGGCAACACGCGGGCGATGTACCAGGCGCCGGAGTCGGTGCGGATGTGCCGCTCGAGGCTCTCCCCTGCCCGCATCACCCGCTCGACGTCGACCGGAAGGTCGGGATAGGCGAGGCGGCTGGCGAGGTCGGTGATCGGCCGGCCGAGGTCGCCGTGGATCAGCCGGAACAGTTCACGGGCCGGCGGCGTGAAGCTCTTGACCCGCAGGCGCTCGTCGAGAAACAGGGTGGCGATGCGGGTGGTCTCGAACAGGTTCTTCAGATCGCTGTTGGCGTGGGAGAGCTCCTCGAGCTTGGTGGCGAGCTCGGCATTGACCGTCTCGAGCTCCTCGTTGACCGACTGCAGCTCCTCCTTCGAGGTCTGCATCTCCTCGTTGGAGGACTGCAGCTCCTCGTTCATCGATAGCAGCTCCTCGTTGGACAGCCGCAGCTCCTCGTTCGCCGTCTCCAGCTCCTCGACGGTCGCCTCGAGGTCCTCCCGGGTCGAGCGCAGCTCCCTCTCCAGCTCGCGCAGCACCTCGTGGGCCGGCTCGGTGTGCGAGACCTCGAACAGCTCCTCGTGCTCGATCGGGGTCGACTGGAAGACCACCATCAGGATGCCGGAGTCCGGGCGCAGCCCGGGCACCGGCCGCACCGTCAGGTCGACCCGCTCCTGGTGGCCGCCGACCGGAAAGCGGATCGCCTCGCGACGGACGACCCCGCCACGGTCCCGCGTCTCCTGAAGGGCCGCCCGCAGGGGCGTGCGCAACCCTTCGCGCACCAGCGCCGGCAAGGACATCGTGGGGCGGCCGGCGGCGGGCTCCAGGAAGCGCCCCGTCTTGCCGGAGAAGTGCACCACGTGGTCGCTGCCGTCGATCAACACGTACGGTGGCGCGTACTCCGCGACCAGCATCTGCTCGGCCAGCGCCGCCGCGTCGCGCGGCGCGCCCAGCGTGGACCCGTCGCCACCGTCGCCGCTGCGGCGGGAGAGGCGCCTGTGGCGCAGGAAGGGCAGGTCGAGGGGCGACCGGGGCGCGGCCTCCCGGGCGCGGAAGATGCGGTGCGTCTTCGAGACCGGCACGAACAGCTCACCGGTGGTCCTCAGCCCCTCCGAGGGGCCGAGGAACAGGATGCCGCCGGGCTTGAGCGCGTAGTGCAGCAGCGGGATCACCCGGGACTGCAGCTCGCCGCCGAAGTAGATCAGCAGGTTGCGGCAGGAGATCAGATCGAGGCGCGAGAACGGCGGGTCCTGAATCAAGTCGTGGCGCGAGAAGATGCACATCTGCCGCACCCGCTTCGCCAGACGGTAGCCGTGGTTCTCGGCTTCGAAGAACCGTTCCAGCAGATCGGGCGGCACGTCGGCGGCGATGCTCGCCGGGTAGAGGCCGGAGCGCGCCACGCCGAGGGCCGCCTCGTCGAGGTCGGTGGCGAACACCTGGACCTCCAGCTCGACCTCGCGCTCGAGCATCTCTCGACGGACCAGGATGGCCAGCGAGTAGGCCTCCTCCCCGGTGGCGCACCCCGGCACCCACAGGCGCAGCGGCGCTTCCGCCTGCGCGGCCCGCTCGACGAGCTGGGGTACCACCTTCTCCGCCAGGACCTCGAAGGCCTGCGGGTCGCGAAAGAAGCCGGTGACGCTGATCAGGATCTCCTGGAACAGCAGGCCGGGCTCGCCCGGGTCCTCGCGCAGGTGGTCGAGGTACTCCTCGGCCGAGTCCAGGCGCAGCACCTGGAGACGGCGCTGGAGCCGCCGCGCCAGGGTGCTGGCCTTGTATCCTGTGAAGTCGCGCCCCGTGCGCTGGCGCAGCAGCTCGACGGCCCGGCGCAGCAGCGACTCGTCGGCCGCCGGGGCGGCCTTGGCGGCGTGGTGCTCCAGATACTCGGCATGCTGCACCAGGCGCGCCGGCATCTGGTCGACGGCCATCACGATGTCGGCCAGGACGGTGCCGGGAAGATCGGACGACGTGCCGAAGTAGCTCCCGGCCGCGTTACCGGCGGCCAGGGCCAGGCCGCCGTTCTCGCGGACCGCGCGCAGGCCCCCGTTGCCCTGGGCAGCGGTGGCGTCGAGCACGATGCAGCCGCAGCGCTCGGCGCACTCCGCGGCCATCGAGTGGCAGAAGAGGTCGAAGACCCCCTGCAGACGGCACGGGTCGTCGGGCCGTTCGACGCGGAACCGCCCGTCGGCCATGGTGAGCAGCGTGCCGGCGGGAGCCAGGTAGATGCGGTCCGGCGCCGGGCGCTCGCCAGCGGAGGCCTCCGACAGCGGCACCTTCGCGGCCGCCTCCAGCGCCTCGCGCGGATTCTCGGCCGAGCCCTCGGGCCGCAGCAACACCACGAAGGCGATACCGGTGGCCGCGGGCAGGCCCGCCAGCAGGGTGCGCAGCGGCGCGAGGTCTTCGGCGGCGCACCCGATGGCAACGAGGAGCGGCAGGTCGGGGCCTCCCCTCCTGGCACCGTCCTCGAATCTCCTGGCGTCACCGGCTCGAGCCACTGCAGTCAGCCTTCGTGCCGCCGCAGCATCGGCCCGGCGGCCAATTCGGATTGCTGCTCGGCCACCAGGGGTGCCGCCTGACTCAGGATGATGCTCCGCAGCAGCTCGGCATGGTGCTCGGCCTCGGCAGCGCGCCGCTGCCAGGTGCGGGCGATGCCGGCGTGGCCCCGCTCGCGGCTCTCCTCGGCGAAGCGCGCGCACAGGCGCAGCCGCTCCTCGAGAACCCGGATGGCGACCCACAGGGCGCGCTCCACCGCCTCCGTCTGGCTGCTGACCACGCTGCTGCTGGTGAAGGAGTGCCCCGTATGGCAGCGGAAGCGCATCAGGCCCCCGTCGTCGATCTCGCGCAGGGCGCCACCGCATTCCGGACAGACGACCTCGGAGAGGGGACCGAGCTGATCCCACCGCAGGGGCGTGATGTCGCCGAACGCCGCATCCGCCTCGGCCTGCACCCGGCGAGGCACCGGCCGCTCCGGCCCGGGAGCCTCGGCGGTGAGTCGCACCAGCAGCGCCGGCAGCTCGTCGAGGTTCACCCGGTGGTCGACCGCAGTGGCGGCCAGGGCGGCGGTCGGCATGTCGCCGTGCTCGGCGTCGGCCGGCTCTTGGACCACCGCCACGCCACCACACTGGGCGAGAGCCCGCAGGCCGGCGCTGCCATCGCTCAGCATGCCGCTGAGCACCACGCCGATGGCGCGGGGCCCGAAGGCGACGCCGGCGGAGCGGAACAGCGGATCGATGGCCGGGCGCTGCGAGTTCTCGCGCGGTCCCTCGCTGAGCCGCACCTGGTCCGGGGTCAGCAGCAGGTGGTATCCCGGCGGTGCCACGTAGACGACGCCCCGCTCGATCGCCTCCCCGTCCGCCGCGAAGCGGGCGGGCAGCTCCCCGGCGGCGGTGAGGATCTCCGGCAGCATGCTGCGGTGCGCCGGGCTCAGATGGAGAACGACGAAGACCGCCGCCGGCAGGTCGGCCGGCAGCCCGGCGACGAGCTGGCGGAGAGCCAGAACCCCCCCGGCCGAGGCGCCGAGGACCACGATGTCTCGATTCGAAATGACGTTTCCCCTCCGTCCGATGCCTCTGCGGGCCGCTTGCACGAATCGCTCCACCGCCTCGTCGCGGCCCGACCTCTTCGCCGGGAGCGGATCAACGTCGGGACCGGCGCTCGCGCAGCGCCGCGAAGCGTTCCAGGACCGCCGCGCCGTCGCCGGCCGCCGGCTCCGGGCCCTGCTCCGGGC
>DATACC010000080.1:0-7269 GCA_036259255.1 Thermoanaerobaculia bacterium | reverse complement strand
GCGGCGGCCGCCTCAGCCGACGAGGGCGGCGACGAGGGCCGCCACGGCGACCAGCGCGGTGCCGGCGAGGAGCGCAGCGATCAGGCCGAGACGCCGGTGCACCTCGCCGAGCTTGGCGGTGAGACCCTGGAGCTGCTCGGCCATCTCCTCGTCGAGCCGCGCCTGCTCCCGGTTGGCGCGCTCCAGCCGGTCGAGACGTTCGCTCAGCTCACCCAGGCGCTGCTCACGGGCGGTCTCCGCCGAAGCCGCGGCCCCCGCGGCGCCTCCCGTGGCGGCGCCCGCGGCCGGGCGCGCGTCGCGCATCGCGGCGGCGACCTCGCGGGCCTGGCGCAGGATCTCCGGCGCGTTCGCCATCAGCTTCGCCCAGTTGATGTGCTTCACCCAGTCGTTGGCCATCGACGCCTCCTCCCGGCCCGAACCCTAGCAGGCCCGGAGCTAGGCCGGCGCGATCCCGAGTTCGAAGCGGCAGGCGATGCCGTCGGCCACCGCCAGGCCATCGAGGGTCAGGGCCAGGCGGGCGCTGGCGGGGCCACCCTCGGTCCGTGCCAGCCCTGCCGCCTCGAGCTGGGCGACCAGGGCGCCGTCGGTGGCGAGGAGATCGATGCCGTGGCGCTCGCGGAAGCCGGCGAGATCGATGCCCGCCGTGGTGCGCAGGCCGAGGACCAGGGCCTCCAGGGCCAGCTCCGCGTCGTCGAGCACCTCGCCGCCGGCCACCGGCGGCTCGCCGGCCTCGACGCGCCGGCGCCAGGGGCGCAGGCGACCCTCGTTCCACCAGCGGCGGCGCCCGCCGTCGAAGCCGTGGGCCGACGGGCCGAGGGCGAGATAGGGCGCGTGGCACCAGTACTTGCGGTTGTGGCGCGAGCGATGGGCCGGCGTGGCGGCGAAGCTCGACACCTCGTACGCCGGATAGCCGGCATCGGCGAGGAAGCGGTGGGTGAAGCGGAAGCGCTCCGCCTGCGCCGCCTCGGGCAGCTCGGCGAGCTCGCCCCGCGCCCGCCGCTTGCCGAACGGCGTGCCCGGTTCGACGGTGAGCTGGTAGCAGGACAGGTGGTGGGGTGCCAGCGCCGCGGCCGTCTCCAGGTCGCGGCGCCAGGCCGCGGCGTCCTGGCCCGGCAGGCCGTAGATGAGGTCGAGGGAGACGGTGTCGAACCCGGCGGCCAGCGCCGTCGCCACGCTCTCCCGGGCCCGCCGCGGGTCGTGGCGCCGGCCGAGGAAGGCGAGGGCCGCCGGGTCGAAGCTCTGCACCCCGAGCGACAGGGTGGCCACTCCCAGGGCGCGCCATGCCGCCGCCGCCGTGGGGGTGACGTCCTCCGGGTTGGCCTCGAGGAAGATCCGCGCCTCCCCCAGGCGCACGGCGAGGCGCTCGCCGAGGCCGGCGAGCACCCGGCGGAGCTGCTCCGGGTCGAGCGCCGTGGGGGTGCCGCCGCCGAAGTAGACGGTGTCGGCCTGCGCGGCCAGGGCCCCGTCCCGGGTGTCCGCCACCAGCGCCATCTCCGCCAGCAGGGTCTCGACGTAGCGCTCCCGCGCCGCGGCGCCGCCCACGGTGACCGCGAAGTCGCAGTACGGGCAGACGGCGGAGCAGAACGGGACGTGCAGGTAGATCCCCGGCCGCTGCGGCTCGCTCACTGGCACCTCTCGTGCTTGCAGAATTTTCGCTGGCGCTGTCGCACTGGGGCGGCAGCCGGCATCCTATCGATCTCCATCCTCGAGGAGTCCACCCATGAAGAGATTCTCTTTCCTCGCAGTCCTCACCGTCGCCCTGCTGGCCGCCCCGGCCGCGGTCGCGCAGGAGACCACCTTCCGCGCCGAGCTCACCGGCCAGAACGAGGTGCCGGGGGTGGCCACCGATGCCTTCGGTACCTGCACCGCCACCCTGAACGAAGACCGGACGATGCTCTCCATCGCCTGCGATCACACCCTGGAGGACGCCACCGCGGCTCACATCCACACCGGCTTCCCGGGCGTCTCCGGCCCGGTGCTGTTCGGCCTCGGCGACGCCTCGAGCCCGATCACCGCGACCTGGGCGCTTACCGAGGACGACCTGGTGCGGCTGCTCGCCGGGGGGCTGTACGTCAATGTCCACACGCCGGCCCACCCCAGCGGCGAGATCCGCGGCCAGCTTCGCGTCGCGCTGCCGCAGGGCGCCGGAATCAGCCAGGCCGGCTGGCAGCTCACCGGCGACGACGAGGTGCCCGGCGTGACCACCGACGCCGACGGCGCCTGCTTCGCGGTGCTCGATGACGGTGCCGGCGACGACAACACGCTGCGCCTGCGCTGCACCCACGACGTGGAGAACGCGAGCGGCGCCCACATCCATACCGGCGTCGCGGGCGAGAACGGGCCGATCCTGGTGGATCTGGGCGACGCGACCAGCCCGATCGACTTCACCTGGACGCCGACCGACGCGCAGCTCGAGATGCTGCGCTCCGGCGGGCTGTACGTCAACGTGCACTCCACTGCCAATCCGGAGGGCGAGATCCGCGGCCAGGTGGCGGCCTGCTTCGCCGGCGACCGGGCAATCTGCCTGCAGGACGGCCGGTTCCACGTCGAGGTCGACTGGGCCACGGACGAGGCGGCCGGAGACGCCCACCCGGTGCTGGCGACCGAGGACTCCGCCAACTTCTGGTTCTTCCGGCCGGGCAACCTGGAGATGCTGCTCAAGGTGCTCGACGGCTGCCCGGTGAACGATCACTACTGGGTGTTCTTCGCGGCGGTGACCAACGTCTCCTTCGAGGTCACGGTGACCGACACCTTGACCGGCGAGCAGCAGACCTACTTCAACAACCTGGGCAACCGGGCCGACTCGGTTCTGGACACCACGGCCTTCGCGACCTGCGAGTAGAATCGCCCGCGATCGCCCCTCGGCCGGCCCGGGCGCCGGCCGAGGGGGCGACTCCCCCCATCCCCTGCCGCGCCCGGCTCCCGCCCCCTCACCCGCTTGCCCTACGCCGGAGAGCTCGCCGCCCTCGGCACCGCCGCCTGCTGGGTGGCGACGGCCGTCTCCTTCGAGGTCGCCGGACGCCGCGTGGGCTCGTTGACGGTGAACCTGCTGCGCCTGGTGATGGCGGTGGGGCTGCTGGCCCTCGCCAACCTGCTGCGCCGCGGCCTGCCGTTGCCCACCGATGCCTCGGCCCATGCCTGGCTGTGGCTGAGCGTCAGCGGCCTGGTGGGTTTCACCTTCGGCGACCTGTGCCTGTTCCGCGCCTTTGTGGTGCTCGGCTCGCGGCTGTCGACGCTGCTGATGGCGCTGGCGCCGCCGTTCACGGTGATCCTCGGCCTGCTGCTGCTGGGCGAGGTGCTCAGGCCCGTGGACCTCGCTGGCATGGCGCTGACGGTGGGCGGCGTCGCCTGGGCCGTGGCCGACCGCCGCCCGCGCCGCGCGCTGGTCGCGCCCACCGCCGTCGACCGCCGGGCGCGGGTCCAGGGCGTGCTGCTCGGCCTCGGCGGCGCTCTCGGGCAGGCGGGTGGCCTGGTGCTCTCGAAGCTCGGCATGGGCAGCTACGATCCGATCGCCGCCACCCACATCCGGGTGATCGCCGGCACGGCGGGTTACGTGGCGCTGTTCTTCGTCCTCGGCTGGTGGCCGAAGGTCCGCCCGGCGCTCGCCGACCGCCGCGCCCTCGGCTTCACCGCCCTCGGCGCCTTCTTCGGCCCGGTCGTCGGCGTCTCGCTGTCGCTGATCGCGGTGCAGCTCGTCCAGGCCGGCGTGGCGGCGAGCCTGATGGCGACGACACCGATCCTGATCCTGCCGGTGGCGGCGTGGCGGGGGGACCGGGTGGGCCTGGGGGGAGTGCTCGGGGCGCTGGTGGCGGTGGGTGGAGTGATCCTGCTGTTCCTTTGAGGTGGCGCGGGGCGCTGCGGCCCGGCGGGAGGGGTGGCCGTTCCGCTGGGCGGGTGGAGGTGGTGGGGCTGCGGCCGCGGGGCGACTCGGTAAGGATCAACGGCTGGCCCCGCTCTGCGCCGCCGGCTCCCACCGGTGCCGGCTCCTTCACCGTTCCGAGCGGCGCCGGCGACGAGGCCGCTGCCCCACCACCTCCACCCGCCCGGTCGCTCCAGCGGCCACCCCTCCCGCCTCCGAAGGTGGTGAAGGAGAGGAAACCCCAACCCCGGAACCCCCAACCCCAGAACCCCCAACGCCAGAACCCCCGACCCCTGAACCCTCAACCCCGGAACCCCGAAACAGCCAACACCGGATGCCGGCTACGAACGCCGGGAGCCGAGCCATCCGAGCCGTTGGCAGCTCTGGGTTCCCTCGTCTAGGGTCGACAGGACAGCCGAGTTCCCGGGCCGCTCGGCGGTTACTCCACTGCTCCCTCCGGCCGGATCGCTCCCTCGGGCGCCCTTTCTGTTGCTGGCTGGAGGGGCGCGGTGGGCAAGGTGTGGGGGAGGCCGTGGTCTTCGAGCCAGGCCTTGGCGTCCTCGGCGTCGCCTTCGAACCAGGCGCGGGCGGAGCCTAGGCGGAAGGTGTAGCCCCAGGCGTCCATGTCGGCCATCAGCCGCGCGGCCCCGACGCCGGCCAGTCGCTCGGCGAGGACGATCTGCAGGTAGCAGACGGCGTCCTCCTCGGCGTAGTCGCCGCCCGCATCCGTGTGGATCCCGGCCCGCCGCTCCCCGGCGCACACCAGGTGGCAGGCCTCGTGGAGCGCCGAGTGCACCGGGGTGTCGGGCCGCACGAACACCTGCTTGCCGATGATCCCCGCCTCCGGCGCCCCCCAGAAGCTCCCCGCAATCTCTCCCCCCTCCACCACCTCCACCAGCTCGAGCCCGAACGTAG
Organism: Thermoanaerobaculia bacterium; assembly: GCA_036259255.1. GTDB lineage: Bacteria > Acidobacteriota > Thermoanaerobaculia > Multivoradales > JBCCEF01 > DATACC01. Next base: position 2,495 of record DATACC010000080.1, on the reverse strand, counting down.
CCAGCAACGCCCGCAGCTCGCCGGGGCCGAGCTCGGCGCAGGTGAGGATCGGGGGCGGCGGCGAATCGGACACGGCGGGAGACCTTACCAGCAGGACCGCGGGGAAGAGAGCCATCCCGTCGGCAGGAGGAACTCGGAAACACTCCCCCAGGCAGCGAGCGAATCCGGTGGCAGCGGCCTACCGGCGGACCTCGGGGATCCAGGCTGGTGGGGTGGGGTTCCTCTCCTTCACCACCATCGGAGGCGGGAGGGGTGGCCGCTGGAGCGACCGGGCGGGTGGTGGCGGCGGTCCAGGGGCGTCAGCGCCGGCGCCGCTCGAGGTCCTCGGGAGTCCGACGCCGAGGGCGCGCCGGCGGTGCCGAGCGGGGCTCCCCCCGAATCCTCACCGACAGCCCCGCGTCCCCTGGACCGCCGCCACCACCCGCCCAGCGGAACGGCCACCCCTCCCGCCGGCCCGAAGCCCCTCTCTACGACGCTCCCACCACGCCGGAAGCTGCCCCTTCGGTGCCGATGGACGCACAAATAATCTCTTTGAGAAACTTTTCTTGCATCATTGTGTCAAGGCCCATACATTTGGTCAATGCCGATGTTCGAGCACCTGGGGGACGCCCTGGCCTTGTTGCGCCGCCTGCGGCGCATGAGTCAGACCGACCTGGCGCGCGCCGCCCAGGTGGGGCGCTCCCAGCTCTCCCGCTACGAGAACGGGCTGCAGCTACCCCACCTGGGGCAGCTCGAACGGCTGCTGGAGAGCCTGAACGCCACGATGGCGGACCTGGCGGCGGTGCTCGCCTTCCTGCGGCGGCTGGAATCGGGAGAGGCGCGGGAAGGCCTCGACAGCCAGGATCTGCTGGCGCTGATGGGCAGTGAAGGGCTGATCCCGACCCCGGTGCAGGATGCGCTGGCCGAGGTCACCGCCCAGCACCTGCGCCTGTGCGGAGCGGTGCGCGAGGCGGTGCTCGCCCGCACTTGGCGCAGCAGCGACCGCGAGCTCGGCACCGGCGGCCGCGGCTGAGCGCGGCCCCCTACGTCCCCGCCAATCCTCTACTGCGCGGCACCCTGCTCGGGCTCGGCCGGGACGTCCTCGATGTAGAGGATGCGCTGGCAGCTCTCGCAGTGCACCAGGTTGCCGCTGTTGGCCACCTCCACCACCACCTGCGGACGCACCCGGTAGTTGCAGGCGCCGCAGTGCCACATGGCGGCGCCCTTGCCGGTGCGGTCGGTCTTGCGCACCGGCGCCACCGCGGCGCCGGCGAGCCGGGCGCGCAGGCGGTCGAACTGGGACAGCACGTTGCGCGGCAGCTCCGAGCGCAGCGCCGTCTCCCGCGCCTCGAGGGCCGCCACCTGGGCCGCCACCTCGGGCTTCTGCTCCTCCCAGCGGGCGAGCTCGCCGTGGTAACGCTCGTCGAGCTCGCGGAATCCCTCGCGCTTCTCGGTGGCCTGTTGCTGGAGCTGGTCGGCGCGCTCGAGCGCCGCCAGGCCCCGTTCTTCGCCTTCGGAGATCTGGCGCTTGACGGTGTCGATCTCCTGCAGCAGAGCCCCGTACTCGCGCTGATTGTTGACGGCGTTGATCTGCTGTTGGTAGCGCTTCAGCTTCTCGCGTGCCTCGCTCACCTCGCCCTCGGCGGCGCGGCGTTCGCTGCCCGCCTCGCCGATGGCCTCCTCCAGCTCCTCGATCTGCCGCTGGTAGGCGGCGTGCTCCTCGTGCAGCTCGCGCATCCAGTCGGGAATGCCGTGCAGGCGCTCCCGCGCCATGGCGAGATCGTTCAAGGTGGACTGCAACGCGACGACGGACTCCAATGGACCTGGCATCAGATGGTGTGTCTCCAAGCGGCGGCCGTGGGTCCACCTGGATTCGAACCAGGGACCTGCCGGTTATGAGCCGGTTGCTCTCACCGCTGAGCTATGGACCCGAAGGGCTTCCCCCGCGGCGTTCCGGGGGGACCCCCGACTATACCCGCCCAGCGGCTCCGGCGCTAGGGAGCAGCGGCTGCTGCGGCGGCCAGCACCGCCCCCTCGCGGGTCCGTCGCTCGCTCTCCGCGCCGGGCGCCGCGTCGCAGCCGGTGAAGGCCAGCCAGCGGCGCTCGAGGCGCTCGGCCATGGCGGCGGCGCGGCGGGGGTCGGCCACCGGCTCGACGTCACCGCCGGCGGACCAGCGCAGCAGCACCTGCTCGCTGCGCCCGGGCAGGCCGCTCAGTGGCGGCACGCGATCAAAGGCGGCGGTGAGACGGCCGAAGAGCACCGCCGGGTCCTCGGTGGCGCGCACGCCGCGGTCCCGGTAGGTGGCGAGGCGCGCGGCGTGGTAGCCCGGCTCCCGCTCGGCGAAGCGCACCCGGCGCACGAGCTGCCAGGTGACGCCGCCGTCGCTCTCGACCAGCGAGAAGGCGTTGCCGCCGTTGCCGAGGTAAAGCTCCGAGAGGATGGCCTCCGGCGCCGCTGCCGCGGGCGTCGAAGCGAGCAGGGCCGGTGCGGCCGCGGGGGGCACCGCCGCGCCGGC
>DATACC010000079.1:0-3989 GCA_036259255.1 Thermoanaerobaculia bacterium | reverse complement strand
CGAGGGAGCGCAGGCGCTCGCGCTCCTCGGCGGTGAGAGCGGCGTCGTCGCCGCGCGAGGGGCGGCCGGCGGCGAGGCTTTCGAACAGGCGCCGGTCGCGCTCCTCGAAGCCTGCCAGCAGGTCGCGCAGGCGCTCGAGGTCCTGCGGGCGCTCGGCGGCGAGGTCGTGGGCCTCGCGGGGATCGGCGGCGAGGTCGAACAGGAGGTCTCCCTCCTTGCTGCCGAACACCGCCTTGAGCTCGTCGAGGTAGACCGCCTTCCACAGCACCCCGGCCTGGGCCGGCCGGCGCCCGCCGGCGCGCAGGTCGCGGCCGGGCAGGCCCTCGGCCGCGACGCCGGCCACCGCCAGCAGCGTCGGCGCCAGGTCGACGGCGCTCGTCGGCGACGTGGTGCGCCGGCCGGCCCTCTCGCCCCGCGGCCACTTGACCACCAGCGGCACCGCCAGGGTCTCCTCCCACCAGGTTCCGTGGAGCGTGCGGCCGTGCTCGAGCAGCATCTCGCCGTGGTCGCTGGTGAGCACGATGGTCATGTCGTCGTAGAGGCCCATCGTGCGCAGGTCGTCGAGCAGGCGCCCGAGCTCCGCGTCGGTGCGGGAGACGCCGGCGCGGTAGAGGAACTCGAGGATCTCCGGCTCGCCGGGCAGCGGCGCGATCTCGCCCCGGTCGATGCGCTCGAGCAGGGTCGAGGCGCAGTCGCCGTCGCGGCAGCCGTAGTCGGCGACGCCGAAGCGGCTGCGCACCTCCTGCGGCGTGGAGCCCTCGTAGGGCAGGTGGTGGAAGTCGGAGTGGGCCTGGAAGGTGTGGAGGAAGAAGAAGAACGGCCGGTCCCGGTGGTCGGCCATCCAGTTGGCGGCGGCGCGGGTGATCTCGCCGGTGCCCCACTTCTCCGAGCGGTAGCTGGCGAAGCCGCGGTCGAACCCGAACTTCGGCTGCAGCCACACGCAGTCGTGCACCGTGCCGGCGGTGGCGAGGCCGGCGTCGCGCAGCCGCTCGGCGAGGGTCGGCACGGCGGGATGGATCGGGTCCTCCCAGTCGATCGAGCGGTGCACCGTCTCCGGATAGCCGGTGAGCAGGGTGGCGTGGGACGGTTTGGTCCAGGAGGCGCCGGCGCGGTGCGGTGAGAACACCTCGCCCTCCGCCACCAGCCGGTCGAGAGCCGGCGTGGGGGAGAGCTCCGGAGCGATGCCGGCGAGCGCGCCGACGGCGTCCGCCCGCAGCGTATCGACGGAGACGAGCAGGATCTGCGGCCCCCGCGCCTCGGCCAGCGGCGGCGCCCGGTGGCGGCCGGCGAGGAAGGCCTCCGAGAGCAGCAGCGTGCCGCCCGATGGCATCTCGGTGCGCAGCCGCACGCGCACGCGGCGTCCGGCGAGGTCGTCGAGATCGACCGCCATGGGCTGCCAGCCAGCGGGCTGGTGGGCACCGAGGCGGTGGGTCACCGGCGCCTCGCCCTCGGCGGCGATCTCCACCTCGATCACCCCGGGCTGGCCGCCGGGCCGGCAGGTGGCGAGCGCCAGGGAAGGCTCGGTGCCCAGCTCGACGGTGGCGGCCAACTCGTCGCCGTCCTCGAGGGGACGGGCGAAGCGGTACTCCTCGCCGCAGTAGAGCTGCCGCGGCTCGGGGCCGCCCCAGCCGGCGGCCAGCAGGTCGTCGTAGCGCACCACCTCGGGCCGCGAGCAGGCGAGCGGCGCGGCGGCGAGGAGCGCCAGCAGGAGGACGCCCGGGAGGCGGCGGAAGGCGCGGAGGACACGGGCCATCGGACCGGCGATGGTACCGGAAATCGGCGAGCCCCCTGGGGGGTGGCCGCTCCGCGGGCGGGCCCGCGGCGGGTGTGGGTGCGGCCACCGCTTCGCAGGCCGCCTCCTCGCGGCAGCGGGTCGGGGGGGCGCGAGGCGGGCCGCATTACACTTCCGTCGATGCCGTCCTCCGTCGCTCCACCGCCGTCCGCCGCTCCGGCCATCGGCCGCCGGCACGCCCCGCGGCCGGACCCGTCGCCGGGCCGGCGCACGCGGCGGGCGGCCCTCGTCCTGCTGCTGGCCGTCGCCGCCGCCGGGTTCGTCGCCGAGGTGATGCGCTTCGAGCGCCGGCTGGGCGCGCGGGTCGGCTCGCCCGAGGGCTGGCGCCTCGATTCACCCGACGCCGCCGGCGTGGGCCACTTCCTCTCCTCCGTCGAGCCGGTGATGCCGCCCGGGTCGCTGGTCGCCTTCGCGCCGGCCGTCAACCTGCCGGGAGAGGAGGATTTCGTCACCCTGTGGGCCGCCTACCACCTGCCGCGCCAGCGGGTGATCGGCTACGGCCACTACGCCACCGGTGCCGCCGACTGGCTGGTGGGCTACCGGCGCACGGTGGACGATCCCCGCTTCGTGCTCGTCGAGCGCCTGCCTTCGGGCACCCTCTACCGCCGCCGGTGAGCCTGCTGCCCCTGCTGGTGCTGACCGCGGCGGCCTTCGTCGCCGGCCTGGCCCTGCTGGTGGCGGCGGGGGCGCCGATCGCTGCCGGCAGTCGGCCGGGGCGGCGAGCGGTCCGGGCGCTGCGCGACGCGATGTCGCTGGCACCGGCGGCGATCGTGGTGGGTCTCGTCGCCCTCCACGCCCTGCTGCTCGCCTACGATGCCGTCGGCGTGCCGTGGCGGCGCCGGACGCTGGCGGCCGGGATGGCGGCGCTCTTCGTCGCCGCAGCCGCCGCGGCTTGGCGCAGTACCCGCCGCCGCGCTTCCGCGGCGGGGCGAGCGTTTCCGGCCCTCCGCCTGCCCCTCGGCTGGGGCGACCTGGTGGCGCTGGCGGCGGTCGCGATCTATGCCGGTGCCGCCTTCACGCGGCGCATCGGCATTCCGGACTTCGTCTACCACTGGGGCCTGAAGGCGAAGCGCTACGCCCTGGCGGGAGGCATCGACTGGGCCTGGCTTGCCGATCCGTTGCGCTTCACCGACCATCCGGACTACCCGAACCTGCTGCCGGGCCTCTACGCCGCCACCGCCCACGTGCTCGGCACCTTCGACGAGGGCGGCCTGCTGCTGTGGTCCGCGGTGTTCTTCGCCCTGATGGTGTCGTTCGCGCGGCAGGCCCTGGCGCTCCTGCCGGGTCGGTTCGCGCCGCAGGCGGCGGTGGCGACCCTGGCGCTGGCGGTGGGGATGTTCGGCATCGGCTACGACATGGCCGGCGGCGCCGACTGGCTGGTGGCACTGGCCCTGCTCGCCGCCGCTCCGGTGCTTCTGCGCGCCCCCGGCGACGGCGAGGGCCGGGCCGGCCACCAGCACCTGCAGGTGGGCGCCGCCGCCGCGCTCGCCGCCGGGGCGAAGATCGAGGGCGTACCGCTGGCGGCCGTCCTGGTGACGGTCCACCTGTTGCGGGTCGCCGCCCCTGCGGGTCCTGCCGCCGGCGCCGCCACCGGCCGCCCCGCGGCGGGTCCGCGTCTCGGGCGCCTCCTCCGGGCGGCGCCGTGGGTCCTGGTGCCGCCGGCGCTGGGGGTCGGGCCGTGGCTCGCCGGCAACCTGCGCCACGGCCTGTTCCAATCCACCAACACCGGAACCTGGGACGCGGACCGCCTGGGTGCGGTGGCCGCCGGGCTGGTGACCACCTTCGGCACCGCCGAGTGGCACGGCCTGCCGTGGCTCCTCCTGCTGCTGCCGGTGCTGGTGGCGGTGCGGCGCACGCGGGCCCTCGCGGCGGTGCTCGCCCTCCAGCTCGTGCTCTACGTGGGGATCTATCTCACCGCGCCGGTGGACACGCGGTTCTACGTGCTGTCGAGCTTTCCGCGCCTCGCCTTCCATCTGCTGCCGCCGCTGCTGGTGGCGCTGGCGGTGCTGCTGGTGCCGCCGCGGGACGGCGGCGCGGCGGAGGCCTCCTAGATGTAGCTGCTCGAGAGGTTGTTCACCTGGGTGGCTGTGGGAAGCTGAGGTTGTCGAGTACCTCGAAACCCACGGAGGCCACCCAGGTGAAGATCCATCGTAACGCCAAGACGACTCCCCAGGGCAGGGCGCTGCTGGTGCACCGG
>DATACC010000078.1:0-8358 GCA_036259255.1 Thermoanaerobaculia bacterium | reverse complement strand
GGGAAAGCTCCGCTGGAGCTGCGGGAAAGGCTCACGCGGAGCTTCCCCCGCCGCCGCAGGGGAGCCCGGCCGCGGTGCTTCACGGACGCCCGGGCTCGGTGGGTGGTGCGAGCGACTGCGGGGGGCGGGCGCTTGCTAGGTGGCATCGAGGCGGCGGGGAGCCCCGCCGCGGTGCTCCACGGAGGGCCTGGCGCTCGGGTGGGACTCGTGGGGAGCCCTGAACGATGTCAGGACGGATTGGTGAGCGGACCGGAGCCCGGCTGCAGCGGCAGCTCCGGATCCCGCGCCGAAGCGCGGCCGGCCGCCATCCAGCCGTAGCGGGTGAGGAGCGATCCGGCCAGCGCCGCCACCGCCGCCGCCCGGCGGGCGCCGAGCAGGCGCAGGGCAAGGGTGACGGGGCCGGAGAGGACGCCGCCGGAGCGCACCACGGCACCGCTGCCGCCGGCCTTCAGCGGTCGCAGCGCGCGGACGTCCTGGAGCTCGTGCCAGGCGCCGGTGCCGACCTCCACCGCCGCCGCGGCGAGGCCCAGCCGGTTCAGCGCCCGGTGGCGATGGCCGGCGAGCTCCAGCAGGGCGACCGCCGAGGCCAGGCCGGAGGCGGCGAAGTGGATCGGCAGCACCCGGACGCTGCGGTTCCACACCGGCACCACCGTGGCGCCGATCAGCACGCCAGTGTAGCTCGCCATCCCCAGCCCGGTGGCGGCGGCCAGGGCATCGCCGGCGTTCCCCAGCACGCGCACGGGCAGCCTCGAGCCGTACCGGTGGCGCACCAGGTCGGCGAAGGTGGCCGCCGCCGCGGCCGAGGAGAAGGCGGTGAGGGTCCAGGCACCGACCGACATCGGGCTCTGGGGCTTGAACACCCGCAGCATGTGGAGGAAGCGTTCCGGGCGGCCGAGGTCGGCGACCAGCAGGGCACCGGACAGCGCGCCGCCACCGGTGGCGATCCAGCGCGCGTCGCGGGCCAGCTCGCCGCCGAAGCCGCCGCCCGCGGCGGAGCTCCTGCCGCCGCCGGCCAGGCGGCTGGCGGCCCCGATCACGGCCGCGGCGCCGGCGGCACCGCCGACGAAGAAGTAGAGCGGCACCTCCCAGGTCCACTGCGGCTCCTTCAAGAGCGGCAGGCCGTAGTAGCCGGTTGCGGCGCTGGCCCGCGGGAACGGGGCGCCCTCGGGGCGGACGCCCTCGCCGTCCACGGTGCGGCCGCGGGGGCCCGCAGGATCGGCGCCCGGCGATGCCTCCTCGCGCAGCGCCTGCAGCCGGCGCTCGCGCTCGTCCAGGCTGCGCCACCGGCTCACGACGACGTCGCCCCGCCGCTTTCGCCGCCGCCCGCCAGGAAAGCCAACGCTGCCAGCGCCGCCATGCCGGCCGCCGCCACCGCCGCCGCACGCCAGCCGTCGCGCTGGTGGACGGTGGGCACCTCCGGGTCCGGCGGCAGGTTGTAGGCGCGGGGATCGCCGCGCACGACGAAGATGGCGTGGGTGCCCTCGACGGACGTGTGCCGCGGGTCCCACAGGGTGGCGTCGTCCATGCCGGCGCGGTGGAGGGCGGCGACGCGCTCGTCGGCTCGCTGCCGCAGCTCGTCGAGCTCGCCGAAGAGGATCGACTCCGTGGGGCAGACCTTGGCGCAGGCCGGCTCCAGGCCCGCCTTCTGGCGGTCGTAGCAGAAGGTGCACTTGAAGGCGCGGCCGTCGCCCTCGCGCTTGGCGACGACGCCGAAGGGGCAGCCCACCACGCAGTAGCCGCAGCCGTTGCAGACGTCGCTCTGCACGAAGACGCCCCCCATCTCGGTGCGCACGATGGCGCCGGTGGGGCACGCCTCGAGGCAACCGGCCACCTCGCAGTGCTTGCAGACGTCGGAGGAGAACTGCCAGGAGAGCCGGTCGGGATCGTTCCCGCCGTGGCCCACCGCCGGCTCCTGCTCGACGAACTTGACGTGGCGCCAGGTGGACGCACCCAGCGAGCAGGTGTTGTCGTAGGACAGCCCGCTCCACAGCAGGCCGTCCTCCGGCACCTCGTTCCACTCCTTGCAGGCCACCTCACAGGCCTTGCAGCCGATGCACAGGGTGGAGTCGGTGAGGAAGCCGGCGGTGCGCGGTGGGCTCATCGCTGCACCTCGCGACGGCCGGGACGGTCACCGGGCACGGCGTGGCGGCCGCGGGGACGCCGGCCGGGGCGGACGTCGCACACCAGCCCCTTGGTCTCCATGATGCGCACGTTGGGCTCCTCGGAGAGGGCCAGCAGGTCGTTGACGATGTCGCCCCGCACCAGCCCCTTGGAGCCCCAGTGGTACGGCAGGCCCACCTGGTGCACCGTCCTGCCCTCGACGGTGATCGGCGGCATGCGGGCGGTCACCTGCACCCGGGCCTCGAGGACGCCGCGCGGCGTGGTGACGGTCGCCCAGCCGCCGTGGACGGCGCCGATGGCGCGGGCGAGCTGGGGCGAGATCTCGCAGAACAGCTCCGGCTGCAGCTCGGCGAGATGGGCCAGCGGGCGGCTCATGCCGCCGGCGGTGTGGTGCTCGGTCAGGCGGTAGGTGGTCAGCACGTACGGATAGCGCGGATCGCGGTGCGCGGCGTACGGGTTGTCGGGCCGCTCCATCCGGTCGGCGGCCGGATTGACCTGGATCGGGTAGAGGGGGTTGTCGACCACCGACTCGAGGGGCTCGTAGTGGGTCGGCAGCGGCCCGTCCTTCAGGCCCGTGGCGACCCAGATCCAGCCGAGGCCGTCGCCCTGCATGATGAAGGGGCGATCGCCGCCCAGCGCGTCGTCGCCCTCGGTGCCGTCGCCGGGCCGGTAGCCGGGCGGCTTGTCGGTGGTGAAGTCCGGCACGTCGTCGCCGGTCCATCGCCGCGCCGCCTCGTCCCACCAGACGAGCCGCTTGCGCTCGCTCCACGGGCGGCCCTCGGGGTCGGCCGAGGCGCGGTTGTAGAGGATGCGCCGGTCGGCGGGCCAGGCGAAGCCCCAGCCGTGGCCGTACGGGCCCTTCGGCTCGCGGCTGTGGGCCCGGTTCTCGCCCTCGGCGGGGAAGACGCCGGAGTAGATCCAGCAGCCGCAGGCGGTGGAGCCGTCCGCCTGCAGCTCGGTGAAGCCGGAGACGAGCCTGCCGTCGGCCACCGTCCAGCCGTTGATCTCGCGCAGCACGGCCTCGACCTCCGGCTCCTGCTGCTCGCCCTCCAGCGGATAGTCCCAGGTGAGGGCCCGGAGCGGCTCGTCGCGGCGCCGCCGGCCATCCGCCGCCTTCTGCTGGAGGAGGCGGCCCAGGTGGTAGACGAACCACGGCTCGCTGCGGCAATCGCCGGGCGGCTCGACGGCCTTCTCGTGCCACTGCAGCAGGCGCTGCGTGTTGGTGAAGCTGCCCTCCTTCTCGGCGTGGCCGGCGGCGGGGAGCAGGAACACCTCGGTGCCGATCTCCTCCGGCACCAACTCGCCACGCTCGACCTCCGGCGAATCGCGCCAGAAGCTGGCCGTCTCCGTCTCCACCAGGTCGCGCACCACCAGCCAGTCGAGCTGCGCCAGGGCGGAGCGCTGCAGGCCGCTGTTGGCGGCGCCGACGGCGGGGTTCTGGCCGATCACGAAGAGGCCCTCGAGCTTGCCGTCGGCCATCTCCAGCCAATAGCCGAAGTGGGAATGGTCGCCGTCGACCCGGGGGAGCCACTGGAAGCCGAACTCGTTGTCGGCGGTGGCGGCCTCCCCGTAGTACGCCTTGAGCAGGCTCACCGCGTACTTCTCGAAGTTCGTCCACCAGCCGCTCTCGGAGCGGTGGTGGTGGACGTAGTGCTCCAGGCTGTGGGAATCGGCCTGCAAGAACGGCATGGGGAGGTAGCCGGGCAGGATGTCGTAGAGGGTGGGGATGTCGGTGGAGCCCTGGATCGAGGCGTGGCCGCGCAGGGCCAGCACCCCGCCGCCGGGCCGGCCGGTGTTGCCGAGCAGGAGCTGGAGGATGGCGGCGGTGCGGATGATCTGGACGCCGGTGGAGTGCTGGGTCCACCCCACGGCGTAGCAGATGGCGCCGGTGCGCTCGCGGCCGGAGGCGGAGCAGAAGGTTTCGGCGATGCGCAGGAAGGCGTCCCGCGGCACGCCGCAGGTGCGCTCCACCATCTCCGGCGTGTAGCGCGAGAAGTGGCGACGCAGCACCTGGAAGACGCACCGCGGGTGCTCGAGGGTCGGGTCGCGCTCGGTGTCGCCCAGCACCTGGGCCTCGCCTCCCTGGTCCTTCGCCTCGCCGCCAGCCTCGGGCTCCTGCCCCTCGGCCTCCTCCCCCTCCTCGGGCGGGCGCCGCTTGATCCCGGCACCGCGGTAGAGCCAGGTCTCGGGGTCGTAGGCCTGGCGCTCCTCGTCCCAGCCGGAGAACAGGCCGCCGAGATCCTCGGTGTCCTCGAGGTCGTCGCGCAGCAGGGTGGCGGCGTTGGTGTAGTGGACCACGTAGTCGCGGAACACGTGGTCGTGCTCGAGGGCGTGGTGCACCAGGCCGCCGAGGAAGGCGACGTCGGTGCCGGCGCGCAGCGGCACCCACAGGTCGGCCATCGCCGAGGTGCGGGTGAAGCGCGGATCGACGTGGATCACCTGGGCGCCGCGCTCCCGCGCCTCCATCACCCACTGGAAGCCCACCGGGTGGTTCTCGGCCATGGACGAGCCCATGACGAGGATGGCGTCGGCGTTGGCGAGATCCTGCTGGGCGGTGGTGGCCCCGCCCCGGCCGTAGGTGGTGCCCAGACCGGGCACCGTGGAACTGTGTCAGATGCGAGCCTGGTTGGAGACCCGGGTCATCCCCAGGCCGGCGGTGAACAGCTTCTTGATGAGGTAGTTCTCCTCGTTGTCGAGGGTGGCGCCGCCGAGGTGGGCGATGCCGCGGCACTGCATCAGCGTGTGGCCGTCCTCCTCCTCGACGAAGGTGCGCTCGCGGCTCTCCCACACCCGCTCGGCGATTCGCTCCATGGCCTCGTCGAGGTTCATCTCCTCCCACTCGTTGCCGAAGGGCCGCCGGTACTTGACCTTGGTGAGCCGGCCTTCGTGGGTGAGGAGCTGGTGGCTCGCCGCCCCCTTGGGGCACAACCGCCCGCGCGAGATCGGCGACTCGGGATCCCCTTCGATGGAGACGAGCTTCCCCTCGCGGTGGAAGACGAGCTGCCCGCAGCCGACGCCGCAGTAGGGACACACGGACCGCGCCGCCTCGGCTCCCTCGGTGCGCGGCCGCAGCTCGCGGATGCGCCGGCTCATGGCTTCGGGGCCGTTGCCGTTGCTGCGGGTGAGGATCTGCCGGATCAGGGGCCAGTCGCTCAGCATGTCTCTCTCCTCGGGGGTACGTCCACGATGCCTGCGAGAGCATGCAAGCAGGAAACCACGGAGGCGGCTCGACTGGAGGACGGATTTGCGAAACAAGGCGGCGGGGTGGGCGCTCGCTAGGGGGCGTGGGGCCGGCGGGGATAGCTCCGCTGGAGCTGCGGAAAAGGCTCACGCGGAGCTTCCCCCGCCGCCGCAGTGGAGGGGCCGGTGGACTTCACGCATTGCCGTGGCGCTCCCACGACCTTCACCGTAGTGGGATCGGCGCCAGATCCGGCAGAACGAAGAGGGGGACGAGAAGTTGGAGATGGTACTGGTAGGCGCTAGCGGACTCGAACCGCTGACCTCTACCGTGTGAAGGTAGCGCTCTAACCAGCTGAGCTAAGCGCCTGGGTGCTGCTGGTAGGCCCGAGCGGACTCGAACCGCTGACCTCTACGATGTCAACGTAGCGCTCTAACCAACTGAGCTACGGGCCTAGGATGTTCCCGGCGCCAGGGGCGCGAGGAAGGCGAAGAGTAGCAAAGGCCCCCCACCCTGTCAACGCCTCGCCAGCCACCCAGGACCTCTCGTGAATCCCGTCGCCGGCCCCAACACAGCCGAGAGAACCGGCGGTTTTCCGTGAACCGCACTGCCCCCACCAACTGCGGCGGCGGGGGAAGCTCTGCGTGAGCCTTTCCCGCAGCTCCAGCGGAGCTTGCCCCGCCGCCCCAGCGCCGCCTGGCGAGCACCGGGCCCCCCAGCCACCCCGCCGTCCTAGGCCCCCGCGTCCACCCCCGCGTGCGCCCCCACCATCCTCCGGTCCACCCGCAGCACACCGGAGACGCCACGCACGCGGCTCAAGATGCGCTCCAGGTGCTTGCGGTCGCGCACCTGCACGGTGACCTCGATCATGCCGCGGCCCGGAGCCGTCGCCGCCTCGATCTGGGCGATGTTCGACTCCTGACTGGCGATGGCGTCGGCGAGGCGGGCGAGGATGCCCGGACGGTCCTGGGTCTCCACCACCAGGGCGATCAGGTAGTTCTCCGCCCGATCCTTCGCCCGGCCCCACTCCACCTCGATCTCGCGTTCCGGGTGGTAGAGGAGATTCTGCACGTTGGGGCAATCCACCGAATGCACCGACACGCCGCGGCCGCGGGTGACGTAGCCCACGATCTCCTCGCCCGGCAGCGGGTTGCAGCACTTGGCGAGGTAGGCGAGCAGATCGTCCTGCCCCTTGACGACGATCGGACCGCTGCCCTTGAATGGCAGGATCTTGCTCACCGCGTGGCGCAGCTTCGCACCCCGGCTCTCGTCCCCCTCGCCAACGAGCTGCTCGGCCGGCAGCACCCGCTCGAGCACCGACTTCGCCGACGTCTTGCCGAAGCCGATGCGGCTCATCAGGTCCTCGGCCGAGGCGATCCCCTCCGCCTCCAGCACCTGCGACAGCTCGGAGCTGTCGAGCACCTTGCGCAAGCCCGTCTTGTAGCGCCGCACCTCTTTTTCGAACAGGCGGCGCCCGATCTCCGTGGCGCGCTTCTTCTGCTCCGTGTTGAGCCACTGGCGGATCTTCGACTTGGCCCGAGACGTGGCGACGATGGCCAGCCAGTCGCGGCTCGGCTGGCGCGCCGGGTTGGTGAGGATCTCGATCAGGTCGCCGTTGGCCAGCTCGGTGCGCAGCGGCACCAGGCGCCCGTTGATGCGGGCGCCGGAGCAATGGTGCCCGACCTCCGTGTGCACCTTGTAGGCGAAATCGAGGGGCGTGGCGCCGCGCGGAAAGCTGAAGACGTCCCCCTTCGGGCTGAACACGTACACCTCGTCGGGATAGAGGTCGATCTTCAGCGTGGTCAGGAAAGTGCGGGGATCCTGGACGTCCTGCTGCCACTCCAGGAGCTGGCGCAGCCACAGGATGTTCGGGTCGCCCTGCCAGCGCTGCGACGCGTCCTCCTTGTACTGCCAGTGGGCGGCGATCCCCTCCTCCGCCACCAGATCCATCTCGCGGGTACGGATCTGCAGCTCGAAGTACTTGCCCTTCTCCCCTACCACCGTCGTGTGCAGCGACTGATAGCCGTTGGGCTTCGGCACCGCGATGTAGTCCTTGAAGCGGCCCATGATCGGCCGCCAGGTGTGGTGCACCACGCCGAGCGCCGCGTAGGTATCACGCTCGTGCTCGGTGATGACGCGGAAGGCCAGGTAGTCGTAGAGCTGCGAGATGTCGATGCCCTGCCGACGCAGCTTCTGGTAGATCGAGTAGTAGCGCTTGACGCGGAAGGTGATCTCCGCCTCGATGCCGGCCGCCTCCAGGGCCTCCACCAGCCGCTCGCGGATGCGCCGGATGGTGTCCTGCCCCACCCGCATCTCGCGCTCGATCTTGGTGTGCAACTCGGCGAACTGCAGCGGGTAGAGGTAATAGAAGGCGAGATCCTCGAGATCGCCCTTGACCCGGCTCATGCCGAGGCGGTGGGCCAACGGCGCGTAGATCTCCAGCGTCTCGCGGGAGATGCGCCGCCGCGCCTCGGGCGGCATCGGCTCGAGCGTCATCATGTTGTGCAGGCGGTCGGCGAGCTTGACCAGCACCACCCGCACGTCCTTGGCCGAAGCCAGGATCATCTTGCGGAAGGTCTCGGCCTGGGCCTCGTCGCGCCGCACGTACTCGTGGCGGCCGATCTTGGTCACCCCGTCCACCAGCTCGGCGATCTCCTCGCCGAAGCGCCCGGCGAGCACCTCGCGGGTGGTCAGGGTGTCCTCGAGCACGTCGTGGAGCAGCCCCACCGCCACCGACACGTAATCGAACTTGAGATCCGCCAGGAGGTAGGCGACGTTGACCGGGTGCAGGAAGTACGGCTCGCCGGAGCGACGGAGCTGGCCGGTATGCATCTCCTCGGAGAAGCGGTAGATCTCGGCCAGCAGCTCCTTGTCGTACACGCGCCCGATCGCCTCCAGCCGCCGCTCGACGTCGGCCAGGATGCGCGCACGGGGAGCGCTGACGGGGGGGCGGATCCTGTTGCGCGTCTTCGGCATGCGCGGCGGGCGCGGGCGCCAGGGAGGCGGACCGCGCCCAAGAGGGACCGAAGAGTATACGCCGCGCCGGCGGCGAGGAGGCC
>DATACC010000077.1:0-4135 GCA_036259255.1 Thermoanaerobaculia bacterium | reverse complement strand
GGGCGCCCGGCGCCGCGGCGGGCGGGCCCTCCGGCGGCGGTGGCACCTGGCCGGTGGGGCCGCGCATCTCGCGCTGCACCGCCTGGCGCTCGGCGGCGGTCTCCGGCTCCTCCGGCGGGCTGCCCGGCGCCGGCAGCGACGGCAACAGCAGCGAGGTGATGCGGGCCGGCTCCTCGTAGACCCGCGGCGCCTGGGGTGCGGCGACGCCGCCGCGGTAGCCGCGCAGCATCGCCTCACCGATCAGCTCGCTGTCGATGACGTGGGGATTGACGTCCGGGAAGCCGAGCTGCGGGTCGAGCTCGAGGGCGCGGGCGTAGCGCTCGACGGCCACCGCCTCGCTGCCCCGGGCCTCGGCGATGGCGCCGAGCTGGTACCAGGCCCAGGCGTTGTCGGGCGTCAGCTCCACCACGCGCCGGTAGTGCCGCCGGGCGGCGCGCAGCTTGCCCTGCTGCTGCAGCAGCAGGGCGAAGTTGAAGTGGTAGGCGGCGCGGTCGGGCGCCAGCTCCACGGCCCGCTCGTAGGACTCCTCGGCGGCGTCCAGCTGCCCGCCGAGCGTCAGCAGGTTGCCGAGATCGTTCCAGGCCGCGGAGTCGCCCGGGTTCTCGGCCACGAGCCGGCGCTGCGCCTCGAGCGCCTGGGGCAGGTTGTCGGGGGCGACCACGGCCCCCAGGCCGAGGGCGGCGGCGAGCAGGGTGGTGGCGACGATCCAGGGCGTGCGCTTCACGGGAGCTCCTTGCGGTACGTGCTGATGAGATGCATGCGATGCGGGGCGGGCCCGGCGCGGCCCGGTGGCGTCTCGGGTCGGTGCCGGGTGCAGGCCCGCTCGACAGTTTACGGTCGCGGGTCCGGCGGCGTCCTAGCCGGCGGGTCGGCCGCTTCCTCAGCCGGTCAGCGGCTTGGCCTTGAGCTTCAGACGCTCGCCGTCCGGCTCCAGCCGGAAGCGCACGGCGTGGCAACCGGTGCGCTGGCGGATCGACGTCACCTGCTTCTCCAGGTAGAGGCGGAAGCTCTCGAGGTCGAACCCCGGGCGCTGGCCGGAACGGGCGAGGCCTTCGTAGAGCGCCTCCACCGCCGCGGTCTCCACCCGGTCGGCGAGCACCACGCCGCGGCGTGGGTCGAGGCGTGTTCGGGCCACGACGGCCGGCGCGGCGGGCCCGCGGCCCTCCTCCTGCAGGCGCAGCCGCCGGTTGAACATCTCCCCCAGGCTGGTGAACCGCGCCTCGACCTGGGCGAAGCGGAAGCTGTCGGCCACGCTGTGCAGGTTCGTGTTACGCAGCCGCCGCACCTCGGCCTGCACCTCGTCGCGCAGGTCCAGCGGCGGCGTCGCCCGGGCGCCGTTGAAGAACTTCTCGAACTCGATCTGCAGCTCGCGGATGGCCAGCTCCAGGCGGTCGAGGCGCGGCTGGATGGAGCCGTTCACCGGCGGACGGGGCTCGGCAGGGGACGCGGCACGGGCGAAGTATACGGACCGGGCCGGGCGGGGGTGGATCCGATCCCCGCCCCGTCCCGGATGCTCAGTGCCCGTCGCCGGTGCGGCCCAGGATGTCGCCGAGAACCCGGGTGCCCCAGCGCCGCGCCTGCCGGCGCACCTCGGCCTCCACCTCGTCGGGGATGCGTGGCGCCGGCGGATTGGTGCGCGTGGTGCGCTCCGGTGGCGGCGGGTTGCCCGGCGTCGAGGCGACCACCGTGCCCGGGGGGCCGGGACCGCCCCGCAGCAGCGGGTAGGGGTTGATGGCGCCGCCGTTCTCCAGGTAGATGCCGTAGTGCAGGTGGGGCGGCGTGGACGCGGCGTTGCCGGTGTTGCCGACGTAGCCGAGCAGCGTTCCCGGTTGCACCCACTGCCCCTCGCGCAACGGTCCCCAGGAGTCGAGGTGGGCGTAGTAGTGGCGCCAGCCGGCCGGGCCGATCACCGTCACCGTGATGCCGCCGAGGCCGCCGTTGGCCATGCGCGCCACGTAGCCCTCGGTGGCGGAGACGACGGGGGTGCGGCGGGCGGCGAAGATGTCGATGCCCTCGTGGCGCCGCCCGCCGCTGCGCGGAGCTCCGAAGGTGTCGCTCAGGTGGGCGGGGGCCACGCCGGCCACCGGCACGGGCAGCGACGAGGGCGGCGGCTGGTTGCGTACCGGGCGCTGCCGTGGAACGGTGGGGCCGACGGTGACGCAGGCGGCGGCGAGGGCCAGGAGCGGGAGCAGAAGGGCTCCTCGCCCTCGGGCGGACCGCGACGCGAGGTGCGCTCCGAGTCCTCGCGCGGCGGTGGAACGCGGCAGAAGAATCGAATTTCGACGATGCATACGAACGGTGAAACAGGCGTTCCGGACGAGTTCTTCCGAATCGTTCCATGCGCGCGGCCCCGCTTCGGGCGACGGTAAGATCCCGCCGTGGACCCGCGGCGCCAGATCCCGCCGATGCACCGGCTGCTCGCGGCGCCGGCCCTCGCGCGGCTCGTCCGCGCCTACGGGCGCGAGGCGGTGATGCGTCCCCTGCGCTCGGCGGTGGATCGCCTGCGCTCCGAGGCGGGGTCGGCCGCCGCCGCCGGCGAGGATCCGTCGGCTCTCGCCGCCGAGCTGGCGCCGGCCCTCGAGGCGGCGCTGGCCGAGCGCCTGGCGCCGCCGCTACGCCGGGTGCTCAACGCCACCGGCATCCTGGTGCACACCAACCTGGGCCGGGTGCCGCTGCCGCGGGAGGTCGCCACCGCGCTGCCCCCGCTGCTCGACGCCTCGTGCGACCTGGAGATCGACCTCGCCACCGGCCGCCGCGGCGACCGCAACCACCGGGCGAGCGCCCTGCTGGCGGAGCTCGCCGGCGCGCAGGCTGCGGTGGTGGTGAACAACAACGCCGCCGCCCTGATGCTCGCCCTCGCCGCCCACCTGGGCGAGGGCCGCCGGCAGGTGGTGGTCTCGCGTGGCGAGCTGGTGGAGATCGGCGGCTCGTTCCGCATCCCGGAGATCCTGGCCGCGGTGGGCGCCGAGCTGGTGGAGGTGGGGACCACGAACCGCACCCGCCTGGGCGACTACGCCGCCGCCCTCGGGGCCGGCACGGCGGTGTTGCTCAAGGTGCATCCGAGCAACTACCGCGTCGCGGGTTTCACCGCCGCGGTGGGAGCGGCGGCCCTGGCGGACCTCGGCCGGCGCCACGGTGTGCCGGTGCTGGTGGACGAGGGCAGCGGCCTGCTGCGTCCGCGGCCGGAGCCGGTGTTCGCCGGCCACGACAGCTTGGCGGAGCTGATCGCCGCCGGCTGCGACCTGGCCTGCGGCAGCGGCGACAAGCTGCTGGGCGGCCCCCAGGCCGGCCTGCTGGTGGGTCACCGGGAGGCGATCGAGCGCTGTCGGCGGCACCCGCTCTACCGCGCGCTGCGCCCCGACCGCTCCACCCTGGCGGCGCTCGACGCCGTGCTGCGCCGCCACCTGGCCGGCGAACGGTTCCCCCTCGACGACCTCTGGCCCGACCCGCAGGCCCACCGCCGGAGGCTGCATGCCGCGGCGGCGGCTCTGGGTGCCGAGATCGTCGTGGCGGACGCCTACGTCGGCGGCGGCTCGGCCCCCGAGCGGCCGATTCCCGGCGAAGCGCTGGCGCTGAAGGGCGACGAGGACCTGCTGGCGCGGCTCCGGCACGGCGACCCGCCGGTGGTGGGCTATTTGCGGGAGGGCCGGGCGCTCCTGGACCTGAGGACGGTGGCGCCGGAGGACGACGCGGCGCTGATCCGGACGGTGCAGGCGGCGAAGATCGTTCCCGAGCCATCCCCGAGCTCCCCGCCCCGGGGCGGATGACTCCCTGCGGGGACCGGGTGCGTCCCACCCGTCGCGCCCTCGGCGAACGCTATCGGGAGCGCCTCCGCCTGCCACCAGACGCCGAATCGAAGGTCTCCACCACAGCCGGGGTGGGGGTGTCGCCGGCGGTGAGCTCGGGGGCTGTCCAGAAGGTTTCGAGGAGCGCGCGCCTTCCTCCACAACGGTTCGCCTCGATCCAGCTGCGCGTGGGTGCCGAGGGGTTCGGGGTTTCCTCCCTCCATCACCGACGGAGGGGCGTCGGGGGTGTCGCTCGCGGGTGGGTCGTGGGGGGCCTGTCCAGGGGCGTTGGAGCCGGCGCCGCTCGAGGTCGTCTGGGAGTCCGAGATCGATGGCGCGCCGGCTCCACC
>DATACC010000076.1:0-9200 GCA_036259255.1 Thermoanaerobaculia bacterium | reverse complement strand
GCCACCGGGCGGCGGGTGACGAAGCGGGTGGCGGCGCTGCCGCCGCCCGGCGCGGCGGTGTCGCCCCCCGGGGCGGAGGCCGGCGGCGGCGACGGCGCGGCCTGGGCCGCCGGGTCGCGGCGGCTCTCGTCGTGCTCGTCGGGGTGCATCAGCGTGCCTTTCGCTCGCCGCGTCCGGCCTTCGGGGCCTCGGCCTTCTGCTCGATGGTGTCGTCCTTCTCGCCCGCCAGGCGCACCTGGGCCCCGGCCTTCAGACCGGCTTGGCCGGCGACCACGATGGCGTCGCCCGGCGCGAGCTCGTCGCCCTGCGGCTCCACGTGGGTCTCGTTGCCGAGCGCCGGCACCAGGTAGACGCGCTCGACGCTGCGGTCCTCCTTCATGCGGTACACGAACACCTGGTCGTCGTCGTAGACCAGGGCCCGCTTCGGCACCAGCAGGGCGTCGTCGCGCACCTCGGTGACCAGCGCCACGTTGACGTACATGCCCGGCCGCAGGCCGTTCTGGCGCGGGATGTCCACCGTCACCTTCACCGTGCCGCTCTTCGGGTCGACCACCGGCGCCAGGCGCTCGATGGAGCCGCGGTAGACGGCGGCGCCCAGGGCCGGCGCGGTGATGCGGGCGTTCTGGCCGCTGCGCAGCCGGGGCAGCTCCTTTTCCGGCACGAACACGCGAGCGACGATGGAGTCGAAATCGACCATGTCGAACAGGAGCTGGTTCGGCGTCACGTGGTCGCCCATGCCGACGTGGCGCGCGGTGATGGTGCCGGAGATCGGCGCCGTCACCGTGGTGTAGGACAGCTCGCGCTGGGCGTCGGTGAGCTCGAGCTCGAGCTGCGACAGCTCGTGGGTGGCGTCGTTGAAGGCCTGCTCGCTGATCAGCTCGTTGGCGCGCAGCCGCTTCTGGCGGTCGTACTCGCGGCGGGCGCGCTCGAGCTGGCTGGCGACCTTCTCGACGCGGAGGCGCTGCTCGTCGTCCTGGAGGCGCAGCAGCACCTGCCCCTTGGCCACGGTGCTGCCCTCCTCGACGAAGAGCTGGCGCACCTGGCGAGCGCTCTGCGAGTAGACACCCACCTGCTCCTCGGCCTCGAGGTTGGTGGAGAACTCGAGGGTGGCCTCGATGGGCCCGCGCTGGAGGCTCGCCACCTCCACGGGCACGGCCGGCTTGGGCTCGTCGGCGGCGGCGCCGCCGGTGCCCTTCTTGCCGTCCTCGCTCACCTCGGCGGCGTCGCTGCGGCCGCCGCCGCAGGCGGCCAGGCCGAGCCCGAGGCTGCCGAGCAGCAGGGCGATGGTCAGGATGCGGAGCAGTGTCTTCACTTGGCTTCTCCCAGAACGGATTCCCACGACGGAACCTGGTGCGACTTTCGGTTTCAGGTGTAGCAACAACGCGGCGACGCTGCACAATCCCTGGAGCCCCCGGCGGCCGCGTCTCACCGGTTACTACGCCACGGCGGGCCAACTGTTTCCAGCACGATGGAGACAGCGCGCACCGGGCGGCCTGGGGGCCCGCGACGTCCTGGGGATAGTCTCCGTTCTCCCATGGTCCATCCGCCCGACGCGCCCGCCTCCTCCCCCGACCCGGCCGATCCCGCCCCGGCCGGCCTCGTCCCCGCCGGCACCGGCGCCCCGCACCCCCGGCCGCCCGCCCCCGCGCCTCCGGGGCCGGACGCCGCCGCCACCCGCCGCGGCATCTTCTACGCGGGGGGCGCGTTCCTCGTCTGGGGCATCGCGCCGGTGTACTGGAAGGCGCTGCTGGCGCTGCCGCCGGAGGAGATGCTCGCCCACCGGGTGCTCTGGTCCCTCGCCACGCTCGCGGTGGTCATCCCGCTGCGCCGCCGGGTGCCGGAGCTGGTGCGGGCGGTGCGCACGCCGCGGGTGCTCGGCGTGCTGGCGGTGACCACGGCGCTGATCGGCGTCAACTGGTACCTCTACATCTGGGCCATGGGGGCCGAGCGGGTACTCGAGGCGAGCCTCGGCTACTACATCAACCCGCTGGTCAACGTCCTGCTGGGCGTCGTCTTCCTGCGCGAGCGGCTGCGCCGGGGCCAGGCCCTGGCGGTGACGCTGGCGGCGGCGGGAGTGGCGGTGATGACGGCGGAGGTCGGCCACGTGCCCTGGCTGGCGCTGGTGCTCGCCGGCACCTTCGGCTTCTACGGGCTGCTGCGCAAGACGGTGGACGCCGGGCCGCTGGTGGGCTTGACGGTGGAGTCGGCGCTGCTCGCCCCGTTGGCGGGCCTGTACCTGGCCCGGCTCCACGCCGCCGGGGACCTGGTGTTCACCGGCCTCGATCCCTGGACGATGCTGCTGGTGGCGGCGGCCGGAGCGGTGACCGTGGTGCCCCTGGTCTGGTTCACCCATGGTGCCCGCCTTCTGCCGCTCTCGGCCCTCGGCCTGCTCCAGTACCTCGCCCCGACGCTCCAGTTCCTGCTCGCCATCCTGGTCTACGGCGAGCCCTTCACCCGCTCCCACCTGGCCGCCTTCGTCCTCATCTGGATCGGCCTGGCGGTGTTCACGGCGGACCTGCGGCGGCGGACGCGGTAGCACCAGCGCTCTCCTCCTCGCGGAGCGCTGCGGCCACGGCGGCGTCGCCCGCTCCGGCACCGTGGCACGCCGCCTGCTTCCCTACCTCTTCGTGGGCTCGCGCGGTGGGGCATCACGGCCCCCGCGTCCCCCACGGCCCGCCGGTTCCACGACAACGACCAGGAGAACCCACGATGAACGTGAACCGCATTCCCCAACTCTGCATCCTCGCCGCGGCGGTGATCTCGATGACCGCCTGCGGCTCCATCGGGCTTCCCGACATCCTCGGCGGCGGAGGCGGCACCAGCGGTGACGTCCAGACCGTGCGCGGCACCGTCGAGGACGTCGACACCGGTGCGCGGCGGATCGTCGTCGATGGCGACACCGCCTACAACCTGCGCAACTCCGGCGGCGACCGGCTGACGATCTACTACGACAACGACACCACCGTGGTCTTCGAGGGCCGCGCCTACGCGCCGGCCGACCTGGAGCGGGGCGACCGCATCGTCGCCGACGTCGACGACTCCGGCTCGCAGCTGATCGCCGAGCGCATCGAGGTGCTCTACGACGTGACCGGCAGCACCGGCCCGGTGTACGACGACCAGCGCCGGGTCGAGGATCTGCGCGGCACGGTCCGCTCGGTCGACAGCTACGCCCGCACCCTGCAGCTCGAGCGCACCACCTACTCCTCCCGCTTCGACACCACTCCGGGAGGCAGCGGGGACGTGATCACCCTCCACTACGACGCGGAGACGGAGGTCGAGTACCAGGGCCGCTACTACGACGTGGAGAGCCTGGAGCGGGGTGACGTGGTCGAGGTCCGGGTCACCGACACGGGCAGCCGTCTGCTCGCCGACCAGGTCGAGCTGGTGCGCGACGTTCGCGCCGGTCTCGGCTCGCGCTGAGCCCGCCGGCAGGCCCCCTCTGCCGCCACGACACCGCGGCGGCAGCCGCCACTTCGCGCCAGGCAAGGGGCGGAACGGAGCTTGCGTGCGCCCGGGACGTGCGGACGAACCGAGAGGCCCGGGACTGACCCATGCGGCAGATCATCGTCCAGGTGCCGCGGGGGCGGGGCGACGAGGTGCTGGAGCGCACCCGGCCGTTCGCGGTCGTCAACGCCTCCGCGTGGGAGGCGCGGGACCGGGACGGGGAGCACGACGTGGTGCTGCTCCACGTGTCGAACCGGCGGGTCGAGGGACTGGTCGCGGCCCTCGAGGCGATCGAGGAGCTCCAGCTCACCCTCGAGCCGCGCGGCGTCATCACCCTGCGTCCGCCCGCCGACGAGGCCCACCACCAGGTGCTCGAGGTCGAGGAGCGCAGCCCCCTCGAGTACTTCCTCGGCGGCCTCCAGAGCGTCGGCTCGTGGCGGGGCTTCCTCGGCTACGCCGCGGCGGCCGGCGTGGTGGTATGGATCGGGCTGTTCACCGACACCACGTACCTGCTCACCGCCGCCATGCTGATCGCCCCCTTCGCC
The DNA here is from genome assembly GCA_036259255.1 of Thermoanaerobaculia bacterium. Taxonomy (GTDB): domain Bacteria; phylum Acidobacteriota; class Thermoanaerobaculia; order Multivoradales; family JBCCEF01; genus DATACC01. The sequence goes on along the minus strand of DATACC010000076.1, from coordinate 5,211 downwards.
GGCCCGGCGATGAACGTCGCCCTCGGCAGCGCCCGCGGCGACGCCGAGCTGCTGCGCCGCGGCGTGCTGCGCTACTGCGCCGCCTTGGGAGTCGGCGTCGCCGTGGCCTTCCTGCTCAGCCTGGCGCTGTCCCAGGACGTCGCCACGGAGCAGATGATCGCCCGCAGCCAGATCTCCGTGGTCGCCGTGCTGCTGCCGCTGGTCGCCGGAGCCGCCGGCGCGCTCAACCTGGTGCAATCGGAGCGCTCCAGCCTGGTGTCCGGCGCCGCCACCGGCATGCTGGTCGCCGCCTCCCTGGCGCCGCCCGCCGGCCTCGTCGGCATGGGCGCCGCCCTCGGCGAGTGGGGCATGGTGGGCAGCGCCTCCTACCTGCTGGTGCTGCAACTCCTGGGCATCAACCTGGCCGGCGCGGCCGTGTTCCGCCTGTACGGCCTGTCCGCCCACGGGCCGCGGCTGGAGCGCGGCCGGAGCTGGTTGTTCCCGGCGGCGCTCATCGTCAGCGGCCTGGGACTCGCCGCGCTGCTCGCCTTTCAGCTCGGCGAGCCGCCGGTGCTCCGGCGCTCGAGCCAGGCGCAGCGCGCGGTGGCCGAGGTGCAGCGCATGCTCCGCGAGAGCCCGCTGGTCGATCCGGTGGAGGTCGACGCCCGCTTCACGCGCTCGGGCGAGGGCGGCGAGAACGTCCTGCTGGTGGTCGCCTACGCGCGCCGCCTGCCGGGGGTGGAGATCTCCGACGAGGCGATCCGCGGCCAGCTCGCCGCCGCCCTCCAGGCGGCCCTGCGGCAAAGCGATCCACCGGTGGTGCCGCTGGTCAGCGTCACCGTGCTGGAGCCCCCGCCCCACCCGCCGCCGTGAGCTGGGGAGCCGCCGCTAGAAGGCGGCGGTGTCCGCCTGGCCGCAGAGGTTACCGGGGGGATTGTGGTAGCTCCGCGCGGTGCCGGTCGCGGTGTCGGTGACCCGCACCTCGTACTCGACGTCGGACAGCGCTCCGAAGAGCACCCACCAGTGGCCGTTGACACCGCGGCCGTCGAGCACCTTGACCGCCAGCTCCAGGTTGTCCGGCCGGAAGAACCAGAAGAAGCCGCTCTTCTCCGTGCCCGCCACCGCTCCGCCCGCTCCGGTGGTGCCGCTCCTCGGGTCGCGCCAGGCGACCTCGACGAAGAAGCGCCCGCCGCCGAGGCACAGGCCGCCCGGCACGCCGGCGCACCCCTCGGCGAACAGGCCACCGGCCGTGGTGGTCACCGGCGGCGGCAGCTCGGCGGCGAGCTCCGTGGCGGCGGCCCCCGGTCCCGCCGCCACCGTCTCCCCCGGCAGCGGGAACGCCGCCGTGTCACCCGCGCCACAGATCTCCAGCGGCGGGTTGTGGTATGTGCGCCGCTCGCCCGTCGCGTGGTCGGTCACGGTGATCCAGTACTCGACGTCCGAAAGCCCGCCGTAGAACACCCAGTGGAAGCCGTTGACCGACGTGCCGTCGAGCACCTTGACCACCAGCTCGACGTTGGCCGGGTCGAAGAACCAGAAGAAGCCGGTGCGCTCCGAGAACGGCAGCGGCTCGCCCACCCCTTCGTCGCCGCTCCGCGGATCGCGCCAGCGCACCTCGATGCCGAAGCGTCCGTCGGCGAGCACCAGCGGCGGCGCCGGCGCCACCGCCGGCCAGGCGTCGATGAAGGTGCCGTAGGCGGTGAAGGCGAGCTTCTCGCGGCCGTCGGCGGCGAGCAGGCCGTAGAGCGGGATCCCGGGGCGCCCGTCGTCGCGCAGCTCGTAGACGAAGATCTTGTCGATCCAGCTCCGGCCCGGGTCGCCGGTCAACCACTGCCCGAGCAGCCCGGCGAGCTGTTCGGCCTGCTGCGGCTCGCCGATGCGGTCGCTCGCCCAGCCGGTCTCGGTGAGCCACACCGGGCCGTCCCAGGCGCTCCAGGCCAGCACGTCGGCGAGCGACGGCGGAAAGACGTCCCACAGCCCCGGCTGGTCGCGGAAGCGGCTCGGAGCCTCCAGCTTGCGGGTCACCCCGTGGTAGCTGTCGCTGTCGTAGACGTGGTGGGTGAGGAAGTCGAGGCGGTGGCCGGCGTCGCCGAGAATCACCGGCAGCCAGCGATACCAGTCGCTGTTGCCGGTGGTCAGGTGGGCCAGGCCCGGCCCGCCGACGCGCGCCGCCGGGTCGCCGGCGCGCAGCCCGTCGATGCCGGGATGGAGCACCACGTCGAGGTACTGCTCGCGGGTGCCGGCCCAGAACTTCTCCAGGTTGGGCTCGTTCCACACCTCCCAATGGGTGATGCGGCCGGCGTAGCGCTGGGCGGCGCGGCGGCAGAGCTCCCGCCAGCGGGCGGCGCTGCGCGGCACCCCGGCGAGGACCGGCCCGTCGGTGGCCCACTGGGGCGTGTAGGCGATCGTCGCCAGCACCTCCACGCCGCGCGCGGCCGCGGCGGCGACGATCTCGTCGTACAGCCGCCAGTCGTAGACTCCCGGCGCGGTTTCGACGGCGGCCCAGACGAAGTCGATGCGGATCCACCCGATCCCCGCCCGCTCCACCGCCGCCAGCGTCTCCTCGAGCAGCGCTCCGGAGGGCGCGTGGACGTTGACGCCGTAGGGCGACGCGGTGTTCGGCCCCGCCGCAGCGGCCGGCGCGAAGGCGGCGAGGGCGGCGAGGACGAGGGGCAGCAGGACGGCGGCGGAGAAGGATTCGGGACGACGCATCACGCAGAGCTTAACGCCGTCCCCTGCCGGCCTCTTCCGCGAGAGCGGCCGGCGAGGGCGAGAGGAGCCGGGAGACGTTTGCGCCGAAACGTCTCCTCGAGTGGGCGGTTGTTCTTGCAGGGATCTCTGTCCATGGCGCAGAAGAACCTCCACCTGACGCCGGAGCGCGAGGAACGGCGTCCGCGGAGGCGGTGGTCAAGGTGCTCGACGGAGGGCCGGTCAACGGGCACCTGTGGCTGTTCGACGCGTCGCTGTCCACCGTCGAGTGGGTGCTCGCCGCCACCGACACCGTCACCGGCTGGCAGCGCTTCCACCACAACCCGCCCCGCGAGCAGACGATCCACCAGACGACCGATGCCTTCCCACCGCCCGCCGCGCCCGGCCCCGGATTTGCCGGCAATCCTGCCGGGCTGCTGTGGGTCGGTGCCCATCCGGACGACGAGGGCCTGGTGGCACCGGTGCTCGGCACGCTGTGCCCCAGCGCCGGGATCGACTGCCGCCTGCTCGTCGCCACCCTCGGCGCGGCGGAGCCGTGCCTCCTCCCCGGCGGCTGCGGCAGCGACTCGGGGGCGCTGCGGCGCCGGGAGATGGAGCGTGCCGCCGCCGCCCTCGGCGCCACCCGCGTGCAGTGGAAGCTGCCCGACCTCGTGCAGGGCTTTCCCGCCGACGTGCGCGCCGGCTGGGCCGCCGCAGCGGGTGGCGAGGAGACACTGCTGTCGCGCCTCGCCGCCGAGATGGCCGGCGCCGCCACGGTCATCACCTTCGATCCGCGCCACGGCAGCACCTGCCACCCGGCCCACCGCGCCTTGGGCGAGCTGGTGCTCGAGGCGGCGGCCCGGCTCGGCGACGCCGCGCCCCCGGTGCTGCTGCTCGAAACCGTGGTCCGAGTGGGCCTGGGCGGTTTCGTGCTGCAACCGGCGGTGCCGCGGGACGAGCGCCTGCTCGGCTTCGACGCCGCCCTGCCGGAGCCGACGGTTTGCGGCCGGGCCGGCGCTCGGCTAAGGTCGCCGCGCCATGCGATCCCAGAAGCTGCCGCTCGCGCTGACCCTGGGGGTGATCCTCGCCGCCGCGCTGCGGGTGGCTCTCGTCTGGGAGCGGCTGCCGGCGGTGATGGCGTCGCATTTCGGGCCCTCCGGGGCGGCGGACGGTTGGATGCCGCGGGGCGCCTTCTTCGTCCTCTTCGCGCTGGTGCTCGGCGGCACCTGCCTGCTGATGGCGCTGGTCCCCGCCCTGATTCGCCGCCTGCCGCCCTCCCTGGTCAACCTGCCGCATCGCGAGCACTGGCTCGCCCCGCAGCGCAGGGACGAGACGCTGCGGCGGATCGGCTCGCAGCTCGCCTGGTACGCGCTGGCCTACGCATTGTTCATCGGGTCGATCCTCGAGCTCACCCTACGGGCGAACCTGCGGAACGGGCCGTTGCCGAACGGCCCGTTCCTCGCGTTGTTGGCGCTGTTCCTGCTCGCCACCGCCGCCCTGGTGATCCGGCTCCAGCGAATGTTCGGACGCCCGGGCGCCGGAAGCGATCAGCCGCCACCCACCGGGTAGGCGGCGGCCTCGCCGGTGAGCTCCAGGTTCTCCTTCGCCGCCCGGTCGTTGCGGCGGGTGAGCAGCGACGGCGCCCAGCGGCTCGGGTGGCGCCAGCCCTCGGTGGGCTCGGTGCTGCGCTCGGCCACCGGGGCCAGGGCGTCGGGGAGCAGAGCCGAGGTCGCGCGCATCGCCAGCGATACCGGCCCCGGGGCGGCGCGGGCCAGCAGCGCCAGCGCCTGGGCGCTCCAGTTGAAGGTCAGCTCGGTACGGCCCTGGCGGGTGGCCTCGACGATCTTGCGCGCCGCCCGCCGGGCGTCGATCGTCACCAGCGGCGCCGACGAGGAGACGGCGAACCAGGCGAACTCCGCCTTGCGGTCGCCCTTGAAGCGGGCGCGGACGTGGGAGCCGGTACGCATCAGCCCCGGGCACACCGTCGTCACCCGGATGCCTTCGGCCGCCAGCTCGTTGCGCATCGCGCCGGACAACCCCACCAGCGCCGCCTTGCTGGCCGAGTAGGGCCCGAGGTGCGGCACCGACACCTTGCCGCCGATCGACGAGATGTTCGCCACCCGCGCCAGATGCGACCGCTGCAGGTACGGCCGCGCCGCGCGCACGCAGTGGAGCGGCCCCCAGAAGTGGGTCGCCATCTCGTCCTCGAAGTCGTCGAGGGACATGGTGGCGAGCGGCCCCACGGTGATGACGCCGGCGACGTTGAACAGCAGGTCGAGGCCGCCGAAGGTCTCGACCACGCGACCCACCGCCGCCTCCACCTGCTCGCGGTGGCGCACGTCGGCGGGGATCGCCAGCACCTCGCCTCCGCCCTCGCTCAGGCGGGCGACGGCCGCGCCGAGCTCCTGCGCGTCCCGGGCAAAGATCGCCACCCGCGCTCCACGCGCCACCAGCTCCTCGGCGATCAGCAGCCCGAGGCCGCGGGAGCCGCCGGCCACCAGGGCCACCGCGCCGGCGAGGTCCGGCGCCGCGACGCGGCGCGCG
>DATACC010000075.1:0-9214 GCA_036259255.1 Thermoanaerobaculia bacterium | reverse complement strand
CTCCTGCGTGCGGCAGGCCGGCCTGCGGCACGTAATCACCAGCCGGCGTGTGGCCGAGAAGCTGCCGTTCCGCTTCGATGTCGAGCTGGTCTACATGGAGGACCTGCGGGAGCGGGCCACGCGGCTCGACAAGCTGCTGGCCGCGGCGGAAGCGTTTGTCCTCCCGGCAGCCGTGCTCGAACGCCGGCTCGGCCTGCACCGCGCCGCACCGGACGACCTGCTGACCGTGATCTTCACGTCGGGATCGACCGGCGAGCCCAAGGGCGTGATGCTCTCGCACAGCAACATCTGCTGGACCATCGAGAGCTACATGCCGCTGCTCCAGATCGAGCCGGTGGGCTTCCGGGTCATCTCCTACCTGCCCATGGCCCACATCGCCGAGCGGATGTCGAGCCACTACCTGGGGCTGGCCGGGGGCTACGAGGTGACCACCTGCGCCAACCCCGGCGACATCGCCGCCTACGCGCGGGACGTCCACCCGCAGATCATGTTCGGGGTCCCGCGCGTCTGGGAGAAGATCTACGCCGGCGTGCAGGGCGCGCTCGCCGCCGACGCCGACCGCAAGGCCAAGTTCGACGAGGCGGTGGCCGCCGCCATCCCGCTGCGGCTCAAGGCCACCCGCACGCCGCTCACCGCCGAGGAGCAGCAGACGCTCGACTTCCTCGACGAGGTCGCGTTCAAGGGCGTGCGGGAGCTGATCGGGCTCGACCAGCTCACGTTCGCCGTCAGCGGGGCCGCCCCCATCCCGCCCGAGATGCTCGAGTGGTTCGTGGGCATCGGCATCCCCATGTCGGAGATCTACGGCATGTCGGAGAACACCGGGCCCCTCACCTGGGATCCCTACGAGATCAAGCCGGGGACCGTCGGCCGGGCCATGCCGGGCAGCGAGGTGAAGCTGGCCGAGGACGGCGAGGTCGTCGCCCGCGGCGGCCACGTCTTCCAGGGCTACCTGAACGACCCCGAGAAGACGGCCGACGCGCTCGACGAGGACGGCTGGCTGCACACCGGCGACATCGGCGAGATGGACGACGAGGGCTACCTGCGCATCGTCGACCGGAAGAAGGAGCTGATCATCACCGCCGGCGGGAAGAACATCAGCCCCGCCAACCTCGAGGCGGCGCTGAAGATGATCCCGCTCGTGGGCCAGGCCTGCGCCATCGGCGACAAGCGGCCCTTCGTCGGCGCACTGGTGGTGCTCGACACGGACGTGGCCCCGGCCTGGGCCGCCCAGCGGGGCATCGACGCCACCGACCTGCGCACGCTGGCCGAGCACCCCGAGGTGGTGGCCGAGATCGAGAAGGGCCTGGCCGACGTCATGGGCCAGTTCAACAACGCCGAACGGGTGAAGAAGGTCCGCATCCTGACCGAGGAGTGGCTCCCCGACTCGGAGGAGCTGACGCCCACCTCGAAGCTCAAGCGGCGCGGCGGGGGCGGCGGTGGTGCTAGAAGGGCTTGTAGAGGGCCAGCCAGCCGGCGATCAGCCCGAGCACCGGCCACACCCACCACAGTAGGGCGGCGGCCTGTGGGGCGCGGCGGATGGCCACGACGGCGGCGCCGAGCACCAGCCAGAGGACGACCTTGCCCCACATCCAGCCCGGCCACAGGGCGGGGTTGGAGATGCCGAGGGCGGCGAGGGCGCCGAAGCCGCTGACGAGGAGCAGCAGGAGGGCGATGCCGTGGGTGGCGGCGCCGAGCTTGCGGGTGGCGGCGCTCTCGCCGGTGCGCCCCACGCGCACCAGGGTCAGGCCGCCGAGGGCGGCGAAGAGCAGGAAGATGCCGAGCAGGTGGAGCAGCTTGTAGGCGGCAAGGCTCATGGGTGCCGGTCTCCGGACGGGCGTTGGACGGCGGTGTGGCGGCGGAACCGGCCGATTCTCCCGGAGCGCCGCCCCGTCGTCAAATGGCCGCTACTTGCGCCGGTTGGCGGCGAGCACCCGCTTGCGCAGCCGGAAGGCGGCCGGGGTGACCTCCACCAGCTCGTCCTCGCGGATGAACTCGAGGGCCTGCTCCAGCGACAGGCGCCGGGGCGGTACCAGCCGCTCGTGCTCGTCGGCGCCGGAGGCCCGCATGTTGGTGAGCTTGCGCTCGCGGGCGATGTTGACGTCGAGATCGTTGGCCCGGTTGTGCTCGCCGACGATCATCCCCTCGTAGACCTCCTCGCCGGGGCCGACGAACAGCTCGCCCCGGGGCTGCAGGTTGTCGATGGCGTAGGCGGTGGTCTTGCCGGCGCGGTCGGAGACCAGGGATCCGGTGGCGCGGTGCTCGATCTCGCCCTGCCACGGCTCCCAGCCGTCGAACAGGTGGTTCATCAGGCCCTCGCCGCGGGTCTCGGTGAGGAACTCGGTGCGGAAGCCGATCAGGCCGCGGGCGGGGATGCGGAACTCCATGCGGACCCGGCCGGAGCCGTGGTTGATCATCTTCATCATCCGTCCGCGGCGCGAGCCGACCTTCTGGGTGACCGCGCCCACGGCGCTCTCGGGGCAATCGACCACCAGCATCTCCATCGGCTCCATGAGCTTGCCGTCGACCTGGCGGGTCACCGCCTCGGGCTTGCCGGCGACCAGCTCGAAGCTCTCGCGGCGCATCATCTCGATGAGGATGGCGAGTTGCAGCTCGCCGCGCCCGGAGACCTGGAAGGAGTCGGGGCTGCCGGTGGGCTCGATGCGGATCGACGGGTTCGACAGGGCCTCGCGCTCCAGCCGCTCGCGCAGCTTGCGGGAGGTGACGAACTTGCCCGAGCGGCCGGCGAAGGGGGAGTCGTTGATCGAGACGATCATGGTGATGGTGGGCTCGTCCACCTGGATCGACGGCAGGGCCCGGGGGTCGTCGGCGTCGGAGATCGTCTCGCCGATGCCGATCTCGTCGAAGCCGGCCACCGCCACGATCTCGCCGGGGCCGGCCTCCTTGACCTCCACCCGCTTCAGGCCGGCGTAGCTGAACAGGGCGCTCACCTTGCCGGTGGCCACCGAGCCGTCGTGGTGGCACAGCGCCACCTCGCGGCCGCGCACCAGGGTGCCGTTGACGACGCGCCCGATCACCAGGCGGCCCACGTAGTCGTCGTAGTCGAGGGTGGTGACCAGGAACTGGAGCGGGTGCCCCGGCTCGTGGCGCGGCGCCGGCACGGTGGTGAGGATCTGCTCGAAGAGGAGCTGCAGGGTCTCGTCCGGGCCGTCCGGGGTGCGGCGGGCGGTGCCGGCCCGGGCGTTGGTGTAGAGCACGGGGAAGTCGAGCTGCTCCTCGTCGGCGTCGAGGTCGATGAACAGGTCGTAGACCTCGTCGAGCACCTCGGCGGCGCGGGCGTCGGGCCGGTCGATCTTGTTGATGACGACGATCGGCTTGAGGTGCGACTCGAGGGCCTTCTTGAGCACGAAGCGGGTCTGCGGCAGCGGTCCCTCGCTGGAGTCGACCAGCAGCATGACGCCGTCGACCATCTTGAGGATGCGCTCCACCTCGCCGCCGAAGTCGGCGTGGCCCGGCGTGTCGACGATGTTGATGCGGTGGCCGCGGTAGGTCACGGCGGTGTTCTTGGCCATGATGGTGATGCCGCGCTCGCGCTCGAGGTCGATGGAATCCATCACCCGCTCGGCCACCTCCTCGTTGGCGCGGAAGGTTCCGCTCTGCCACAGCATCGCGTCGACCAGGGTGGTCTTGCCATGGTCGACGTGGGCGATGATGGCGAGGTTGCGGATGTCGTCTCGGGTGACCTGACTCATGACGGGTACGGCTCCTGATCGCTGGAAAGGGGGCGCTGACAACGCGAAATCGCAACACGCCACCGGGCGGCGGCGGAAGGGACGCGGATGGTAGCACGCGGGGGAGCGGGCCAGCAAGCGGAGCGCCGGGATTCGGCGGGGGTGAGTCGAGGGCTGATCCCTATCCCTCGTGGAGCTCCAGCGGGTCGAGCACCTTCAGGAACGGAAAGCGCCGGAAGTCGGTGTCGCGGGTGTAGATCGTGCGGATGCCGTGCTCGCGCATCAGCACGGCCGTGTGGGTGTCGTGCAGGACGTTGCCGGCCAGGCTCGGCAGCTCGGAGAGGGTCTGCCGCGCGACTGCGGTGTGGCGGCGGGTCGGCTGGAGCATGGTGAGGGATGGGGAGGCGAGCAGCGCCTCGACGAACTCCCAGGCGCGGAGCGCGGACCACGGGGCCGGCAGGACCCGCGGATGGGTCGCGACCCGCGCGAACTCGTAGAGGATCGGCCACGTCAGGTACCAGGGCAGGTCCGAGCGCCGCCAGGCCTCGATCCTCTCGCGGCACTTCCGATGCTCGTCGGCCGCTTCATTGGCCGCGTAGATCAGCACGTTGGTGTCGACGACGAACACCTCACCCGCCTTCCATCAGTCGCCCTCTTCCATCAGCCGATAGAGCGCGTCGCGATCCGCAACGTCCACCCGGGGCTTGCCCCCTGCGAAGCTCGGCAGCTCGGGAAGGTCCGCCTGGTGCGGGGGGGGGCACTCCAGCATGCGCCGCAGAGCAGCCTCGACGAGCTCGGAGATCGTGCGCCGCTGGCGCGCCGCCTCCTCCTTGAGCCGCCGCATGACCCCGTCGTCGATGATCAGTGTCGTCTTCATATGGAAAACCATACCCGAGCCTCGGGGTAGTGTCCAACCCGTCCATGCGCACTGCCCTCCTCACCTTCCTCGCCCTCGTCGCCTTCGCCGCCAACTCGGTGATCGCGCGGCTCGCTCTGGGGGTCGGGACGGTGGACGGGGCGTCGTTCTCGGTGGTGCGGCTGACCGCGGGGGCGGCGGTGCTCGGGGTGCTGGTGCTCGCGATGGGGGAGCGGCCGGCCGGGGACTGGCCCTCGGCGGCGGCGCTCTTCCTCTACGCCGTGCCGTTCTCCTTCGCCTACCTGAGCCTCGCCACCGGCACCGGCGCGCTGATCCTCTTCGCCTCCGTCCAGGGGACGATGATCGGCCTCGGCCTCGCCCGCGGCGAGCGGCCCCGGCCGCTCGAGTGGGCCGGGCTGGCGGTGGCGTTCGCCGGGCTCGTCTACCTGGTGTCGCCGGGGCTCGCCGCACCCTCGCCGACCGGGTCGCTGATGATGGCGCTGGCCGGCGCCGCCTGGGGCGTCTACTCCCTGCGCGGCCGCGGCACCAACCGGCCGGTGGCGGTGACGGCGGGCAATTTCCTGCGCGCCGTGCCGCTCGCGGCGGCCGTCCTGTGCGCGGTGGCGGTGCTCGGCGACGCCGGCTTCGCAGGGGCGGCGCCGGGTCCGGCGCTCGATCGCCTCGGGCCAGCCAGTTGGGGGCTCGGCGGCGGGTTGGGGCTCGCTTCCGGGCTGCACCTCACCGCGCGCGGCGCGTTCCTCGCCGTGCTCTCGGGCGCCGTCACCTCCGGGCTCGGCTACGTCGTCTGGTACGCCGCCCTGCGTGGCCTCACCGCCACCCGCGCCGCCACCCTGCAGCTCGCCGTGCCGGTGCTCGCCGCCGGTGGCGGGGTGGCGCTGCTCGGGGAGCCGGTGACCCTGCGGCTGGTGATCGCCACCCTGCTGATCCTCGGCGGCCTCGGCCTCGCCCTGCGCAGCCGGCGCCGGCCGCCCGCCCTCGCCGTGGCCGCCGGCCGGGCGTGAGCGTGCCGACGAGGAGGGCCGCGGCGAACGACGGCGACGGCGCCCGGGCCCGTCTGCGCGCCGCCCTGCGCCACCCCGGGTTCGCCTCCGGCTCGCTGGAGATCGACGGTTGCCGCATCCACCACCGCGTTTCCGCGGCGACGCTTGAGGACGGCCCGACCTACGTGCTGGTCCACGGCCTGATCGTCTCCGGCCGCTACATGATGCCGCTCGCCCTGTGCCTCGCCGGGCACGGACGGGTGCTGGTGCCGGACCTGCCCGGCTTCGGCGGCAGCGAGAAGCCCCAGCCGCCGCCGCAGGTCCCCGAGCTCGCTCGCCGCCTCGCCGGCTACCTGGGGGCGGTCGGAGCCCGCCCCGTCGTGCTCGTCGCCAACTCCTTCGGCTGCCAGGTCGTCGCGGCGATGGCGGCCGAGCGCCCCGAGGTCTTCGCAGGCCCGGCCGCCGACTGCCTGGACCGCACCCGGCCCGCCCTCGCCATCGAGCCGGCCCCAACGACTGGGCCGAACGTTTCCGCGGAAACGCGCCCGTCCGCGGTGCGCCACGTTTTCGCTGAAACGTCTCCGGTGATCGCACCTCACGGTTCCGCCGAAATGCCCCCGGTCGTCGCGCCGAGCGTTGCCGGGGAAGCGCTCCCCGCTGCCGGATCCCGCGCTTCAGCGGAAAGCTCCGGGCCCGCGGGTCTGGTGGCGAGGGTCGTCCTGGTCGGTCCCACGGTGGACCCGGCCGCCCGCAGCGCGCTGCGCCAGATCGGCCGGCTGATTCTCTCGGCACCCCACGAGCCGTTCGAGTACCCGGCCCTGCTGGCCGCCGACCTGCTGCGGGTCGGTCTGCTGCGCGGTGCCCGCGCCTTTCGCGCCGCGCTGGCCGACCGCGTCGAGGAGTCGCTGCCGCGGGTGCCGGTGCCGACCCTGGTGGTGCGCGGCAGCCGCGACCCGATCACCCCCCACCGCTGGGCCGAGCAGGCCGCCCGCCTGCTGCCGCGGGGGCGGCTGGTCGAGATCCCCGACGGCGGCCACGCCCTGAACTACGGGGCGGCCGACGCCCTCGCGCGGATCGTCCGCGCCTTCGCCGCCGAATCGGACCCCGCGGAGCCGTCCGACTCCCGCGAAGCCCCGATCCGACAGAACCTCGGCTGAGCACCGCCGCCGAACCGGACACCGGCCGGCCCGGCGCTGACCGGGAGATGCGCGCCTGCTCGAACCCGGACCGAGCCCGCCGCCCCAGCACGCCAGCCGACCGTCCGCCGCCTCCTCGCCTGGACGCACTCCGGCCGAGCCCGTCGCCGCCTCCCCAGAACTCCGGCCGCCGTCCCGCCGTACCTCTGGCCCTGGGGAGGACGGCGCGACGATGTGCACTCTGGTTCGGCGCGGGCGGCCGCTGCGGCTGATCGAGCCGGACACCACGTACCTGGACAACCGCTGGCTCTACAGCGGCGGCGGCCTCACGGTCACCCGCTGGTGGTGCTCCGTGCCGTTCGCGGAGCTCACCGAGGAGCACCGCCGCGACGCCCACACCGTGGCGCTGGTCCACCGCGGCTCCTACCTGCTCGAGAGCCCCCGCGGGCGCGGGTTGGTCGACGGCACCGCGGCGGCGCTCTACAACCCTGGCGAGCCGTTTCGCGGCGCCCATCCCAACGGCTGCGGCGACGAGGGCACGGCGCTGCTGCTCGCGCCGGAGCTCGTGCGGTTGCTGGTGCGGCGCCACCGGCCGGCGGCGGCCGACCGCGACGCCCCGGGCTTTCCCGATCTCGTCGGCCACGTGACGCCCCGCGCCTGGCTGCGCCACCGCCTGCTGCTCGCCGCCATCCATCACGGCGAGGAGGCCCTGGCGGTGGACGAGGCGGCCCAGCACCTGCTGAACGAGCTCGCCTCCTGCCTGCTCGCGCCGGACCACGGCAATGCCGCCGGGTGTCGGCCGGACCCGCGGCAGCCGGCGGACCCGCGACCCTACGCCGAGCGCGCCGCCCTCCACCTGCAGACCCACTTCCGCGGCAAGGTCCACCTGGCCGATGTCGCCCGCGCTGCCTACACTTCGCCCTTCCACCTGGCGCGGCTGTTCCGGGCGCGCACCGGCACCACCGTGCACCGCTACCTCACCCGACTGCGCCTGCAGGCCGCCCTCGACGAGCTGGCCCGTTGCCGAGGCGACCTGGGGCAGGTGGCCCGCGAGGTGGGCTTCGCCACCCACAGCCATTTCACCAGTGCCTTCCGCCGCGAGCTCGGCTGCACGCCGTCCGAGGTGCGGCGGGCCCTCGCCTCGCGCAGCGGGCTCGCCGCGCTGCGGGAGCGGCTCGCGGACGGGTAGGAGCTCGCAGCAAGATCGCGACAGGCGCTTGGCGCCGGGCCACGTACCCTGCTTCGACAGGAGGCAAGAGATGCCGAGCTCTCGATGCAGCAGCCGTCGGACCCCTCTCGCCGCCGCCCTCCTCGGGAGCTCCCGGTGAGCGGCGGCTGGGGGCGCGATCTGGCCCACGCGGCCCGCCGTGTGGCGGCGCGGCCGGGGTGGAGTGCCGCGGTGGTGGTCACCCTCGCCGTGGGCGTGGCCGCCGTGGCCGTGCTCGGCTCGGCGGTGCGCGGCATCCTGCTCCATCCGCTGCCCTACGCCGAGCCCGAGCGGCTCGCCTTGCTCTGGCTGCACGACCCGAAGAACGACGTGCCGATGGTGGAGGCGGCCTGGGCCGACTTCGACCTCGTGCGCGAGCAGGCGGAGGCCTTCGACGCCGTGGCCCTGGTCACCGCCACCAACTTCCGCCTCAACCTCACCGGCGGCGACCAGCCGGTCCAGGTGCAGGGGGCGCTCGCCAGCGCCGGGCTGTTCGCCGCCGTCGGCGCCGAGGCGCAGGTGGGGCGCACCTTCGTGGCCGCCGACGCGGACCACGGCGCCGCGCCGCCGGTGATCCTGAGCGATGGCCTGTGGCGCCGGCAGTTCGCCGCCGACCCGGGGATCGTCGGCTCCGACATCGAGCTCGACGGCGATCCCGCCACCGTGATTGGCATCGCGCCCCCGGACTTCGCCCTACCCGCCGAGGCCGAGGTATGGGTGCCCGCCTCGCCGCCGCCGGCCGACCCGCCCCAGGCGCGGGCGCTGCGCGTCTACAAGCTGGTGGCGCGCCGGGCGCCGGGGGTGACCGCGGAGCAGGCGGCCCAGGACCTGGCGCGGCTCTCCGGCCGTCTCGAGGAGGTGGAGCCGGAGCGCAACCGGGGCCTGGTGCTCACCGCCCAGCCGCTGCTGCGGGCCGTCTACGGCGACACCCGCCCCGCCCTGACGCTGCTCACCCTCGCCTCGGCCCTGGTGCTGCTGGTCGCGGCGGCCAACGTCGCCGGCCTGTTGCTGGTGGGCGCGGCGCGGCGGCTGCCGGAGCTGGCCCTGCGCGGCGTCCACGGCGCCGGCCCGGGCGAGCTCGCCCGGGTGCTGCTGGCCGAGAACCTGCTGCTCGGCGCCGCCGCCGCCGTGGCCGGTGCGCTGCTCGCCACGGCGGCGCTCGCCGCCTGGCCCGCTCTGGCGCCGCCGGACGTGCCGTTCGCCGGCGAGGTGCGCCTCCACCCGGCCACCCTGGCCCTGTGCCTCGGGGTGGCGCTGGCGGCGATGCTCGCCTGCACGCTGCCGCCGCTCGCCCGCGTCGTTCGCCTCGACCTGGTGGCTGTGCT
>DATACC010000074.1:0-6654 GCA_036259255.1 Thermoanaerobaculia bacterium | reverse complement strand
GCGCCCGGCGGCTCCCGCGGCGGCCCGCCCGGCCGCGCCCACCGCCATGCCGAGCGACCTCGACCTCGCCGGCTCCGGCCGGGGCCTGGAGATCACCACGCCCCAGGCCGGCGCCACCCGCTCCTTCGCCGCCCAGACGGTGGGGGCCACCGGCGAGCGGCAGTACGTCGGGGAACGGGTGGACTTCAGCCTGCGCGACGCCGACCTGGTGGAGACCCTGCGCTCCTTCGCGGCGCTGTCGGGCCTCAACATCGTGGTGCAGCCCGGCATCCGCGGCACGGTGACCGTGGAGTTGCGGGACGTGCCGTGGGACCAGGCCTTCGAGCAGATTCTGAAGATCCACGGTCTGTCCTACGAGGTGGAAGGCAACATCATGCGCATCGCGCCGGTCGACCAGCTCCAGGAAGAGGCGCGTCAGCGCCAGGAGCTGGCGGCGGCCCAGGCGCTGTCGATTCCCCTGACCACGGTGATGCGGCGTCTGTCGTACTCCAATGCGGGGCAGGTGGCCTCGCTGCTGGGCTCCGGCGGCGGCGTGCTGTCGCCGCGCGGCAGCGTGATCGTCGACGGGCGCACCAACACGCTGATCATCAAGGAGCTGCCGGCCTACCTCGACACGGTGATCTCGGTGATCGAAAACCTCGACATCCCGGAGCCGCTGGTGATGATCGAGGCCCGCATCGTCGAGACGCGCAAGAACTTCACCCGCACCCTCGGCATCGAGTGGGGCATCGAAGGGGCGGCGGCGCCGGAGTTCGGCAACACCACCGGGCTCCAGTTCCCGAACCAGGGAACGGTGGCCGGCGGCGTCAACCTGATCACCGGCGGCGAGAACGGGCTGATCGACATCTCTCTGGGCAACGTGCTCAACACCTTCAACCTCGACCTCCAGCTGCAGGCGGCCGAGAACGAGGGCCTGGTGAACATCCTGTCGGCCCCCAAGGTGCAGGCGCTCAACAACCAGCGGGCATCGATCCAGTCGGGCTTCCAGATCCCGATCCAGACGGTGGCCAACAACACCGTGAGCGTGCAGTTCGTCAACGCCACGCTGCGGCTCGACGTCACGCCCCAGGTTACCGCCGAGGGGACGGTGCTGATGGACATCAACATCCAGAAGCGCAACCCGGAGTTCGGTCTCACCGTGGCCGGAGCCACCAACGCGCCGATCTCCACCAAGGAAGCGAGCACGCGGGTGCTGGTGCGCGACGGCGGCACCACGGTGATCGGCGGCATCTACGAGGTGTCGACCAACCGCGGCGAGGACCGCGTGCCGGGGCTCGCCAACATCCCGATCCTCGGCAACCTGTTCAAGAACCGGCGCCGCGAGGATTCGAACAACGAGCTGCTCATCTTCATCACCCCGCGGGTGATCCGCTTCTAGGACCGCCAGGAGCATCGAAACCATGAGAAGACCGATCATCGCCCTCGCCGCCGCCACGCTCCTGCTGCTCGCCGCAGGCGGGTGCAGCGGAGACCGCGTGGAGCAGAGCGAGGGCAGCGTCATCCTGTCGGTCACCGACTTCGACGGCCTGCCGGTGCGGGTGTCGGTGAACACCCTCGACCTGCTGCAGGTCGAGGAGGTCGTGATCTCCAACATCCCGAAGGATCCGCAGGGCAACACCAGCGCCTTGATGGACGTCGAGATGCAGACCTACGAGGTGACCTACAGCCGCGGCGACCAGGGAACCCGCGTGCCGACCTCGATGGTGCGGCGCATCTTCGGCGTGGCCCCTGCCGGCGGCGACATCACCTACGACAACCTGGTGGTGATGAGCGCCGAGCAATTCCTCAACCCGCCGCTGTCCGACCTGCTGTTCGCCGGCGGCGGCATCGACACCGAGACCGGCAGTCCGGTGATCCTGATCGAATTCACCATGCGGTTCTTCGGCCGCACCTTGTCCGGCGACAGCGTCGCGACCGCCCCGGTGCGGTTCGACGTCGAGTTCGTCCCGTAGAACATCGAGGTTCAACCATGCGAGCACTCCGCCCCACCCCGACCGTCCGCAGGATCCCGGGCCTCGCCCTGTCCACCCTGCTGCTCCTGGTCGCCGCCTGTTCGAGCGATTCGCCGACGGAGCCGGACCGCAACCCCGGCAACCCGCCGGGGACCGGCGGCGGCGGCTCGTCGAGCTACAACGTCACGGTGAGCGTCGACCCCGGCACGTTGCCGGCCGGCTCGACCGACCCGGTGACGGTGACCGTGCAGGCGCAGCAGTCCAACGGCGCGCCGCCGCCCAACGGCACCGTGGCGGTGATCACCGCCAGCGCCGGCAGCTTCGGAACGCCCGAAGGGCCTTCCTCGGTCAACCTGCCGCTGACCGGCGGCACCACCCAGGTGACCTACTTCGTGCCGGCGGAGGCCGCCGGGGCGGTGACCATCCAGGCGACGGTGGCCGGGTCCGTGGGCCGGGCCACGATCAACCTCACGGAGGCGGAGACCTTCTTCATCTCCGAGATCTCCCCGAGCCAGGGCTCGACCGCGGGCGGCGACACGGTGACGATTCGCGGCACCGGCTTCGAGGAGCCGGTGCGGGTGAGCTTCGGCGGCGTCAACGCCCAGGTGCTGTCGGTGACGCCGACCCAGATCCGGGTGCGCTCGCCGGAGTCGCCGGGGGCGCCCAACGAGCGCAGCACGGTGGACGTGGCGGTGACGATCAACGTCAACGAGGAGGAGGCGGCCACCGACACGGTGACCGGCGGCTTCACCTTCACCCCGGGCGGCGACCAGCAGAACCAGCCGTCGATCTTCTCGCTGACTCCGACCACCGGCCCCAACGAGGGCGGCACCGTGGTGTCGATCATCGGCCAGGGGTTCCAGTCGCCGGTGCAGGTGGAGTTCTTCAACGGCAACGTGGCTCTCGAGGCCGAGGTGCTCAACGTGCAGCCCAACCGCATCGAGGTGCGCGCGCCGTCGGCCACCGGCTTCGGGCAGTCGTTCCAGAACTCGACGGTGTCGGTGCGGGTGCGCAACCTGAACAGCGGACTGACGGCCACCTTCACCAGCGGCTTCCGCTACGGCACCGACGTGCTGATCTTCTCGGCCGGGCCGGGCGAGGGTCCCTACACCGGCGGCACGCTGGTGACCATCTTCGGCCAGGGCTTCGACGCCCCGGTGGCGGTGGAGGCGGGGGGCCTGGGCCAGCCGGTGATCTCGGTGACCGGAACGGAGATCGTCATCCGCACGGTCGGCATCGACCCGCCGGGCTGCCAGGACGTCAGCGGCCCGATCAGCGTCACCAACATCGACACCGGCGACAGCGCCTCCAGTGGCCTCAACTTCATCTACCGGGTGGAGGCCTTCGGACCGGTGGTCTTCCAGGTGACGCCGTCGAGCGGTCCCCAGGCCGGCGGCACCCAGGTGACGGTGCGCGGCAACAACCTCTTCGATCCGCTGGTGCGGATCGGCGGCCGGCCGGCGACGCTGGTCTCGGTGTCGGGCGACGGCACCCAGGTGGTGGCCAGCACACCCTTCCTGCCGCCGGAGGAGCTGCTCACCGAAGCGTGCGACGACAACGCTGACGGCACCATCGGCCAGCGCTACCTCCCCACGGCGGTCGACCTGACGGTGGAGAACCGGGTGACCTCGTGCGACTTCGTCTTCGAGGACGCCTTCCTCTACAACCCGACCAACACCGCGTGCCGCAACGACGTGGGGCCGCCGCCCGAGGACGGGGAGGGCGAAGGCGGCGAAGGCGGTGAAGGCGGCGGCGGCTGAGCCGGCCGGAGCCAGGGTCGAATTCGGGGCGGTCGCCTGGACGGTCGGCCGCCCCGGTTCGTATACTTGCTTGCCATGAAGAAGAAGTACGCCCTCGCCCTCGCTCTGCTCGTCCCCGTTTCCGTGCTCTTCGCGGCGGCCTGTGACAAGGCCAGCCCCGTCGCGCCGTCCGGAACGGTTCTCACGCTCTCGGTCAGCCCGTCGCAGATCACCGCCAACGGAACGGCGACCGTGCTCGTCACCGCGCTCAAGCCCAACGGCACGCCCGTGAACCCCGGAACCCAGATCCGCTTCAGCACCACCCTGGGAACCATCGACCCGGTGGCCGAAACCGGCGCCGACGGTGCCGCCACCGCCATCCTGCGCGGCACCGGCGAGATCGGTACCGCCACGGTGTCGGCACGGGCCGGAACCACCGAAGCCGTGACGACGGAGGTGGAGATCGGCAGGCCCGCCGGGAGTGTGAGCCTGCAGGCGAATCCCTCCCAGATCGACGAGGAGGGCGGCTCGGTCCGGCTGCTGGCCGTGGTCCGCGACGCCACGGGCGAGCCGCTGGCCAACGCGGCGGTCAACTTCCAGTCCGAGGCGGGCACCCTGAACAGTGGCGGCTCGGTCCTGCGCACCAACGCCTCGGGCGAGGTGACGGACACCCTGCGCCTCACCCCCGAGGACGTGGCCGCCCTGCCCGGAGACAGCTTCACCGTGCAGGCGGTCAGCGGCGGTGCGAGCGGCAACACCCTCACCGATTCGAGCCAGATCCGCATCAGCCGCTGCCGCCCGACGATCAACTTCACGGCCTCCAACGGCGGCTCCACCGGAACCAACTCGTTCCGCGCCAACATCGAGGCGGTGGAGGTCACCGGACAGCAGCCCCTCACCTTCGAGTGGGACAAGGACAACGACGGACTCGTCGACTCGACGTCGCGCAATCCCGGCTTCTTCGAGTACCAGACGGCGGGCCCGAAGACGATCACGGTGAGGGTGTCCAACGCGTGCGACACCGCCTCGGCCTTCCAGACCGTGACCGTGGGGGCGCTGGACTCCTAGAAGCCAGTCGCGGGTACCCTGTTCGAGGGGCGACGCCCTCACGGTTCCGTGAGGGCGTTGCTGTATACTCCGAGCACACTTCGCCACCCTCCCCGATGCCGCCCGCCGAACCCAACGACGAGCACCTTGCCGAGTTGCGCCGCCGCTGGGAGACAGAACCCGATTCCCGCGTCTTCCTCCAGCTCGCCGAGGAGTACCGCCGCCGCGAGCGCTACCGCGAGGCGGCCGAGGTGCTGGAGTCGGGGCTGGCAAGTCATCCGAACCACGTCTCGGCCCACGTCGCCCTCGGCCGCGTGCGCCTCGCCTTGGGCGACGCCGACGGTGCCGCGGCGTCGCTGGAGCGGGCGCTGGGCTTCGACGCCACCAACCTGGTTGCCAACAAGGCCCTGGTGGAGGCGCACCTGGCCCGCGGAGAACGCAGCCTCGCCCGGCAGCGGCTCGGCATCTACCGCCTGCTCAACGAGAGCGACCCGGCCATCGGCGACCTCGAGCGCCGCGTGCGTGCCGTCCCCCCGGGGGGCCGGCCGGCGGCCCCGGTGGCCCGGTCCAAGGAACCTGCGGAGGAGGCAGCGATGAGAACCGACGGGGCGAGCGAGGCGCCGCAGGGCGCGGGCGGGCAGTCGGGGCAGGGCGGGCAGCATGGGGGTGGAAGGCACGCTGCCGGCGACGACTCCGGCGGGATCGCACCCGCGGCACCTTCGGTTCCTCGGGCGGACGAGACGGCGGCGCCCCGGCCGCCGGTGCCGCCGCTGTACGCGGCCGACGGAGCGGACGGCAATCCCTTCGGCGATCTCGATTCGCCGGAGGCGCGCCGGCTCTACCTCCACGGCCTCGGCAGCGAGGGCCTCTTCCCGATGGCGGCGCCACCCCCGACGGTCGAATCCCCGGCACGGCCGACGAAGCCTGCCGCCGAGCTCGCCGCGGCCGCGGATCCGGAGCCGACGGCCCTCGGATCCTCGATCCAGCGCGCCTTGGCCGTACCGGCCCCGGGCGCCTCCGCCGAGCCGTCGTCGGGCGGACTGGCGGACCTCGCGCCAGCCCTCCCCGACCTGGCCATTCCCGAGCCGGCCCTGCCCGAGCCCGCCGCCGACGAGCCGGCCGCCACCGAGCCTGCACCGCCGCCCGCGGAGCCTGCCGAGAGCGGAGAGGCCACGGTCACCCTCGGCCGCCTCTACCTCGAGCAGGGTCATCCGCACCGCGCCCGGGAGATCTTCTCGGCGGTGCTCGATCGAGAACCGGACAATGCCGCCGCCTACGAGGGTCTGGCCCGCGCCGCCGCCACCGAGCCCACGCCGGTCACGGCCCAGGAGCTGCTCCAGGACGCCGATCCGGACCAGCCGGTACGCACGGCGCTGCTGCACGCCTACCTGGCCCGGATTCGCCGCGGGAGGGGCCGGCGCGATGTTTCTTGAGCGGCTGACCCGGATCAGCAACCGCGTTCCGGGCGCCCTGGCACTCTGCCTGGTGGACGCGGACGGCATCCCGGTGGAGTCGGTGAGTGCCGACGGTGGCCTCGACCTCGATCTGCTGGCCGCCGAGCTGGTCAACCAGGTGCGCGCCATCTCGGGCGACCACAGAGATCTCGGCGTCGGCGAGGTGAACCAGTTGAGCGTCAGCACCGACCGCCTGACGCTGATGGTAAGCTCCGTCGGCGAGGGCTACTACCTGCTGCTGGTCCTGGGGCCCGAGGGCAGCTACGGCCGCGCCCGTTTCGAGCTGCGCCGGGCGATCCTGCTGCTCGAGGACGACCTCGCCTAGCCTTTTTCGAACCGCCTGCGAGGAACCATCGACGTGTTGACCTTCGAGCAGATCAAGGAGCTGGTGGAGCTGGTCGCCGAGCGCAAGCTCGCCGGCGTCGAGGTGGAGCGCTCCGGCTTCCGGTTGCGCATCGACGG
>DATACC010000073.1:0-2583 GCA_036259255.1 Thermoanaerobaculia bacterium | reverse complement strand
TGGCCCGGAGGCTGGTGCGCCAGGAGGGTCGGCGGCCGTTCGATCTCGGGTCGGCGCCGGTGCTGCGCGGGTTGCTGCTGCGGCTGGGCCCGTCGGAGCACGTGCTGGCGGTGACGGTGCACCACATCGCGAGCGACGGGTGGTCGACGACGATCCTCACCCGGGAGGTGGCGGTGCTCTACGGCGCGTTCGCTGCCGGCTCGCCGTCGCCTCTGCCGGAGCTGGCGGTGCAGTACGCGGACTTCGCCCGCTGGCAGCGCCGGCGGCTGGCGGGCGCGGCGCTCGACGCCGAGGTGGAGCACTGGCGCACCCGGCTGGGCGGGGTACCGGCCCTGGAGCTGCCGACGGACCGGCCGCGCCCGCCGGTGGCGGGGACTCGCGGGGCGGCGCTGCCGCTGGCGCTGGGGGAGGGGCTCAGCGGTGAGCTGCTGGCGCTGGGGCGGCGCCGCGGGGCGACGCCGTTCGTGCTGCTGCTGGCGGCCTTCGAGGTGCTGCTCCACCGCCACTCGGGGCAGGACGACCTCGCCGTCGGCACACCGGTGGCGGGCCGCGGGCGGGTGGAGGTGGAGCCGCTGATCGGGTTCTTCGTCAATACCCTGGTGCTGCGCGCCCGGATGGCGGGGGACCCCTCCTTCGCGGACCACCTGGCGGCGACGCGGGAGGCCGCCCTCGACGCCTTCGCCCACCAGGAGGTGCCCTTCGAGCGGCTGGTGGACGCGCTGGAGCCGGAGCGCCGCCTGGACCGCTCGCCGCTGTTCCAGGTGATGTTCACCTTCCAGAGCGCGGGCGGCGAAGGGCCGAAGCTGGGAGATCTCGCGGTGGCGCCGTTCGGGGTGGAGGGCACCACGGCGAAGTTCGACCTGACGCTGGCGATGGGGGAGGGCCCCCGCGGGCTCACCGGTGCCGTGGAGTACCGCACCGACCTGTTCGACGCTGCCAGCATGGAGCGCCTGCTGGGCCACTGGCGCACGCTCCTGGCGGGCGTGGTGGCGCACCCGGAGGCGCGGCTCTCGGAGCTGCCGCTGCTGAGCGCGGGCGAGCGGCGCCAGGTGCTGACGGAGTGGAACGACACGGGGCGCTCGGCGGCCGGGGTGCCGGTGCCGGTGCGCATCGCCGAGCAGGCGGCGCGCACGCCGGCGGCGACGGCGCTGGTGGTGGGCGAGGAGCGGCTGGCCTACGGCGAGCTGGTGGCCCGGGTGCACCGCCTGGCCCACTGGCTGCGGCGCCAGGGGGTCGGGTCCGACGTGCCGGTGGGGCTGTGCCTGGGGCGCGGCAGCGAGCTGGTGGTGGCGGTGCTGGCGGTGCTCGAGGCGGGCGGCGGCTACCTGCCCCTCGACCCGTCCTACCCGGCCGAGCGTCTGGGCTTCATGCTGGCGGACGTCGGGCCGCCGGTGGTGCTGGTGGGAGGCGGCGGCGAGCTCGCGGAGGTCGCCCTGCCGGCCGGCTGCCGGGTGGTGGCGATCGCCGCGGCCGAGACGGCGGCGGCGACGGAGCCGCCGGTGCCGCCGGGGGTGGACATCGCCCCGGAGAGCCTGTCCCACCTGGTCTTCACCTCGGGGTCCACCGGCCGGCCGAAGGGGGTGGCGGTGGTCCACCGGGGCACGGCGGCGCTGGTCGAGTGGGCCCGGGAGGCGTTCACACCGGGGGAGCTCGACGGCGTTCTGGCGTCGACCTCGATCAACTTCGATCTGTCGGTGTTCGAGCTGCTGGTGCCGCTCGCCTGGGGCGGCAAGGTGATCCTCGCCCGCGATGCCCTGCAACTGCCGGAGCTGGCGGCGGCCGGCGAGGTGCGGATGGTCAACACGGTGCCCTCGGCGATGGCCGAGCTGGTGCGGGGCGGCCACGTGCCGCCCGGCGTGCGCACGGTGAACCTGGCGGGCGAGGCGCTGCTCGGCTCGCTGGTGGAGCGCATCCACGGGAGCTGCCCGGAGGCGGAGGTGTGGAACCTCTACGGCCCGTCGGAGGACACCACCTACTCGACCTTCTCTCGGGTGCCCCGGGGCAGCGCGGTACCGGCCATCGGCCGCCCCCTGCCGCGCACCCGGGCGTACCTGCTCGATGGCCGGCTGGGGCCGGTGCCGGTGGGCGTCGCGGGGGAGCTGTACCTGGCCGGCGCGGGTCTGGCCCGGGGCTACTGGGGGCGCCCGGCGCTCACCGCCGAGCGTTTCGTCCCCAACCCGCTGGCGGGGGAGGCGGCGGGCAGCGCCGCGGGCGAGCGGATGTACCGCACCGGCGACCTCGCCCGCTGGCGCCCGGACGGGGAGCTGGTGTACCTCGGCCGCGCCGACCACCAGGTGAAGGTGCGCGGGTTCCGCATCGAGCCGGGCGAGATCGAGGCCGCCCTCGACCGGCTGCCCGAGATCGCCGAGGCGGCGGTGGTGGCCCGCGGCGAGGGCGGCGACCGGGCGCTGGTGGCCTACCTCGTCGCCGCGGCCGAGCCGGCACCGGCCGACGAGGCGTTGCGCGCCGCCCTGCGCCGCACCCTCCCGGAGCACATGGTGCCGAGCCGCTTCGTCCTGCTCGACGCCCTGCCCCGCACCCCGAACGGCAAGATCGACCGCCGCCGCCTGCCGGAGCCCGACG
>DATACC010000072.1:0-10088 GCA_036259255.1 Thermoanaerobaculia bacterium | reverse complement strand
CACCGGCCGACGAGGCGTTGCGCGCCGCCCTGCGCCGCACCCTCCCGGAGCACATGGTGCCGAGCCGCTTCGTCCTGCTCGACGCCCTGCCCCGCACCCCGAACGGCAAGATCGACCGCCGCCGCCTGCCGGAGCCCGACGCCGCGGCCCCGCGCAGCACCGGCTCCGAGCGCCGCGCCCCCCGCGACGCCGTGGAGCTGGAGCTGGTGCGGATCTGGGAGGAGGTCCTGGGGGAACCCGCCGGGGTGGCGGACGACTTCTTCGCCCTCGGTGGCCATTCGCTGCTCGCCGTCCGCCTGGTGAGCCGCATCCAGCAGCGGTTCGGCCGCGACCTTCCGCTGTCGATCGTCTTCCAGCGCTCCACCGTCGAGACCATGGCCGAGATGCTGCGGCAGGAGGAGGTCGTCACCGAGCCGCCCATCCTGG
This sequence comes from Thermoanaerobaculia bacterium, assembly GCA_036259255.1. Classification (GTDB taxonomy): domain Bacteria; phylum Acidobacteriota; class Thermoanaerobaculia; order Multivoradales; family JBCCEF01; genus DATACC01. The sequence continues at coordinate 9,662 of DATACC010000072.1, read as the reverse complement.
TACCGCTGCAGACCGGTGGAGCGGGCCGTCCCCTGTTCTGCGTCCATCCCATCGGCGGCAACGTCTTCTGCTACGTCGAGCTGGCCCGCAACCTGGGACCCGAGGAGCCGTTCTACGGCCTGCAAGCCAGCTTGCCTGGGGCCGCGGAAGAGGCCGGAGGTGCCGCCCCCACCGTCGAGACGATGGCCGAGCGCTATCTGGACGCGGTGCGGGAGGTCCAGCCCGACGGGCCGTACCGGCTTGCCGGCTGGTCCTTCGGTGGCGTCGTGGCCTACGAGATGGCTCGCCAGCTCCGGGCCGCCGGCGAAGATGTGGAGTTGCTGGCGGTGATCGACGGCGAGCTGCCGGAGCCGCCGGCCGCCACGGCGGGCCCCGGAGGACCGGAGCCCGCCGCGCCGGGGGCAGCCCCGCTGGAGCTCGACCCGCTGGAGCGGCTCACCCTCCTGGTGCGCGATCTCGAGGGCCTGGGGGGCGTCCCCTTGAGGCTCGACACCGACGCCCTGCGCCGCCTCGCCCCCGAGCGCCGCCTGGCGGCGGTGCTGGAGCACGCTCAGGCCGCCGGTGCGCTTCCGGCCGGTGCGGCGCCGGAGCAGCTCCTGCGGCTCGGCCGCATCTACGACGCCAACCTCCACGCCCTGTTGCGCTACCGGCCGGAGCCGTATCCGGGCCGGTTGACGTTCGTCCGGCCCGCGGGGCGGCCGGCGGCCGAGCTCGCCGCCGCCCGTTGGGCCGGCCTCGCCGCTGGCGTCGACATCGTCGCCGTGCCCGGCAACCATTACACGATTCTGCGCGAGCCCCAGGTGGGGGACCTCGCCCGCCGACTCGCCGCCTGCCTGGCCGACGGCAGACACCCCGGAGGGAGCTCCTGATGTTGAAGCTGATGCGTCTTCTCGCCCGTACCTCGCCCTACGCCGCCGTCCTCGCCGGCCTGGCGGGCTTGATCAGCGGCGCCACGGGAGCGGGTCTGATCGCCGTGGTCAACGAGGCCCTGGCCCTCGACCCGGAGGGCGCCCTGTCGACCTACCTGGTCGCCTTCACCCTGCTGTTCCTGGCCGCACCGCTGACCCGGCTGGTCGCCGACTACCTGCTGATCCGCCTCGGGCAACAGGCCGTCTTCCAGCTCCAGCTCATGCTCAGCCGGCGCATCCTGGCGGCACCGCTGCCGCGGCTGGAGATGCTGGGGGCGCACCGGCTGCTGGCGACGCTGACCGACGACATCCTGGCCATCACCGCCGCCATCGGGCAGCTCCCGATGATCCTCGTCAACATCACGCTCCTGGCCGCCTGCACGGTCTATATGGGTATCCTTTCGCCGTTGCTGATGGCGGTCTTCGTCGTCACGATGGTCTTCGGCACCGGCACCTACCGGTTGGCGATCCGCGGCGGAATCTCCGGTTTCCGCCGCATGCGGGAGGAGCAGGACGCCCTCTACGGGCACTTCCGGGCCCTCACCGAGGGCAGCAAGGAGCTGAAGCTCCACGCGCGGCGGCGCGGCGCGTTCCTGGCCGCCGTCGAGGTGACGGCCCGGCGGTTGATCGGGCACGCGGTACGGGCGCGCATGGTGTTCAGCGGCGCCGGCACCTGGGGGACGGCCCTGTTCTTCGTGGTCATCGGCATCGTCGTCTTCGGCCGCCAGTGGCTGCCCGCGGATCTCGCTCCGATCGTCACCGGCTTCGTCCTGGTGCTGCTCTACGTGCGCGGGCCGCTGCAGATGCTGATGAACGCGCTGCCCCAGCTCGGCCGCGGTGGCGTCGCCCTCGACAAGGTGGAGCGGCTGGGGCTCAACCTCCTCGAGGAGCCGCCGGAAGCACTCGCCGAGGGCGGTGCCGACTCCGCACCGGAATGGCGTTGCCTGGAGTTGCGCGGAGTGGCTCGCGCCTACCGCGGCGAGTCCGACGAGCGCGGCTTCGTGCTCGGGCCCCTCGACTTCGCCCTGCGCCCCGGCGAGGTGGTCTTCCTGGTCGGTGGCAACGGCAGCGGCAAGACCACCTTCGCCAAGCTGTTGACCGGGCTCTATGCGCCGGAGCGGGGCGAGGTGCTGGTCGACGGCGAGCCGGTGGGCGAGGAGGAGCGGGAGGCCTACCGACAGCGGTTCTCGGTGGTCTTTTCCGAGTTCTACCTGTTCGACCGCCTGCTCGGCCTCGAAGCGGTCGACCTGGACGAGCGGGCCGGCCGCTACCTGGAGGACCTCCAGCTCACCCGCAAGGTCGTGGTGCGCGACGGCAGGCTGTCGACGATCGATCTCTCCAAGGGGCAGCGCAAGCGGTTGGCGCTGCTCACCGCCTACTTGGAGGACCGTCCCATCTACGTCTTCGACGAGTGGGCGGCCGACCAGGACCCGCAGTTCAAGGAGGTCTTCTACCGGCGCCTGCTGCCGGAGCTCAAGCGGCGCGGCAAGGCGGTGCTGGTGATCAGCCACGACGACCGGTACTTCGGCGTGGCCGACCGCATCTTGAAGCTGGAGGAAGGGCAGCTCACCACCCAGGGGGCGGCCCCAGGGGAGGCGGCGCCGGCGGAGGCGGCCCCGGGCTCCGAGCTGGTGGCCGCCGGCCGGTAGCAGGAGCCGCCCGGCCGGCGGCGGTACCGCGCCCTACTCCTGACCCTACTCCTGGCGCAGCGCGATCACCGGCTGCACCCGGCTCGCCCGGCGGGCCGGGATGTAGATGGCGGCCAGGGCGACCGCCACCAGCAGCACCGTGACACCGACGAAGGTGGCCGGGTCGGTGCTGCGGACCTCGAAGAGCAGGCGACCGAGCACCCGGCTCAGCCCGAAGGCCACGGCCAGGCCGATGACCACCGCGATCGCCACCAGCTTGGCACCCTGACGCACCACCAGCTTCTGCACGTCGACGCCGCGCGCCCCGAGGGCCATGCGGATGCCGATCTCCCGCCTGCGCTGGGCGAAGGAGTAGGACATGGTGCCGTACATGCCGACCATGGCGAGCACCAGGGCGACGGCTGCGAACACGGCGAACAGCATGCTGGTCATGCGCTGCAACCAGACGGACCGGTCCATCACCTGCTCCATGGAACGGACGTCGACCACCGGCAGGTCGGCATCGAGGCTCTGGATCTCCTGGCGTGCCGCCGCGGCGACGGCCAGCGGATCCCCCGCCGTGCGTAGCACGAAGGCGAGATCGGTGTAGGCCATCGATTCGAGGAACGGGTAAGGCACCAGCACCTGGTACCGCTCGTCCTCGCCGCGGCCTTCGAGAGCCCGCAGGTCGCCGATGACGCCGACGACGAGCAACCACGGCGCGTCGTCGCCCACCTCGAGGCGCAGGCGTTGCCCCACGGCCGGCTCCTCGGGCCACAGGCGCGCCGCCAGGTTGGAGCTCACCACCACCGAGCGCGGCGGATCGGCGAAGTCCTGGCGGGTGAAGGCCCGCCCCTGGACCACCGGCATGCCGGCCGCCTCCAGCAGGTCGCCGGCGACCAGCCGGAAGGCCGACAGCGGGTTGTTCCGGCTCTCCTCGGCCGACTGGCCCTCGGTGCTCAGGGCGACGTACAGGCCATCGCGCAAGGGCAGCTCGGTGGTGGCCCCCGCGGCGGTGACTCCGGGTAGCGAGCCGAGCCGCTCGACCGCCTGGTCGATGAACTGAATGCGCTGTGCCGCCGTCACGTACTGAGAGGGCGGCAGGTTGACCTGAAGGGTGAGGGCGTTGGCCGTCTCGAAACCGGGGTCGACGGTCTGGAGAGCACGGAAGCTCTTGATCATCAGCCCCGCCCCGATCAGCAGCACGAGGGACAGGGCCACCTCCGCCACCACCAGGGCGTTGCGCGACCGGCGCCGCGAGGCGCTGCCGCTGGTGCGCGCGCCGGACTCCGACAACGAGCCGGTGAGGTTCGGCTTCGACAGGCGAAGCGAGGGCGCCAGCCCGAACAGCACTGCCGTCAGCAAAGCCACGAGGAGCAGGAAGCCCAACACCCGGCCGTCGATGGCGAAGTCGTTCATGTAGCTCGGCAGGTCCTGGGGAATGGTGCGCACCAGCAGGCGCAGCCCCCAATGGGCGAACACCAAGCCGAGGACGCCGCCGGCCAGCGCCAGCATTACGCTCTCGGTGAGGAGCTGGCCCACCACCCGCGAGCGCTGGGCGCCGACCGCCGAGCGGATGGCGATCTCCCGTTCGCGGATCGTGGCGCGCTGGAGCAGCAGGTTCGAGACGTTGACGCAGGCGATCAGCAGCACCAGGCCGACGACGCCGAACAGGATCAGCGACAGCGCCTTGAAGCGCCGGGTGCGGAACTCGCGCAGGGTCTGCACGTTCACGCCCCAGTTCTCGTTGCTCTCCACGTGCTGGCCCGCCAGCCGCTCGGCGATGCCGCCGAGCTCGGACTCGGCGCGGTCCGCCTCCACGCCCGGCGCCAGCCGCCCGATCACCAGCTCCTCCCGGCTCTCCCGCGGCTCGACGGCCGGGTCCCGGGCCGCGGGCACGAACAGCTCCGCCATATCGGTGTCCGGGAACTGGGCATGGGGCGGCACCACCCCCACGACGGTGTGGGGCACGGTGTCGATCTTCACCGACCGGCCCAGGATCCCGGGGTCGGCGTCGAACAACCGTTGCCACAGCCGCTGGCTGAGGACCACCACCTTCTCGCCGCCGGGACGGTCCTCGGCGGGCAGGAAGGTGCGGCCGAGCAGCGGCTTGCCGCCGAGGATCTCGAACAGGCCGGCGGTGGCCTCGGCGCCGGGCACCCGCACCGGGTCGTCGACGCCGCCGACGTTGAACTGTCGGGTGCGGATCGCCGCCAGGTCCGTGAAGGTGTCGCTCTGTTCCCGGAAGTCCGCGAAGTCGACATACGACACGCTGCCGTTGTCGACATCGAGGGGCGGGTTGACCGCGCGCACGACCACCAGCTCGTCCGGGTTGGGGTAGGGGTAGGGGCGGAAGAGCACGGCGTTGAGGATGCTGAAGATGGCCGTGTTGGCGCCGATGGCGAGGGCGAGCGTGAGGATCGCCACCGCGAAGAATCCCGGGTTGCGCAGCATCGAACGGAAGTGGAACCGCAGGTCCTGCAAAAGATTCATGGTCTCATCTCTCCCCGAAAGCTCGGCCGGAAATCGCTGGGGACGTCCGGCAGTGTGGCAGGTCCGTCACGATCACGTGCTCGGTGACGATCCGGTCCGGCGTCGCCGTCGCCGCCGTCTGGGTGGCAGCGCGGAGCCGACTCTCGGACGTGGGCTCCGCCAGCCTCGGCTCGACGCCGTCGGACGCCCGGCGGATCGTCTCCACCCGCACCTGCGGGTCCTGCGACCGGCCGGGTTGCAGCGCGCGGAGCACGGCCGCCAGCGGGCTCTTCACCGCGCACTCGAAGCGGCCGTGGCCGTCCTCGTCGATGCACCGGCGCGGCTTCTCCCACTGGTCGCAGGTGCTTTCGACCCGCAGCTCGTCCTCCCAGGAGAAGGCCGTGCTGACCAGGACGGTGCCCGCGGGCGCCGTGGCATCTCGGGTCGGGACGTCGGCGCGCACGGCCAGGGCGAGGCAGGCGACCACCACGGTGGCGCCCAGCAGGCCCGCGGCGGCCACGCGGGGCCCGGCCTCAGCGGCCACCGGGGGCGGTGCCACGAGGCGGCGGATGCGCGCCAGCAGCGAGCCTCCGGACGCCGCCAGCGCCGGCACCGGAACGGGCGCTGCGCGCAGCATCTCGATGCCGGCCAGGGCCTGGGCATAGGTCCGGGCATCGCCGCAGACCGCCACCGCCAGATCATCGCAGCAGTTCTCGCGCTCGGCGCGCACCCGGGCCGAAAGCCACCACGCCGCCGGGTGGTAGAAGAGCAGCATCTCGGCGACGCACTGCAGCAGGTTCAGCAGGTAGTCGTGGCGCCGGACGTGGGCCAGCTCGTGGGCCAGGATGCTCTCCACCTGGGCCGGCGGCAGGCCGGTGAGAACGCCGAGGGGCACGATCACCATGGGCCGTAGCCAGCCGCAGGCGGCCGGAACCAGCAGGCGGGCGGAGGCCACCAGGCGCACCGGCCGGCGGATGCGCAGCCGCTCGGCGAGCCCGGCGAAGGTGCGTTGCCACCGTTCCGGAACGGGAAGCACGCCGCGGCGTCGAAGGCGCCGCACCTGAATGTAGCCGCCGGCCAGCCGGGTCGCCGAGGTGGCGACGCCGAGCAGCCAGCAGGCCACCATCCACGGCAGGAGCGGATCGAGCCGGCTTGCCGCGCCGGCGGCGAAAGCCGCGACCGGGCCCGGCAACTCGACAACCGGCAGCTCGACCGGCAGGACCGGGCTCTCGGCCGCTGCCTCGCCGAAGGCCGGCGCGGGGCCCGTCCGAACTCCCGTCAGCGGCGTGGCGAGCACCCACGCGGTGAGGCACGGCAGCGCCACCATCAGGAGCAGGCCGCCGTAGGCCACCGCGTAGCGGCTCGCCGCGCTCCGGCGGCGCAGCAGGGTGAGGATCGTCGCGGCTCCCAAAGCCACCACGCCCACCTGCCACAGCGAGTGGAGCAGCGCCCAGCCGAGGGCATCGACCAGGCGGTCAGCCCACATCCGCCCGCTCCTGGAGGTTTTCCAGCAGTCCGCGGATCTCGTCGAGCTCCGCCGAAGAGGCGGGCCGCGTCGACAGGGCCTGCATCACCAGCTTGGCGGCGGATCCACCGAAGGCTCCGTCCAGCAGGTTGACCACCAGGTGGCTCTGGATCTCCTCCTGGGGATGGAGGGCGTGGTAGACGTGGGCACGCTGGCTCTCGTCGCGCCGCACCAAGCCCTTGGCGCTCATGATCTGCAACGTCTTCAAGATGGTCGTGTACCCGGTGGAGTCGTCGAAGCTCTCGTGGATCTGCCGAACCGTGCTCGGACCCCGCTCCCACAGGACCGACAGGATGGTCAGCTCGGCGGGGGTCGGCTTGCGGACGATGGGTGTCATGTCTCTAGTGCCTCGTCGCCAGTGCAGGGGGACAGTGGAGGGGGGCCGGTGCCGGGGGGCGGGTGCCGGGGGACGGGTGGCGGGCGCCGGGGCGCGCGGGAACCGGATGGCCGATTCCCGCGCGGCGCGGCTCACCGCCCGTCACTGCAGCGCGGCAGGTCGCCCTCCCGCACGACCCGCTTCACCTTCACGTTTCGGGGGGAGTCGGTGCCGCCGATGCTGGCCGTCCCGCTTTCCCGGGTCCCGGTGCCGTTGGCTTCGGCAGCCCCTGCGGCCGCCTCGGCCCTGGCCTCGGCATCGCGGATCACCTCGGCCTGCTCGGTTTCGTCCGGACCCTTGCGCACCTTCACCACCCGGACCTCGTCGTCCTGCTTGCGGTCGTTGCCCGTCACCAGGGCCCAAAACTTGGCGAAGGGGCTCTTGGCCACGCATTCGTACTGCAGGTCGCCGGCTTCGTCGGCGCAGCGGCGCACCTTCTGCCAGTCGAGGCAGGTGGCCTCGACCTCCATCTCCCGCTCCCACTCTGCCATCTCTTCGGCGGCAGCGCCGGGAGCCAGGGCGACGGCGGAGGCAAGGACGAGCGCCAGGCCCAGGCGGGTGGCTGGATGCGTCGGGCAAATCGGTCGGGCGGGCTGTCGATCCATGGGAAGTCTCCTCGCGCTCTCGGACGAGCGTCTTGCGTCGGGCCCGCCCGGCGGTGGCCGCAGGGCAGGTCCCAGGTGTCTGTCGTCGGGCTCGCGGCTGCCGTGACCGCCGCGGCTCGTGCTCTGACAGAAGTACGCGCAGGATATACGAAGAGTTTCGTAGGGTCAACGGGAAGCCGGCCCGCGAGGGCAGTGGAGGGGTGGTGGGAGGCGCCGGAAGGAGCGAAGCGACGCTGCTAGGATAGCTCGCCCATGACGGTGCGATCCCCCAGCGAAGGCCTGCTGCTGCTCGAGGACGGCTCGGCGTTCCGCGGCGAGGCGGTGGCTCCCGGCACCCGCTTCGGCGAGGTGGTGTTCAACACCTCGATGACCGGCTATCAGGAGATCCTCACCGACCCCTCGTACCGCGGCCAGATCGTGGTGATGACCCAGCCCCACATCGGCAACTACGGCGTGCACCGCGAGGCGGAGGAATCGGGGCGGCCGTGGGTCGAGGGTTTCGTCGCCCGCAACTTCACGGCCCGGGCGTCCGGCTCGGGCCACGGCGACGACCTGCCCGAGTCCCTGCGCCGCTGGGGCGTGCCGGCGCTGGCCGGTCTCGACACCCGCGCCCTGGTGCGGCGGCTGCGCGAGCACGGGGCCCTGCGCGGCGTGCTGACCACCGAGCGCACCGACGTCGAGGCGCTGAGCGCCGAGCTGGCCGCCTTCCCCGGCATGGAGGGGCGCGCCCTGGTGGACGACGTCACCTGCGCGGCGCCCCGCGAGCTGCCGGCCGAGGGCGAGGAGCGCATGCATCTGGCGGTCTACGACTTCGGCGTCAAGGAGAACATCCTGCGCAGCCTGCGCGAGCGCGGCGCCCGGCTCACCGTGCTGCCGGCCCGCACCCCGGCGGCCGACTGCCTCGCCCTCCAGGCCGACGGGGTGGTTCTCTCCAACGGCCCCGGCGATCCGCAGCCCCTGGTCGGCATCGTCGGCGCGGTGCGCGAGCTGGTCGACAGCGGCACGCCGATGCTCGGCATCTGCCTCGGCCACCAGCTCCTCGGCCTCGCTCTGGGCGGCGAGACGTTCAAGCTCAAGTTCGGCCACCACGGCGGCAACCAGCCGGTGCGCCGGGTGGAGGGCGGCCGGGTGGCGATCACCAGCCAGAACCACGGCTTCGCGGTGCGCGCCGACTCGCTGCCCGCCGGGTGCCGGGTGAGCGAGGTGAACCTGAACGACGGGACGGTGGAGGCCTTCGAGGTCGAGGGGCGGCCGGTGGTCTCGGTGCAGTACCACCCGGAGGCCGCCCCCGGGCCCCACGACGCGACACCCCTGTTCGACCGCTTCCTCGCCCTGTGCCGCCGGCCGGCATGAGGGGCCGCGGCCCGGCGGACGCCTCCGAGGTCCCCGACCACCCGCCGCGCCCCTTGCGTGGCCCGCTCATCGGCATCGTCGCCTGGCGCTTCCTGCGTGGGCGGCGCAGCCGCCTGCTCGGCGGCACCGCCCGGGCGGCGCTGGCCGCCATCGCCTTGGGGGTGACGGCGATGATCATCGCCATGGCGCTGATGACCGGCTATCGCGAGGACCTCGAGCGCAAGCTGATCCAGGGCAACGCGCCGATCATCGCCTCGCCCATGGGCCGCGGTGCCGACGAGCTCGGGCCGGAGGTGCTGCGGCGCCTCGAGGCGATCCCCGGCGTGGAGCGGGTGGGGCGGGTGGCCTACGGCGAGGGCACGGTGTCGGTGCCGGAGCGCTCCGACGCGGCGACGGAGGTCACCCTGCGCGGCGTCGACGCCGGCGGCGGCCAGCTCACCGCCAGCGCGGAGCAGCTCGCCGCGGACGCCGAAGGGGTGCCCGGCGCGGTGCTCGGGGCCGAGCTGGCGCGGCGCCTGGCGGTGGAGGAGGGCGACCGCCTGCGCCTGGTGGCTCTCGGCTTCGCCGACGGCCGGCCGCGTTTCCGCTACCAGACGCTGCGGGTGGCGGGCACCTTCGCCACCGGCTTCGCCGAGTTCGACGGCAGCTGGGTGGTGGTCGACCGCGAGCTGGTGGTGCGGCTCTCGGGGGACACGGGGCTGCTTTCCGGCCTCTACGAGTTCACCCTCGCCGACGCCGCGGCCGACCACCACCCCTATCATTACCTGGGCAGACCGCCGGGCCGCTGACGCCGCG
>DATACC010000071.1:0-21355 GCA_036259255.1 Thermoanaerobaculia bacterium | reverse complement strand
CGCCGGTCGGCGACGCGGACGTCGAGGAGGGCGGGCATCGGGGCCGCTGGCTGCTGGTGGCGGTGCTGCTGCTGGCCGCCGCGGTCGCCGGTTGGCTGCTGTTCGGTCCGGTCGGCGGCGGCGCGGAACGGTCCGGCGAGCCGCCCGCGGTGACCGAACCAGCGCGCGAGGAGGCGGCCAGCGAGGGGCCGGGTGACGCCGCCGGCACCGCCGCGGGCGTGCCGCTGCCGGTCGGCTCGGCGCCGGCGGAAGTGGCGGCCGGTACCACCTCGCCGATCGACCTCGAGGCGATGGCCGAAGCCGAGCTCGCCCGCCAGGAGCAGGCGCTCGAGGAGAAGATGCGGCGCGAGAACGAATCCAGGATTCGCCAGCTCGAGGCCGAGCTCGCCCGCATCCGGGAGAGCGCGGCCCGCCCGCAGGCGCCTGCCGAGCTCGAGCCGGCGGCGGAGGGGCCCGGCGCGGAGCCGCGACCGGCGGAGCTCCCACCACCGCCGGCCGAGGAGCCGGCGCCGCGCTGAGAGCCACCGCGACGAGAGGCGCCGGTCGCCGGATCGGACGGCCACGCAGCCCGCGACCCGCTCCGGCGCGCCGCCAGGCACTCCGGGCGAAGCGTCTCGCCGGGCCTGCACCTCCCGGGCTCCAACCTTGTCAGTCTCGGCAAACCACAGTATCCTCCCCTGGCTCGGCGGCTCCCGCACCGCCTGCCGTTGGCGGCTCCGAGCGGGCGCAGGCGGGGGAGCCCGAAGTTCCCGTTCCGGCCTCGAGCCGCGACGCTTTCCGGCACATCTTGGGGAGACATCGATGGACCTCAACGACGATCAGCGGCGCTTCTACCAGAACACGCTCGACGTGACGCGCCAGGAGATCGAGGAGCTGGACAACCAGATCGAGGCGGAGCTGGCGAAGGTGAAGGATCGCCTCGCCGCCCTGCAGACCGCCAAGAAGGCCGCCGCCCAGATGTACGACGCCGCCTGCCAGCGGCTGGGGATCCCCAACGACCTCGAGGGCGAGGACGGCACCGAGGGCGAGGGCTGAGCCACCGCCCGGCGGCGCCATGCCCTGGTTCAAGAAGACCAAGACGCCGAAACCGGTCCGCGAGGACCGGCCCCGCAGCAGCGTGCCCGAAGGGCTGTGGGTCAAGTGCGAGGGATGCAAGGAGGTCGTGTACTCGCGCGACCTGGAGCACAACCTGCGCGTCTGCCCGAAGTGCGGGTATCACTTCCGCATCGACGCGCCGACGCGCATCGCGCTGCTGCTCGACGACGACGAGCCGGCCCGCCTGTTCGACGGCATCGCCCCGAAGGACCCGCTCCACTTCCGCGACACCAAGCGCTACCGCGACCGCCTGAAGTCCTACCAGGAGGCTCTCGGCGAGAGCGACGCGGCGATCGTGGTCGAAGGCCACCTCGACGGCGTGCCGGTGGTGCTGGCGGTGATGGACTACCGTTTCATGGGCGGCTCCATGGGCTCGGTGGTGGGCGAGAAGATCACCCGCGCCGCCGAGTTGGCGCTCGAGACCGGTCGGCCGCTGGTGGTCGTCTCGGCTTCCGGCGGCGCCCGCATGCAGGAGGGCGTGCTCTCGCTGATGCAGATGGCGAAGATCTCCGCCGCCCTGGCGCGGCTGCGCGAGGCGAGCCTGCCCTACCTCTCGGTGCTCACCGACCCGACCACCGGCGGCGTCACCGCCTCGTTCGCGATGCTGGGCGACCTCAACGTGGCGGAGCCGGGCGCGCTGATCGGGTTCGCCGGTCCACGGGTGATCGAGCAGACGATCCGCCAGAGCCTGCCCGAGGGCTTCCAGCGCAGCGAGTTCCTGCTGGAGCACGGCTTCCTCGACCTGGTGGTACCCCGCGTCGACTTGAAGACGACGCTCGGGCGCTGCCTGCGCCACTTCCTCCCGGCGTAGATCGCCGGGTCTCCGCCCGGCCACCTTGCTGCCTGCCGAAGCCGAGCGCGCCCTGGCCGCGCTGGAGCGCTTCGGGGTCCACCTCGGCCTCGAGCGCATCCGCGCCCTGCTCGCCGCCCTCGGCGATCCGCAACGCGGTCTGCCCACCGTGCTGGTGGGCGGCACCAACGGCAAGGGCTCCACGGCCAGCCTGCTCGCCGGGATCGCCGGCGCCGCCGGCCACCGCACCGGTCTCTACACCTCGCCGCACCTCGAGTCGGTCGAGGAGCGGGTGCGCGTCGACGGGGTGCCGCTGCCGGGGGACGAGCTGGGCGCCCTGGCCCTCGAGGTGGTCGCCGCCGGCGATCGCCTGCCGGAGCCCCCCACCTGGTTCGAGGCCACCACCGCCCTGGCGCTCGTCGCGCTGCGCCGCCGCGACGTGGAGCTGGCGGTGCTGGAGGTCGGCCTCGGCGGCCGCCTCGACGCCACCAACGCCGCCGAGCCGCTGCTCTCGGTGATCACGCCGCTGTCCCTCGAGCACCGGGAGCACCTCGGATCCACGCTGTCGGCGATCGCCCGCGAGAAGGCCGGCATCCTGCGCCCCGGCCGCCCCGCCGTGGTGTGGGCCGACCCCCCGGAAGCCGCCGCGGCCCTGGAGGCCGCCGCCCGGGCCGCCGGCGCCCGTCTTCACCGGGCCGACCGGGAGGTCGAGATCGAATCGATCGCTCCGTTGGCGGGCACGGCCCCGCCCGGGCTGCCGGCGGCGGGCGCCAGCCGCTCGCCCCGCCCTGGCGAGCCGCCGGCCGGGCCGTGGTCCGGCCAGCACCTCGTCCTCGCCACCCCGGAGGGCCGCTACGCGCTGGACGTCCCGCTGCTCGGCCGCCACCAGGCGGTCAACGCCGCCCTGGCGATCCGCGCCGCCGAGCTGCTGGCGGTCGACGGCTGGCGCCTGGACGCCGCCGCCATCGCCCAGGCCGCCGCCCGCTGGCACTGGCCCGGCCGCCTGGAGGTCGTCGCCCTGCCCCCCGGCGCCCCGGCGCGCCGCGTGCTGCTCGACGCCGCCCACAACCCCGGCAGCGCCCAGGCTCTCGCCGCCTTCCTCGCCGCTCCCCCGGAGCCGTTTCCGGCGCCCCCCGTCCTCCTCTTCGGCGTCCTCGCCGACAAGGAGGCCGGGGCGATGCTCCCCCCCCTGGCCGCCCTCGCCGGCCCCGTGATCCTCACCCGCCCCCCCACCGACCGGGGCCGCGACCCCCACGAGCTCCTCCCCCTCCTCCCAGGCCGCGGGGCCCGCGTGGAACCCGACCCTTCGAGCGCCCTGGACCGGGCCCTGGCCGCCGCCGGCACCCGGGGGACGGTGGTGATCTGCGGCTCGATCTACCTGGTGGGAGCGTCGAGAAGAGAGCTGAGATCCCGATTCGGCACCCCGACTCCCCCGTAGCGCGACCCGAACGTGGAGCGGGTGGGTAGGGGAAACGGGATTGAAGGTGGAAGACGGCGTTGCCGTTGGGGGGCGAGGCTGGGGTCCGTCTCCGTCACCGCCTCCGGTGGCGGGAGGGGTTGGCCGCTGGAGCGACCGGGCGGGTTGTGGCGGCGGTCCAGGGGCGTCAGCGCCGGCGCCGCTCGAGATCCGTGGGAGTCCGAGGACGAGGGCGCGCCGGCGGTGCCGAGCGGGGCTCCCCCCCGAATCTTCACCGGCAGCCCCGCGTCCCCTGGACCGCCGCCACCACCCGCCCAGCGCAACGGCCGCCCCTCCCGCCGGGCCAAGCCGCCCCTCCCGTCCGGCCGGCATCAATGCAAGAATCCGAGGGGTCGTGGAAACACTCAGCTTGGAAGGCCCCGGCGCACGTCGGCGCGACAAGATCCTCAAGGCGGTGGCCTTCACCGCCGAGGCGTTCCTGCGCGGAGAGCGCTGGCAGGAGAGCGTCCAGCATGCCCTCGCCCGGCTCGGCGACGCCACCGGGGTCTCCCGCGTCTACGTCTTCCGCGCCCACCGCGACGCCGACGGCGTCGATCGGGTGAGCCAGGAGTTCGAGTGGGCCACCGCCGGGGTCACCTCCCAGATCGAGAACCCCGAGCTGCGCGACGTGCCGGTGGATGCGGTCGGGTTCCGGCGGTGGATCGACCTGCTCGGCCGCGGCGAGGCGCTGCACGGCCCCGTGCGCCACCTGCCGGCTGCCGAGCGGGCGCTGCTCGAGCCGCAGGAGATCCTCTCCGTGGCCGTCGTGCCGATCTTCGTCGAGGGCTCCTTCTGGGGCTTCCTCGGCTTCGACGATTGCGGCCAGGAGCGGCGCTGGACCGACGCCGAGATCGACGGCCTGCGCACCGCCGCCGGCCTGCTCGGCGCCGCCATCTACCGGGACCGCGCCGAGCGTGCCCTGCGCGACAGCGAGGAGCGCTTCCGCGTGCTGGTGGAAAACGTCCCCGGCGTCGTCTACCTGTGCCGCAACGATCCCGCCTGGTCGATGCTCTACCTGTCCCCGGAGGTCGAGGAGCTCACCGGCCACCGCGCCGAGCGCTTCCTGAGCGGCGAGCTGTCGTTCGTCGACCTCTACCATCCGGACGACGCGGCCGGCATCTTCGGCGAGGTGGAGTCGGCCCTCGCCGAGGAGCGCCGGTTCCTGCTCACCTATCGCCTGCTCCACCGCGACGGCTCCTGGCGCTGGATCGAGGAGCGCGGCCAGGGAGTGCTCCACGACGACGGCACGCCGCCGCTGCTCGAGGGCACGCTGTTCGACGTCACCGAGCGCCGCCGCACCGAGGAGCAGCTGGTCCACGACGCGCTCCACGACCGTCTCACCGATCTGCCCAACCGGGCCCTGTTCCGCGATCGCCTGGAGGGCGAGATGGTGCGCTCGCGGCGCCGCGGGGGCGAGGGCTTCGTGGTCGCCTACCTCGACCTCGACCGCTTCAAGGTGGTCAACGACAGCCTCGGGCACCAGGCCGGAGACCTGCTGCTCGAGGCGGTGGCCGAGCGGCTGGCCGCCGAGCTCGGCGAGCAGGAGACCGTGGCCCGGTTCGGCAGCGACGAGTTCGCCGTGCTGCTCACCCCCGTCGGCGGCGCACCCGAAGCCGTGCGCCGCGTCGAGCGCTTGCAGGCAGTGCTCGGCGGCCCGTTCCGCGTCGGCGGCCGCGAGGTGTTCGCCCACGCCACCGCCGGCCTGGTGCTCGGCGACCCGCGCTACGAGACGCCCGACGAGATGCTGCGCGACGCCGACATCGCCCTCTACCGGGCCAAGGCCCTGGGCGGCGGGCAGCGGCTGATCTTCGATCCGGAGATGCACCGCCACGCCGTGGAGCGGCTGGAGCTCGAATCGGCTTTGCGCCGGGCGCTGGAGCGCGACGAGCTGGTGCTCCACTACCAGCCGATCGTCTCGCTGGTCGACGGCACCATCGACGTGCTCGAGGCGCTGGTGCGCTGGCGCCACCCGCAGCGGGGCCTGCTCGCTCCCAGCGCCTTCCTCTCCGTCGCCCAGGAGACCGGCCTGCTGGTGGACGTCGGCCGCTGGGTGCTCGACACCGCCTGCCACGATCTCTTCGAATGGCAGCGTACCCGCCCCGAGCTCGGCGTCAACGTCAACCTGCACGCCGTGGAGCTGGTGCAGCCGGATCTCGTCGACCGGGTCGGCCGCGTCGTCGCCGAGTCCGGCATCGCCCCCGGCTCGCTGACCCTGGAGCTCACCGAACACACCCTGCTCGACGAGCCCGCCGCCGCCGACCGCCTGCTGGTCGGCCTCAAGGAGCTCGGCGTGCGCCTGTGGCTCGACGACTTCGGCACCGGCTACTCGTCATTCTCCTACCTCCACCGCCTGCCCCTGGCCGGCCTCAAGGTGGACCGCAGCTTCATCGGCCGCCTCGAGGAGGACAGCGAAGACGGGGTGGAGATCGTGCGCGGCATCGCGGCCCTCGGCCACTCCCTCGGCCTGGAGGTGATCGGGGAAGGGGTGGAGACCCCGGCCCAGCTCGAGCGCCTGCGGGAGCTCGGCTACGACGCCGCCCAGGGCTTCCACGTCGCCCGCCCCGCGGACCGCGAGCTGATCTCCGCGCGGCTGGCCGGCAGCCGCTGAACGCACCGCCGCGGCCGGCCGGGGGCGGATCCGTGTGCTACGATCCCCGGGATGCGCGCCCGTTCCGGGCCGGCGCCCCCCAGGATTGCAAGACGAGGAAGCTTCAGCGATGGAAGACGTGGTCATCCTGAGTGCCGTTCGCACGCCCATCGGTTCGTTCCAGGGAGAGCTCGCCGCCGTACCGGCGCCGACCCTCGGCGCCCGCGCCCTGGCCGGCGCCTTCGAGCGCGCCGGCATCGCGCCCGGCGACGTGGAGCAGGTCAACATGGGGTGTGTGCTCACCGCCGGCGTCGGCCAGGCGCCGGCCCGCCAGGCCGCCCTCGGCGCCGGTTGCCCCGATGCCACCGGCGCCCTGACCGTCGGCAAGGTGTGCGGCTCCGGCATGCGCGCCGTGATGATCGCCGCCAACGACCTGCGCTGCGGCGATTACCGCCTGGTCGCCGCCGGCGGCATGGAGTCGATGAGCCTGGCGCCCTACCTCGTTCCCGGCGCCCGGGACGGCCTGCGCCTCGGCAACGGCAAGCTGGTCGACTCGATGGTCCACGACGGTCTGTGGGACCCCTACGGCGATACCCACATGGGCAACTGCGCCGAGCTCTGCGCCACCCGGTACGAGTTCACCCGCGAGCAGCAGGACGACTACGCCCGGGAGAGCTACCGGCGCGCCCGCGAGGCGGTCGAGAGCGGCCGCTTCGCGCGCGAGATCGTCGCCGTCGAGGTGCCGCAGCGCCGGGGCGAGGCGAAGCGCGTCGAGCGCGACGAGGAGCCGTTCCGCGCCGACCTCGAGAAGATGGCCAAGCTGCGCCCCGCCTTCGACCAGCAGGGCACGGTGACCGCCGCCAACGCCAGCACGATCAACGACGGCGCCGCCGCCCTGGTGCTGACCACCGCTTCCCACGCCGCCGAGCGGGGCCTGCAACCGATCGCCCGCATCGTCGCCCAGGCCTCCCACGCCCAGCAGCCGGAGTGGTTCACCACCGCTCCGGGCGAGGCGGTGCGCGCCGTGCTCGGCCGCGCCGGCCTGACGCCCGGCGACATCGACCTGTGGGAGGTCAACGAGGCGTTCGCCGTCGTCGCCATGGCCTTCCTGCGCGATCTCGAGGTGACCCACGAGGTGGTCAACGTCGACGGCGGCGCCGTGGCCCTGGGCCACCCCATCGGCGCCTCCGGAGCGCGCATCCTGGTGACGCTGCTGCACGCCCTCGAGGAGCGCGGTGGCCGCCTCGGTTGCGCCGCCATCTGCATCGGCGGTGGCGAGTCCACGGCGATCGTCGTCGAGCGCCTGGGCTGAGTCTCCCTTGAGACGCCGCTCCGCCCTCCGCGCCGCTCCGGCCGCCCTGCTGGCGCTCTGCCTCCTCGCCCCCGCCGCTCCGGCCGCCCGGGCGCAGGAGCCGCCCGCGCAGGCAGAGAGCCAGCCTCCCCAGGGTGAGACGCCGCCCCAGCAGCCCGATCTCGACCGCCGGCCGCCGGAGGCCACCGAGGAGGGGGTCGGGCCGGCGCCGGCGCCGGACGCGGACGGCCCGCCGGACAGCGAGGGCGAGAGCCTCCTCGATGGCCTCGCCGAGGAGGTCGAGGAGCCGCCGGACCCGCGCCCCGCCTTCGAGCTGCCGGTGCCGGCGGACCAGGGCGGCGGGACGGTCAGCGGCCGCGCCGACGAGCTCGAGTTCGTGCGCGAGGACCGCGCGGTGGCCACCGGCCGGGTGGAGATCCGCTACCAGGACATCGAGCTCGCCGCCGACCGCGTGGAGCTCGATCTCGCCACCAACACCGCCACCGCCAGCGGCCAGGTGGTCCTCGACCAGGGACCCCGCCGCATCACCGCGGTGCGCGCGGTCTTCGACCTCGACACCAAGACCGGCCAGTTCGAGGAGGCGAGCGCCTACGTGGCGCCCGACTACTACTTCCGCGGCCGCGAGGTGGCGAAGATCGGCGAGGACCTCTACACGGTGACCGACGGCATGTTCACCTCGTGCGAGGGCGAGCGGCCCGACTGGAGCTTCCGCCTCGGCCGCGCCACCGTCGAGGTGGAGGGCTACGCCCGCGTCCACGACGCCTCCATGCGGGTCAAGAACGTGCCGTTTCTCTACACGCCGTACATCGTGTGGCCGGCCAAGAGCGAGCGCACCTCGGGCTTCCTGGTCCCGGAGATCGGCTACTCCGACCGCCGCGGCGCCGAGCTCGGCCTGGCCTACTACCAGGTGCTCGGCCGCAGCTTCGACACCACCTTCCACGTCGACACCTACAGCGAGGGCTATCTCGGCCTCGGCAACGAGTTCCGCTACCGCCCCACCGAGCAGACCCAGGGCAACCTGATCGCCTACGTGGTGCGCGACCCCAACGCCGAGGACACCGAGCTGCTCGACGAGTGGCGCTGGAAGCTCGACTGGTACCACCAGACCCGCGACCTGCCCTTCGGCCTGCGCGGCGTCGTCTCCTACCACGATTTCTCCGACTTCGAGTTCTTCCGCGACTTCGAGCGCGACTTCGACCGCAACACCCTGCGCTCCCTGGAGAGCCGCGGCTTCGTGGCCGGCGACTGGGGGCCCCATTCGCTCAACGTCCTGGTCAACGACCGCGAGACCTTCTTCGGCCTCGGCGCCACCGGGAGCGAGCGCACCATCAGCCAGGCCAAGCTGCCGGAGATCGAGTACCGCCTGCGGCCCACCCGCATCGCCGGCCTGCCGCTGTACTTCGAGACCCTGTCGTCGATCTCCTGGCTCGCCCTCGACCGCCAGCGCAACTACAACGACAGCTACGGCCGCATCGACCTGTTCCCCCAGGTCACGTTGCCGGTGCGCACCGTGCCGTGGATGTCGATGTCGCTGTCGGCCGGCGGCCGGTTGACCTGGTACAGCGACAGCATCTACTCCGACGCCGAGATCGCCCAGCTCCCGCCCGAGGAGCGCGAGCGCGCCGAGTTCGAGTCGCGCTTCCGCGGCGAGGACCTCACCCGCGCGGTGCCGTTCGCCGGCGCCCAGATCGTGGGGCCGTCGTTCTCCCGCATCTTCGACGCCGAGTTCGGCGGCTTCGCCCGCTTCAAGCACGTCATCGAGCCGCGCTTCCAGTTCAACTACCTGGGCGACTTCGAGGAGCAGGCCCGGGTGCCGTTCTTCGACGAGGTGGACAACCTGCGCTCGACGCTGCGCGGCTTCGGCCTCGGCTCCACCCAGAGCGGGCGCTGGTCGGTGGTCAACCGCCTGCTCGCCAAGGGCGGCGGCCCCGACGCCGTGGGGCGCGAGATCCTGTCCCTCGAGTTCGGCCAGGAGGTGAGCCTCGACGACAACCAGCCGCTGCAGCGCTCCCAGGCCGGCGTCGAGGTGCCGGAGGGGCCGTTCGAGACGTCGCTGCGCTTCACGCCGTCGCTGGAGACCAACTTCCTGGCCCGCGTCGCCTACAGCGACTTCTTCGGCAACCTGGTGGGGACGGCGTTTTCCGGCACCCACCGCTTCGGTGCCGGCAACCTGGCGGCCACCTGGTTCACCAACTACAACGCCGAGACCGGCGCCGTGCGCTCCGACCAGGTGCGGCTGCTCGGCGGCATCAACGTGCTGCCCGGCAGGCTGCGGCTCGAAACCCAGCTCAACTACGACATCGACAATGGCGAGTTCCAGCAGCAGAGCTACGTGCTCCACTGGACCGCCCAGTGCTGGGCGACGCGTATCGAGATGCGCGACCTGCGCTTCGGCAACCGCCGCGACACGGAGTTCCACTTCAACCTCAGCCTGAAGAACGTCGGCACGTTCCTGCCGCTGACCGCCCGGTCCTCGGAGACCCTGCCGTAGCGCCTGCGCAGCGGGACCCGGGCGCCGTGCCCCGATCTGCGAACCACCGATCCGCGAGACGAATGCGATGAAGGGATTGATCCTGTCCGGAGGCAAGGGCACCCGCCTGCGCCCGCTGACCTACACCTCGGCCAAGCAGCTCGTGCCGGTGGCCAACAAGCCGGTGCTGTTCTACGGCATCGAGTCCATCGTGGCCGCCGGCATCACCGAGATCGGCATCATCGTCGGCGACACGGCGGACGAGATCCAGGCCGCCGTCGGCGACGGCTCGGCCTTCGGCGCCCGCGTCACCTACATCCGGCAGGACGCTCCCCGGGGCCTCGCCCACGCGGTGCTGATCGCCGAGGAGTTCATGGCCGGCGAGCCGTTCGTGATGTACCTCGGCGACAACCTGATCGCCGGCGGCATCACCTCCCTGGTCGACGAGTTCCGCGCCCTCGGCTGCAACGCCGAGATCCTGCTCGCCGAGGTGCCCAACCCGGAGCAGTTCGGCGTCGCCGAGCTGTCGGCCGGCGGCAAGGTGCAGCGGCTGGTGGAGAAGCCGCCGGAACCGGAGAGCAACCTGGCGCTGGTCGGCGTCTACATGTTCGACTCCACCATCTTCGACGCCGTCAAGCGCATCCGCCCCTCGGCCCGCGGCGAGCTCGAGATCACCGATGCCATCCAGGACCTGGTGGAGCGCGGCCTCGACGTCCATCCCCACATCGTGCGCGGCTGGTGGAAGGACACCGGCAAGCTGGACGACATGCTGGAGGCCAACCGCATCGTGCTCGAGACGCTGGAGGTCCGCCGCCGCGGGCCGCTGGCCGACGGCAGCCGGGTGGAGGGCCGGGTCGACATCGGCGAGGGCGTGCGCATCGTCGATTCCCTGGTCCGCGGCCCGGTGGTGATCGGCGACGGAGCGGTGATCGAGCACGCCTTCATCGGCCCCTACACCGCCATCGGCGAGGGCTGTACCCTGGAGCGCTGCGAGATCGAGAACTCGATCGTGCTGGCCGGCAGCGAGATCCGCGACATCCCGCTGCGCATCGACGGCTCTCTGATCGGCAGGAACGTGCGCATCGTCAAGACCGACTTCAAGCCCAAGGCCTACCGCTTCATGCTCGGCGACAACTCCGAGGTGGGGATCACCTGATGCGCGCCCTGGTCCTCGGCGGCACCGGCATGCTCGGCCGCGCCGTGGTGGCGGCGGGGCGGCGGCGCGGCGCGTCGGTTCTCGGGCTGTCCCACGCCCAGGGCGACGTCACCGACCGCGAGCGCCTGCTCTACTGGGCCGACACCTTCCGGCCGACCGTGGTGTTCCACTGCGCCGCCTTCACCCGGGTCGACGACTGCGAGACCCGGCGCGACCACGCCTTCGCGGTCAACGCCGAGGGGGCGGCCCACGCGGCGGCGGCGGCGGAGCGGGTCGGCGCCCGCCTGGTGTTCGTCTCCACCGACTACGTGTTCGACGGCCGCGGCGACGCCCCCTACGACGAGGACGATGCCACCCACCCGCTGTCGGTCTACGGCGCCTCGAAGCTCGAAGGAGAGCGCCGGGCGCTGGCCGGGAGCGAGGAAGCCCTGGTGGTGCGCACGAGTTGGCTGTTCGGCCCCGGTGGCCCCAACTTCGTGGCGACCATCGCCCGGCGGGTGGAGGAGGGGGGTGGGCTGCGCGTGGTCGACGACCAGACCGGCTGCCCCACCTACACGCCGTTCCTCGCCCGGGCGCTGTGGGACCTGGCCACGGCCGGCGCCCGCGGCGTCGTCCACTACCGCAACCGGGAGCCGGTCACCTGGTACGGCTTCGCCCGCGAGATCGCCCACCTGATCGACCGCACCACGCCGGTGGAGCCGGTGACCACCGCGGAGTTCCCGCGCCCGGCGCCGCGCCCCGCCTACTCGGTGCTCGGCGTCGAACGCTTCGAACGCATCACCGGCCGCGGGGTGGAGCCCTGGGCCGTGGGACTGGTGGATTACCTGGCCCGGCGCCGGGAGAGGAGAGCATGAAAGTCCTGATCACCGGGATCACCGGCTTCGCCGGGTCCCATCTCGCCGAGTTCCTGCTGGCCGAGCACCCGGACGTCGAGGTGTACGGCACCTACCGCTGGCGCAGCCGGCGCGAGAACATCGAGCACCTGGACGAGCGGGTGAAGCTGCTCGAGGCCGACCTGCGCGACTACTCCTCGATGCACACGCTGCTCGACGAGGTGCGCCCCGACGCCATCTTCCACCTCGCGGCCCAGAGCTTCGTGCCGTCGAGCTGGCGGGCGCCGGCCGAGACGCTGACCACCAACATCACCGGTCAGACCCACCTGTTCGAGGCGGTGCGCTCGCTCGGGCTCGACCCGACCATCCAGATCGCCTGCTCCAGCGAGGAGTACGGCCTGGTGCTGCCCCACGAGACGCCGATCCGGGAGGACAACCCGCTGCGGCCGCTGTCGCCCTACGCGGTGTCGAAGGTGGCCCAGGACTTCCTCGGCTACCAGTACTTCCAGAGCTACGGCTTGAAGGTGATCCGCACCCGCGGCTTCAATCACACCGGTCCCCGGCGCGGCGACGTGTTCGTGACTTCGAACTTCGCCAAGCAGGTGGCCTCCATCGAGGCCGGTCTGGCGCCGCCGGTGATCCGGGTGGGCAACCTCGAGGCGGTGCGCGACTTCACCGACGTGCGCGACATGGTGCGCGCCTACTGGCTGGCGGTGGAGCGCGGCCGGCCCGGCGAGGTGTACAACATCGCCACCGGCCAGGGGATCACCATCCAGGAGCTGCTCGACCGGCTGATCGCCATGGCCGAGGTCGAGGTGAAGGTGGAGGTGGACCCGGAGCGGCTGCGCCCGTCGGACGTCGAGATCCTGGTCGGCGACGCCTCGAAGTTCCGCGCCGACACCGGCTGGGAGCCGCGCATCCCGTTCGAGCAGACCCTGCGCGACGTGCTCGACTACTGGCGCGAGCGGCTGCGCCGCGGCCAGGGCTGAGCCGACGATGGGCGCACCTCCGATGCGCTGGTTCGTCACCGGCATCACCGGCTTCGTGGGGGCGCGGCTCGCCGGCGCGCTGGTGGAGGCCGGCGACGCGGTGGCCGGCATCCACGTCAACGGCCCCCAGCCGGCGCCGGTGGCGGATGCCTGGGAGGTGGACCTCACCGACGCCGCCGCCGTGGCCGAGGCCGTCGAGCGCGCCCGGCCGGACGTCATCGTGCATCTCGGCAGCCTGTCCCACGTCGGCGACTCCTGGGGACGGATGGCGGACTACTTCCGGGTCAACGTCCTCGGCACCGAAAACGTGCTGGCGGCGGCGCGGCGGGGCGCCGGGGACCTCTGGGATGGCAACGACCGCTCCGTGCCGGTGGTCTTCGCTTCGAGCGCCGAGGTTTACGGCGCCGTGCCGGAGGACGAGCAGCCGCTCGCCGAATCGCGTCCCCTGGCGCCGGCCAGCCCCTATGCCCTGACCAAGGCCGCCGGCGAGCGGCTGGTGCTTGCCGGCGGCGGCACCGCCGTGCGCCTGTTCAACCTGGTGGGGGCCGGGCAGCAGCCGCGCTTCGCGCTGCCGACCTTCGCCCGGCAGCTCGCCGCCATCGCGGCGGGGCGGGCCGAGCCGGTGCTGGCGGTGGGCAACCTCGCCGCGCGGCGCGATTTCGTCCACGCCGGCGACGGCGTCGCCGCCCTGTTGCGGCTGGGCCGGGTGGCCGCCGCCGGGCGGGGCGGTCCCGGGCGCAACGGGCAAGCCGGCGGCGAGGTGGCCGGCCAGGTCTACAACGTCGCCTGCGGGCGGGCGTGGTCCATCCAGCAGGTGCTCGAGCGGCTGATGGCGGTGGCCGGCGTCGAGGCCCGGGTGGAGGTGGACCCGGCGCGCCTGCGCCCGGTGGACGTGCCGCTGCTCTGCGGCGACGCCCGGCGGCTGCGCGCCCTCGGCTGGGAGCCGCGCCACACGCTGGACGACGCCCTCGCCGAGGTGTGGAAGGAGGCGTGCGCCGCGGTGGCCGGCGAGGCGGCTCCGGCGGGGGCGCAGCGGGGGGAGGCGGCATCGTGAAGGTGCTGCTCACCGGCGGCACCGGCTTCCTCGGCCGCAGCGTGGCCGGGCGGCTGCTGGCCGGCGGCCACGATCTGCGCCTGCTGGTGCGCGCCAGCTCGGACGTCGGCGGCCTGCCCGCTGCCGCCGAGCGGGTGCACGGCGACGTCACCGACCCGGGCAGCCTGACCGCCGCCATGGCCGGCTGCGACACGGTGGTACACGCCGCGGCGCTGGTCAAGATCCTCGCTCCGGCGCGGCAGTTCGACCGCGTCAACGTGGAGGGGCTCGACAACGTGCTGGCGGCCTCCCGCGACGCCGGGGTGGAGCGCGTGCTCTACGTGTCGAGCTTCATCGCCCTCGGGCCCACCGAGGAGCTTCCCGGCGGCGCCGCCGGCGAGGAGGCCGAGCCGCTCGGCCCCCACGGCGGAGCGGCGGGCGGCGGCGGGCGCTGGATCAACGACTACGAGCGCACCAAGACCGAGGCGGACCGTCGCGCGCGGCGCGCCATCGCCGAGGGGGCGCCGCTGGTCGTCGTCTACCCGGGGGTGGTGTACGGCCCCGGGGCGATGACCGAGGGCAACATCCTGGTGCGCCACCTGCTCGACCTCGCCCACGGCCGCCTGCCGGGCCTGCTCGGCAGCCCGGAGCGGCGCTGGAGCTACGCCTACGTGGACGACGTCGCGGCCGGTCTGGTGGCGGCCCTCGAGGGGGCGGAGCCGGGGAGCCGCTGGGTGCTGGGGGGCGACAACGTCGAGCTCGGCCGCTTCTACGAGCTGGTGCGCGAGGTGGGGGGCATCGAGGTGCCGAAGCGCCGCATCCCCGACGCGGTGGCCAAGACGGCCGGCCTGCTGGCCCGGGAATGGGCGCGGTGGACCGGCGGCACGCCGCAGATCACCCCGGACCTGGTGGAGGTCTACCGCCACGACTGGGCCCTCGACTCGTCGGCCGCCGAGCGCGCGCTGGGCTACCGGCCGCGGCCGCTGGCGGAGGGCCTGCAGGCGACCGTCGCCTGGTTGCGCGAGGAGGGCGCGTGGCCGCACTGAGCGATTCCGTGGGGACGCCGGGCACGCCACCGCGGCGCCGGCGCATCGCCCGCGGCGAGCTGGCCCGCAAGACGGTGCACATCGCCGTCGGCCTCATCGCCTACGCGCTGCGCTGGCTGGGGCCGTGGTGGGGCGCGGCAGCGGCGGCCGCGGCGGTGGTGGGCAACGTCTTCGTGCTGCCGCGCCTGGGCGGGCGCCAGCTCTACCGCGAGGCGGACCACGCCCGCGGCCACGCCATCGGCATGATCCTCTACCCGCTGTCGGTGCTGCTGCTGATCGTCGCCTTCCACGAGCGGCTCGAGGTGGCGGCGGCGGCCTGGGGCATCCTCGCCTTCGGCGACGGCATGGCGTCGATCGTCGGCATCACGCTGGGGCGCCGGGCGCTGCCGTGGAACCCGGGCAAGACCTGGGCCGGTACTGCCGCCTATGCGCTGTTCGGCGGCCTCGGCGCCTGGACGCTGCTGCTGTGGACGGCGCCCGGGCGTTACGAGCCGGGCTTCGCCCTGGCGGTGGCGGCGGTGGCGGCGGGGGTGGCGGCGCTGCTCGAATCGATGCCCCACGGCCTCGACGACAACCTCGGCGTGCCGATGGTGGTGGCCTTGCTGCTGCTCGGCCTGGTGCTTACCCAGGGGGGCTGGGGGGTGGTGGGGGAGGGGGCGTTCCTGCGCGCCCTCGCGGTGGGCGCCGCGGTCAACCTGGTGCTCGCCGCCCTCGGCTACCTCGGGCGCACGGTGAACGTGTCGGGGGCGGTGGCGGGCTGGGTGGTGGGCACCGTGATCTGGGCCTTCCTCGGCTGGCAGGGCTACCTGCTGCTGATCGCCTTCTTCGTCCTCGGCAGCGGCGCCACCAAGCTCGGCTATCGCCGCAAGGCGGCGGCGAAGCTGGCCCAGGAGGAGGGCGGCCGGCGCGGCGCCCGCCATGCGCTGGCCAACGTCGGGGTGGCGCTCGCCTGCGCGGTGTTCGCGGCGACGACACCGTACCCGCTGGTCTTCGCCCTGGCCTTCGCCGCCGCCTTCGCCACGGCGGCGTCCGACACGGCGGGCAGCGAGATCGGCCAGCTCTGGGGGCGGCGCACGTTCCTCCTCACCACGCTGCGGCCGGTGCCGCGAGGCACCGACGGGGCGGTGTCGCTCGAGGGGACGCTGGCCGGCATCGCGGCGTCGTTCCTGCTCGGCGCGCTGGGCGCGGCGGTGGGGCTCTACCCCTGGGAGGGCGTGTGGGTGGTGGTGGTGGCGGCCTTCGTCGGGACGACCCTCGAGAGCCTGCTGGGAGCGACGGTGGAGCGCCGCGGGCTGCTCGACAACGAAGCGATGAACTTCCTCAACACGCTGGTCGGCGCGCTGGTGGCGGCGGCGCTGGCCGGCTGGGTGGTGTGATGCCGGGTAAGCTCACGCTCTACAAGCGGCTGGCGCGGCCGTTCACCCTGCTGCCGCCGCTGCTCGGCATCGTCTCCGGCGCGGTGTGCGCCTTCGGCTCGGTCCACAACCCGGACCCCGAGTACCGGCTGACGCTGTCGGTGATCTCGACCGTGGTGCTGGGCTCGCTGTGTGCGAGCTTCCTCAACGCGGCGTCGAACGCGATCAACCAGATCTACGATCTGGAGATCGACCGGCTCAACAAGCCGAACCGGCCGCTGGTCACCGGGGAGCTGTCGCTGCGGGAGGCGTGGGGCTTCACCTGGATCTTCTACGCCCTGGCGCTGCTGCCCACCTGGCTGGTGGTGGTGTATCCGTACACCACCTGGGGCGAGAAGCTGTTCGCGCCGCTCGCCTGGCACCAGTGCTTCTTCATCTATCTCGCGGGGCTGGTGCTCACCTTCGTCTACTCGGCGCCGGCGCTGGGGCGGACCAAGATCCGGGGGATGGCGGCCAACTTCACCATCGCCATCCCGCGCGGCGTGCTGCTCAAGGTGGCCGGGTGGGCGATGGTGGCGCCGATCTGGTACTGGGAGCCGTGGTTCATCGGGGCGGTGTTCGGCCTCTACCTGATCGGCGCCGCCTCGACCAAGGACTTCGCCGACATCGAGGGGGACCTGGCGGGCGGCTGCCGCACGCTGCCGATCGAGCACGGGGTGGAGAAGGCGGCCTGGATCATCAGCCCGTTCTTCGTCCTCCCGTGGCTGCTGCTTCCCCTGGGCGTCGTCCTGCCCGATCCCCAGAACCCGGGTCACCCGATCCTCACCGGCAACCCCTGGCTCCTCACCGCCCTCGGCATCCTCCTCACCCTCTGGGGCGCCTACACGGTGTACCTGCTGGTGCGCGACCCCGACTCCCTGACCCGCACCGAGAACCACCCCTCCTGGAAGCACATGTACCTGATGATGATGGCCGCGCAGGTGGGGTTCGCGCTGGCCTACGTGGTTTGAGGGGCGGGCCTGGACTCGCCCAGCCGTTCCTCGCACCAGGCCTGCTTGCGCTGGAACAAACTCCTCGCGGCCTGAGCGCCGCCGGCCTCAGATCCTCTCCGGCTCGCGCACCGTGCGCTCCGTCTCCACCGTCCCGGTGTTGAGGGTCGAGGCAGGCTCGAACAGGAGCACGTGGGTCTCCACCGGGGCGACGGGGCGGTGCTCCGTGCCGGCCGGGACGATGAGGAGCTCGCCGGGTCCGAGCGTGATGGTGCGGTCGCGGAGCTCCATCTCGAGGCGGCCGGCGAGCACCAGGAACAGCTCGTCCTCCCTCTCGTGGTGGTGCCAGTCGAAGGCGCCCTCGAGCTTCGCCAGCTTGACCTGCTGACCGTTCAGCTCGCCGACGATCTTCGGGTCCCACCGGGTCTCGAACAGCGCCAGCTTCGCCGCCAGGTCGACCTTGTCCATGGCGGCCATCGTATCTCCCCTCGTCCGAGATCGTGGACCCCCGGCCGGTGCGGTTTCCGTTCTCCTCTCCAGGAGCCCATGAATCCGGAGAGGAGATCCGCATGCAACCCCGAGAGGAGCGTGTCGCAGCGCGCCGCTACAATGCCCCCATGGCCGAGCCCTCCCGCCGTCTCGCCGGCTGGTCCGACGTCGTCGCCGCCCCCGACGGGCTGAAGGCGGAGGTGATCGCCGGCGAGCTGTTCCTGATGGCGCGGCCGATCCCGTGGCACGGCATCGCCCAGGCCGCCCTCGCGAGCCAACTGATCCCCCGCTTCCACGATGCCGACGACGGTCCCGGCGGGTGGTGGATCGTGATCGAGCCGGACGTGATCCTCGGTCCCCACGACATCGTGAGCCCGGACCTCGTCGGCTGGCGCCGGCAGCGGCTCCCCGCCAGCGCCCTCGACCGCGCCGTGGAGATGCCGCCGGACTGGGTGTGCGAGGTGCTCTCGCCCTCGACCTCCCACCGCGACCGCGGCAGCAAGGCCGATCTCTACCTGCGTTGCGGCGTTGCCCACTCCTGGCTCCTGGACCTCTCGGCCCGCCTGCTGGAGGCCTTCGAGGCCCGGGAGGGGCGGTGGGTCCGCCTCGGCGCCTGGGGACCGGAGCAGTCGGCCCGCATTCCACCCTTCGATGCGGCCGAGCTCCGGCTGGCCGGCCTGTTCCCCCCGCAGGAGGAGCCGGCGGAGGAAGGAAGCCCGCCGGATCACGCCGCACCCGGTGCGGGCGAGCCGTGAACGGTCAGCTCCCCCGCCGCAGCCGCCCCAGGTCCAGCCGCACCGGGTCCGTCACCCGCACCGGCAGGAAGCCCTCCGCGTGCTCGCAGCCGGCCTGCAGGCCGCGCCAGCGGGCGAGGGTGGCGACCGCCTCCGGAGAGCGCATGGCGCGGAGCTGGGAGGCGTGGCAGCGGTAGGCGGCGAGCTTGCGTTCGAGGTCGATGGGGACGAGGAGCGTCGGCTGGAAGGCGCGGCCGGCGGTGAGATCCTCGCGGTGGGGCCAGAGCACGGCGTGGACCTGCTCGTAGAGCAGCACGTTGGCCACCCAGGGGTTGCGGTCGTGGGGGCGCAGCGCCGTCAGCCCCGCGTCGAGCACCGCCCGGTGGTCCTGGTTGTAGCTCGCGCAGGGCAGCAGCACGGTGGCCGGCCGATGCTCGGCGACCAGCACCTCGATGCGCCCCACCAGCTCCTCCACCCGGTAGGCGTTGACGGCGCGGTCGTCGTCGAGCGAGAAGGTGAAGCCGAGCAGCTCCGCCGCCGCCCGGGCCTCCGCCCTGCGCTCCTCACCGGAGACCTCGCGGAACGGCTCCACCCCGCAGTAGTGGACGTGGAAGCGCTCGTCGAGCACCCCGCCGCAGCCCAGCACCTCGTCGTCCACGTGGGGCGAGACGAGCAGGAAGTCGGCCATCGTCGAGGCGCTCGGCGAGCCGGCCCGGCCTAGAAGCCGCGCAGCCGGTGGAGCAGCGGACGAGGAAGCCGGCGCATGTAGGCGACGGTCTCGGCCACGGTCTCGCGGCGCGTGGCGGCCGGCCGCCAGCCCAGCTCGCGCTCCGCCTTCGCGGGGTCGGGGAACTTGTCGTGGGCCTCGGCGTAGAGCGGGCCGTAGATGTCGCGCGGGTCGACCATCCGGATGCCGCTGCCCGAGCCGGTGACCTCGCGCACCTCCTCCGCCAGATCGAGGATCGAGCAGCGGTTGGCCGGGTTGCCGAGGTTGTAGATCTCGCCCGGGTGCCCGCGCCGCAGCGCCGCCACCACCCCGGCCGCCATGTCCCGCACGTTGGTGAAGGCGCGCACCTGCAGGCCGTCGCCGAAGACCGTCAGGTCCTCGCCGGCCAGCGCCTGGCCGACGAAGCGCGGCAGCACGAAGCCGCCGGCCCCGGACTGGCGCGGGCCGCTGATGTTGAACGGCCGCACGATCACCGCGGCGAGCCCCCGCGCCCGGCACAGGTTGACCAGCGAGGTCTCCGCCGCGAGCTTGCCCAGCGCGTACTCGAGCCGCGGCGAGGCGCCCGAGGGCACCAGCTTCGGCATCTCCTCGCTGCACAGCCCGTCGCGCCCGCCGCCGTAGACCTCGCTGGTGGAGACGAACAGCAGCCGCGCGCCGGTGGCCAGCGCCAGCGCCGCCACCCGCGCCGCGTCGTGGATCACCGAGGAGGCGATGGCGCCGGCGTGCCCCAGCACCCCCGCCGGCCCGACCAGCGACGCCAGGTGGTAGATCTCGTCCCACGCCCAGGCCGAGGCGCCGTTGCCGCAGTAGGCGTCGACGCTCTCGACGGACCAGGTGAGCCGACCGCCGTGGCGCTCGGCGTCGCCGATCTCCGCCAGCAGGTCGGGAAGCGGCAATGGACTGCTGCTCAGGTTGTCGATCACGTGCACCTGATTGCCGGGTTCCGCCAGCAGGTGCTCCACCAGGTGGCTGCCGAGGAAGCCGAAGCCGCCGAGCACCAGAATGCGGCGCACCGGCGCCCGGCCGTCGTCGCTCGGGGAACCCGTCATGCCGCCTCCCGCGCCAGGGCGGCGAGCTTCTCGGCCCCGTGGGCGATGGGGTCGTCCACCTCGGCCGCCATGCGCGACCAGCGGCGGATGCGCGGCGCGGCGAGCCACAGCCCGAGGTCGAGCAGCACCGGGTCGAAGCGCTCCTCGGAGTCGAGGAAGCGTACGTAGGGCTGCAGGTAGTCCGAGAGCAGCACGCCCGCCAACCCGCCGCCGCACACCTGGCAGACGATCGGCGCGCCGAGCAGCACCCCCTCGACCACCTGCTGGAAGCCGGCCTTGCCGAGGATGAAGCGCGAGCGCGCCAGCGAGGCGTAGAGCTCGCCGTCCGGCGGCAGCACCAGCACCCGGCGGTCGGGACGGTCGAGGCCCGCCTCCGGCTGGCGGCGCAGGAACTCCTCCCACTGCGGGGCCAGGAAGAAGTCCGCCGCCGTGTCCTCCGGCAGGCGCGCCAGCAGCCGCGCGCCGGAGAGCACCGTCTGCTTGTCGTAGCCGATCACCGTCACCCGGTCGCGCTCGATGTCCGGGAAGCCCGGCGGGAACGCGATCAGCGGCGGCACCACCTGGAGCTTGCCGTCGCGCAAGTCGGGGTCGCCGCTGCGGGTGAGGCCGAGCAGCAGCCAGCGATCGATCCGCGGCCAGTCGCGCACCAGGGAGGCGGGGAACATCGGACCGTAGTAGTTGTCGAGGGCGATCTGCCACAGCCCGAGGGCGCTCGCCACGCGGTGGGCCATGCGCAGGCTGCCGCGGATCGGCGTCTCGCCGATCACCACCGCCAGCGGTGCGAGATCCCCCATCAGCTCCTCGAGCCAGGCGCCCAGGCGGCCGTCGCCTTCGTCGTCCGGCGGCACGTGCCAGGTGATCTCGGGCGCGGTGGAGGCGAACAGCGGGTCGCTCTCCGGCAGCGGGCCGAAGTTGACCTGGTGGATCTCGAACTCGTCGGTCAGCCGGCTCGCCAGGCGCAGGCAGCGCTTGAAGATGCCGATCTGCCCGGTGGGCACCAGCCGCAGGTAGGTGACGAGCAGCAGCCGCGGGCGCGCCATCCGCTCACTCCTCGGAGGGGGCGGCGCCGAGGGGAACCGGCGACGCCGGGGCGCGGCCGACGGCGTCCGCCGGCAGGTAGACCGGGAGCCAGGCGACCACGTGCCCCGGCGGCGGTTCGGCGACGGCTCCGGAGGCACCCCCCGAGGCGAGGACGCCGGCGAGCCCGCCGGCCGCCACGGCGCCGGCTGGAGGCAGCGCGGCCCC
>DATACC010000070.1:0-4628 GCA_036259255.1 Thermoanaerobaculia bacterium | reverse complement strand
GTCACCGAGCAGGGCGGCGACGGCGGCCCGGAAGCCTTCCACGGCGCGGCGGTTGATCAGCGGCCCCATCAGCGTGCCGGGGGCGAGGAGGAATGGTTGCTGTCTTGTCATGGTGTCCTTGACGTCGGTCCGAGCCCGGGGGCCTGGCCTACAGGGCCGGCCTACGGCGGAACACCATCGAGGTAGCAAACATTATTTTGCGCTTATTGATCTACTCCCAGGCTGCCTCCTCCGGGAGCTTCAAGCGCTCCACCGGCCGCCCGTCGCCGCCGACCGTAGTTTCGATCACCTCGGCGACGTCGTTGCGGGTGACGCCGGCGTACCACAGGTTGTACGGCCACACCCCCACGATGCAGCCGTGGCTGCAGTGCTTGAGGCAGCCCGTGCGGGTCACGATCACCTCGTCGCGCAGGCCCGCCGTCTTGACGGCGTCCTTGAACGAGCGATAGAGGTCGCCGCCGCCGCGGTGGCCGCAGGAGGGCTTCTTCGCCCCCCGCTCCCGCTCGTTCGTGCAGACGAGGATCTGGACCCGCGGGGTGGGCATCACTCCACCCGGCGCCAGGTGGTGGTGCGGCCGAGCAGCGGCACCCCCACGTAGCCGCGCACGTCCAGCGTGTCGGTGCCCTTCAGGTGCAGGCGCGCCTTGTAGGTCTTGCCGTTGGCGGGATCGTAGATGGTGCCGCCGGTCCACTCGCCGTCGCCGGCGTAGGTGAAGCCGGTGAGGATCGGCAGGCCGAGGATCGGGCGGTCGCGCTTCTCCGCGTCCGGGTTCTCGAGGTCCACCTTGGGTTGGCCGGCACGCGGTTGGCCGGCCGGGAAGGTCGGCTCCTCGAGCCAGACGATCTTGCCGACGATCTCCTCGCCACGGCGCGCGATCTCCACCCGCGCGCGCCCCCCCTGGTCCCCCGCCTCGGTGAGCCAGGTGCCGAGGACGGCGTCGGCGCCGGCGTCGGCGGCCGGCAGGGAGGCGGGGACGAGGAGCGCCACCGTGGCGACGGCGAGGACGGCGACGAGCAGGCGATGCTTGGCGTTCATGGGGGTCTCTCCGAGGTTCTTGCGGGTTTCCTCCGGCAGCAACCCGGTATCGGCGCCCGTCCATTCCTGCCGCCGCGGCGCCCCGGGCACCGCGGCGCGTTCAGCCAGCCACCTCGGTGCCGGCGATCCCCTGCCCCTCGCCGTCGGCCTCCGCCGTGCCGTCGACGCGGAACTCCACCCCCTGGGCCAGGGGCAGCTCGGTGCCCCAGTTGATGGTGCAGGTCTGGCGGCGCATGTACGCCTTCCAGGAGTCGGAGCCGGCTTCGCGCCCGCCGCCGGTGTCCTTCTCGCCGCCGAAGGCGCCGCCGATCTCCGCCCCCGACGTGCCGATGTTGACGTTGGCGATGCCGCAGTCGCTGCCGGTGGCGGCCAGGAAGCGTTCCGCGTGGCGCATGTCGAGCGTGAAGATGGCCGACGACAGGCCCTGGGGCACGTCGTTGTGCAGCTCGATGGCCTCGTCCAGGGTGTCGAACTCGATCAGGTAGAGGATCGGCGCGAAGGTCTCCTCGCAAGTCAGCGGCATGCGTTGCGGGGCGGCGACCAGGGTGGGCTCCACCCAGAAGCCGGGGCGCTCCAGCACGCGGCCGCCGTAGAGCACCTCGCCGCCCTGCTCGGTGACGGCGGCGACGGCGGCCCGGAAGCCTTCCACGGCGCGGCGGTTGATCAGCGGCCCCATCAGCGTGCCGGGGGCGAGCGGGTCGCCGATGGCGATCGACGGGTAGGCGGCCAGCAGGCGGCGCTTCATCTCCTCGGCGATGCCGCGCTGCAGGAACAGCCGGCGGTTGCTGGTGCAGCGCTGGCCGGCGGTGCCGGCGGCGGCGAACAGGACGGCTCGCAGGGCGAGGTCCAGGTCGGCGTCGTCCATCACCACGATGCCGTTGTTGCCGCCGAGCTCGAGCAGCGTGCGACCGAGCCGCGCCGCCACCACCTGGCCGACTTCGCGGCCCATGCGGATCGAGCCGGTGGCCGAGATCAGCGGGAAGCGGCGGTCGGCCACCAGGCGCTCGGCGGCGGCGCCGCGGCCGGCCACCATCAGGTTGAAGATCGGCGGCGCGCCGTTGTCCGCCAGCACGCGCTGGGCGATGCGGGTCACCGCCAGGGCGGTGAGCGGCGCCTCCTCCGATGGCTTCCACAGCATGGAGTCCCCGCAGACGGCGGCGACGCAGGCGTTCCAGGCCCACACGGCAACGGGGAAGTTGAAGGCGGTGATGATGCCCACCGGCCCCAGCGGGTGCCACTGCTCGTACATGCGGTGGTGCGGGCGCTCCGAGTGCATGGTCTTGCCGTAGAGCTGGCGCGACATGCCGACCGCCAGGTCCGCCATGTCGATCATCTCCTGCACCTCGCCGAGGCCCTCGGAGTGAACCTTGCCGACCTCCAGCGAGACCAGCCGGCCGAGCTCGTCCTTGTGGTGGCGCAGCGCGTCGCCGAGCTGGCGCACCACCTCGCCGCGGGCCGGGGCGGGCCAGGTGCGCCACTGGTGGAAGGCCTCCACGGTGGTGGCGGCGAGGCGTTCGTAGTCGCTCTCGCTGGCCATCGTCACGGCGGCGATCGGCTCGCCGCTGGCGGGATCGATCGACTCCAGGCGCTCGCCGGTGGTCGCGATCCAGGAGCCGGCGAAGGCGCCGGGGTTTTCGTCCTCGATCCCGAGCGCCTCGAGCAGGGCACGGGTGTCGCTGGCGGTGACTGGGGGCATGGCTTCGAACCTCCTCGCGGAAGGGGTGGATCTCGGGCTCGGAAGAAGGGGTGGCGGCAGGCTGCGCCGCCTCGGGAGGATACCGCATCCGGAGGGGACCGGCGGCGGCGAACCCGGTAGAATGGCCGTCGGCGTCCACCCCGTGGCACGATCTCTGGATCGCTCCAGCCGGTTTCCAGTAGAGCATGGTCCTGGTCACCAGGGATCGCCACTCGACAAACGGCGCCGGTCTGCTGGTCTAGAACTGGGAACTCCCCACTGGTCAAGACTCCCGACCCCGCCGATCTCGCGCTGCGCGCCCGGCTCAGCGCGCTGGCGCCGGCGGCCGGGTTGGCGCTGCTGAGCTTCTGGGCGGGCACCTTCTTCGGTTCCGCGGGAGCGGGTGGGGCGGTCGCGGTGCACTTGCTGCTGCTGGCGGCGGTCCTCTTCTCGCCCCGGGTGCTCGACCCCCTGCGGCTGGGCCGCAGCGGGGCACTGCTGTCGGGGGCGCTGATCGTGGCGGTGGCGGCCGGAGTGGCGGCGTCGCCGGTGCCGCGGGCCGGCTGGACCGTGGTGGTTCTGCTGCCGGCCTGGCTGCTGGTGCCCGGCCTGGTGGCGCGGGCCTGGCGTGGGGACGCGGCACGGGGGCTCGGGCTGCGCGGAGTCTCCCTGGTGGCATTCGCCGCGGCGGCGGCGGCGCTGGCGGATCACCTCGTCGCCGGCTCGCCGCGGGCCGCCCTGCCGCTGGGGCACCACAACCTGCTCGCCGTCTGGCTGCTGGCGGTTCTGCCGCTCGCCGTCGTGCCGTGGCGCCAGGGGGGTGTCGGACGGCTGTTGGCGGTGCTCGCGGGCGGAACGGGCCTGGCGGCGCTCCTGGCGACGCGGAGCCTCGCCGGGGCGGCGGGGCTTGCCGTGCTCGCCCTCGGCGCCGCGCTCGCGGCGGCCCCGCACCACCGCCGCCGGGTGCTCGCCGCCGCCGCCGTCCTGGCGGCGGTGCTCCTCGCCCTCTTCCTGCCCCGGCTCACCGCCCTCGTCGCCGGCGAGGATCCCTCGACCGCCGCCCGCCGCACCTACTGGCTCGCCGGTCTCGCCGGCGGTGCCGAGCGGCCGCTCCTCGGCTGGGGAGCCGGATCGGTGCCGTGGACGGTGCCGGCGTGGATCGAGTCGCGGCCGGGCATCAACCCGCCGGGCGAGGTGGTGGGGGACGTCCACTCCACCGCCGTGCAGCTCTTCTACGAGACCGGTGCCACGGGCCTCGCCCTGGTCGCGGCGCTCGCCATCCTCTTCGCCCTGCGCCGGCGCCGGGAGCTGCGCGGTGCTCCCTGGGCACGGGAGATTTCCGCTGAAACGTCCGTGCCTGCTGAAGGAAAGGAGAAGGAGGCCGGCGCCGCCGCCCGCGCCGGGCTGTGGGGGCTCGCCGCTGCCGCAGTGGCGCTCCTCGCCAGCTCGCCGCTGTCGGTGCCGGCGGTGGTCGCCGCTCTCGCCGTGGCCGCCGGTGCCACCCTGCCGCCGGCCCCGGGTGCCGGCGCCCGGAATCCTTCACCTCTCCGCGAGGTCGCGGAGCCCTGGCGTGCCGGGGCGGCCCGCGGTCTCCTCGCGCTGCTCCTGGCGGCCCTGCTGCTTCCCGTCGATCTCGCCCACCTCGCCTACGACCGTGCCCGCACTGCACCGTCGTCGGAGGAGGCCGCCCGCTGGCTGCGCCGTGCCGTGCGCCGCGACCCGGCCTTCCCCCTCTACCCGGCGCGCCTCGCCGTCCTGGAGGCGGCGCCGGAGCTCGCCCGCGAGGCCGCCGCGGGCGCTCCGGGGGTCGCCGCCCTGGCTCTGCTCGCGGGGCGGCTGGGCTCCGAGCACGACGAGCCCTGGGCCGAGGCGGCGCTGGTGCGGGCCTGCCGGCTCGATCCCCTCGGGCCCGCCGCGC
>DATACC010000069.1:0-1952 GCA_036259255.1 Thermoanaerobaculia bacterium | reverse complement strand
GCACCAGCAGCGCCCTGCCCTGGGGAGTCGTCTTGGCGTTACGATGGATCTTCACCTGGGTGGCCTCCGTGGGTTTCGAGGTACTCGACAACCTCAGCTTCCCACAGCCACCCAGGTGAACAACCTCTCGAGCAGCTACAGCTAGTCCGTCGCAGCGGTCTGCGCGTCGGGCCCTGGACCGGCCCCATCGCGGCGGCCGGCCGCCTCGGCGACGCGCTGGCGGTAGAAGCGCTCGGTGTCGGAATCGCCCAGCTCGGCGGCCCGCGCCGCGGCGGCCTCGAGATGGGGCAGGGCCCGCTCCCACTCGCCGGCCTGCCACCAGTGGTGGGCCACCGTCTCGGCAGCCGCTGCCCCGAGGTCCTCGCGCCCGGCCAGCACCTCGGCCACTTCGCCGTGCAGGCTGCGGCGGCGGCGGGGATCGAGAGCGCGGTAGATCGTCTCGCGCAACAGCGGATGGGCGAACTCGAAGCTGCCGCGCCGCGCCCCCTGCGCCCACAGCACCAGGTCTCGCTCCCGCGGGTCGTCGCTCCAGCGGCGGGCGTGCTGGCGGATCAGCCAGCGCTCCAACATCAGCTCGAGGCCGATCTCGATGACGCCGATGTGCTCGCGCTCCACCCGCTGCAGCAACTCGACGTCGAACACCCGGCCGATGACGGCGGCCAAGGTGAGCAGCCGCCGCGCCGAGGTGGGCAGGCGCGCCACGCGGTCGAGGATCATCCGTTCCAGGCTGGCGCGGGTGGCGGTGGTCCGCTGCGGCGGCGCTTCCAGGCTCCAGCGGCGGGGTGCCGCGGCGACCAGGACCCCGGCGTCGGTCAGCGCGTTGATGGCCTCGACCACCGCCAGCGGCAGGCCCTCGCTGACGACCGCCAGGTGCTCGGCCAGGGCCGCCACGTCGCCGTCGTCGCCGAGCAGGGCGCGGGCGATCTCGGCGATCTCGGCGTCCTCCACGCGATGGATCTGCACGCGGTCGACCCGCGGATGCTCGAGCAGCCGCTGCACCGTCGTCGCCCCGGCACCGCTCCCCGCGCCCGCCGCCACGATCCACAAGGGCTGGCCGGCGAGCGGGTCGAGGACGCGGGCGAGCAGGCCGGCGGCTCCGGCCGACAGCGCCTCGACACCATCGAGGAAGACCACCAGGGGGCGTGGCGCCTCGAGGTCCGTTGCGAAGAACGCCGCCAGCGTAGCGAGCAGCCTGTCGCCGAGATCCCCGTCACCGCTCTGCGCCCGGCGCGCCGGCTCCGCGGCGTGCGGCGCAACCACGTCGCGCTCCACCAGAGCCTGCAGCACGTCGACGAACGGCTCGCCCGCGCGGCGCGGCGCGGCGGCGCAGACGGCCTGGACGATGGTGGCCCGGTGCTGCGACGAGATGGTGTCGAGGAAGGTGCGCACCAGGCGGGTCGTGCCGACGCCGGCCTCGCCCAGGACCAGGGTCAGGCGCGGCCCCTCGCCCAATGCCCGGTTCCAGCTCGCGTCGAGAGCCGCCAGCGCCTCGCCGCGGCCGGTGAGCGGCACGAGCGGCCCCAGCGGCGGGCGTGCAAGCTGCGCGGCGCCGCCGGCGGGCAGCGAATCGGCCAGGATGAGCTCGTAGAGGGAGCGGGTCTCGGGCAGCGGCTCGGCTCCCAGCTCGCGTCCGAGCAGGCCCGCCATCTCCTCGTAATGGCTCAACGCCCGGCGGCGCCGGCCAGCCAGCACGTAGAGGCGCATCACCTCGCGGTGGCCCTCCTCCGACAGCGGGTCCATCTCCACCAGGCGGCGGCCGTGGGCGAGCGCCGCGTCGTATTCGCCGCGGGTACCGAAGTGGGCGGTCAGGGTGCGCAGCGCCCGCAGGGCACCCTCGCGCAGCCGCTCCTGCTCGGCCACCAGCCAGTCCTCGAACGGCTCGGCGTCGCTCAGGTGGAAGCCGGTCAGCAGATCGCCGCGGTAGAGCTCCACCGCCCGCGCGAGACGGGCGG
>DATACC010000068.1:0-2853 GCA_036259255.1 Thermoanaerobaculia bacterium | reverse complement strand
CCCCCCCCCCCCCCCCCCCCGGCCCCCCCGCGGCCCCGCCGGTTCCGGGCCTCGTCGCACCCGGTTCTGAGAGAGCCCGGCCCTGCGAGAGCCGGTCGTCCAGCCCGGCGCTTGCGAGCGCCCAGCCGCTGCCGGCGAGGTCAGCAGGCAGCGCGATCAGTACGCGTTGTGGCGCAGGCCGTGGCGCACGGTCATCCAGAGGATCTTCAGATCCAGGCCCAGGGACCAGTTCTCGATGTAGTAGAGGTCGTACTGCAGGCGCTTCTTGATCGAGGTGTTGCCGCGCCAGCCGTGGACCTGGGCCCAGCCCGTGATGCCGGCCTTCACCCGGTGGCGCACCATGTACTGCGGAATCTTGTGCTTGAACTCGCGCACGAAGGCCGGCCGCTCCGGTCGCGGGCCGATCAGCGACATGTCGCCGCGGATCACGTTCCAGAGCTGCGGCAGCTCGTCGAGCGACCAGTGACGCAGGAACTCGCCGAAATGCGTGCGCCGCGGATCGTTCTTGATCGCCCACACCGGGCCGGAGCTGGCCTCCGCGTTCACCCGCATGGAGCGGAACTTCAAGATCATGAACGGCCTGCCGTCGAGCCCCATGCGCTCCTGGCGGTAGAAGATCGGACCCCGATCCTCCACCCAGATCAGCAGCGCCACCAGCGGCAGCAACGGCAGCAGGACGAGCGTGGCGGCGGTCGCCAGTGCCAGGTCCATCAGCCGCTTGACCATGCTGTGCCAGCCCTGCAGCGGCACCTGCGAGAGGTTGATCACCGGCGTGCCGTCGACGTCCTCCAGCGACGCCTTGATGGTGGCGTACTGCAGGATGTCCGGCACCAGCTTCACCTCGACGCACTCGCGCCCCACCTGCTGCAGGATACGCAGCATCTTGCGGTGGGCCTCGAGCGGCAGGGCCACGTACACCTGGTCGATGCCGCGCGCCGCGATGACCTCCTCCACCTGCCGGGTGTTGCCCACCACCGGCACGCTCTCGAACTCCTTGCCCAGCTTGTTGGGGTCGTCGTCGAGGTAACCCGCCACCTCGAAGCCGAGCTCGCGGTGGGCCACCAGCTTGGCGGTGATCTCGCGGCCCAGCGCGCCGGCGCCGATCACCAGGATGCGCTGCAGGTTCTCCCCCGCCAGGCGCCGGCGGCGCAGCCAGCTGCGCAGCGCCATGCGGCCGGCGGCCGACAGGGCCAGGTCGAGCACGGCGAACAGGGCGAGGAAGGCGCGGCTGTAGGTGAAGTACTCGAAGGTGCCGTCGGGACGCATGGCGCCCTGCGGACGCACCCAGGTCATGAACACCGACAGCAGCACCGTGGCGAGCAGCACCGCCACCACCAGGGTGAGCACCTCGTCCACCCGGCTCCGGCCGCGGCGCACCTGGTAGAGGCCGTGGAAGTAGAAGACCACCGGCCACAGCACGAGCACCACCGGCAGGAGCTTGGCGTAGGGGACGAGGGAGTCCGGCGGGTTCTTCTCCAGCACCTCGAGCAGGGGGTCGAAGCGCAGCCAGAAGGCCAGCCAGTAGGCGGCGACGGCGGCGACCAGGTCGGTCGCCACGTACAGGCTCGCGGTGACGCGGTGGCGGGAACGGATCAAGGCTGGCTCGGCGGCCGGCCCGGGACGGGCGGCCGGGTCTCCCCGACTATCGAGTTCATGAGATTCGCGAACCGGCTGCGAAACCGCTCGCGGGAGAACTCTTCGGCGCGGGCGCGAAGGTTCAAGGTATTGAAGCGTGTCTGACGGCATTTGTCAATCGCCGCCGCCAGCTCCGAGACCGGATCGGTGAGGGGCGCGAGGCCACCGACGCCGTCCGCGCCCCCGCCGGACGCCCCGCCACCGTAGAGCACCCCGTGGACTCCGTCCTCCACGATGTCGGTCACCCCGCCGCGCCCCAGCGCCACCACCGGCGTGCCGCAGGCGAGGGCCTCGACGGGGGCGATGCCGAAGTCCTCCACCCCCGGCTGGAGCAGGGCGAGGGCGCCGCGGTAGAGGCGGCGCAGCGCCTCGGCGTCGACGCGGCCGAGGAAGCGCACCCGCCCGCCGGCGGCGAAGCGGCGGCGCAGGGCGGCGCCGTCGGGGCCGTCGCCCACCACCCGCAGCTCGAGGCCCAGCCGGGCGCAGGCTTCGGCGGCCACGTCCACCCGCTTGTAGGGCGCCAGCGCGGCGACCACCAGGCAGTAGTCGGCGCCCGCGCCGCCACCGTCCGCGTCGCCGGGCGTGAAGAACTCCGTCTCGACCGGCGGCGGCAGCACGTCCGCCTGGCGGCCGTAGTAGCGGCGGATGCGCCGGGCCACGAAGCGGGAGTTGGCCACGAAGTGATCGACCCGCGGCGCCGAGGCGGTATCCCAGGCGCGCAGCGCGGTGAGCGCCAGGCCCCGCAGCCGCGCCGCCGGGCCGCGCCGGCGCGGGAAGTAGGCGTGCTCCTGGTCCCAGGCGTAGCGCATCGGGCTGTGGCAGTAGCACACGTGCACGGCGCCGGGGGCGGGAATGGCGCCCTTGGCCACGCAGTGGCTGGTCGACACGATCACGTCGTAGGCGGACAGGTCGAAGTCCTCGATGGCCGCGGGGAACAGCGGCAGCCAGCGCCGGTAGTTGCCCGCCACCCCGGGCCAGCCCTGCAGGAAGCTGGTGTGGATCGGGTGCGCCTCGAGGGCCGGGCTCACCCGGCCGGGGAAATGGAACAGGGTGTGGATCGGGGCCTGGGGGTAGAGCTCGGCCACCGCCTCCAGCACCTTCTCGCCGCCCCGCATGCCGGTGAGCCAGTCGTGCACCAGGGCGGTGCGCGGGCCCGGCCCGGGGGCGGCGGGGGCGGCGGGTGGATCGGCGGGGCCGGCGGGGGTGAAGAAGCCGGTG
>DATACC010000067.1:0-2513 GCA_036259255.1 Thermoanaerobaculia bacterium | reverse complement strand
TTGAGCTGCTGGTGGGCTTGCTCGCACACCCAGCGCGCCTTGATCGTCGCCGCCAGCAGCTCGAGCGGCGCCTCCGGCGGCAGGTTGGCCAGGTAGTACTTGCGCTCGCCGGTCGCGCGGCGCTCGCCGACGAGCCAGACCTCGTCCCCCGGCAGGTGCCAGCCGTTGCGGAGCTGGGCCCCCTCGGCCGGGCGCACCGGCCGGGCGGCGAACTCCGCCCCGAGCGGTCCTTTGGTCCCGCGGCGCCAGCTCACCCGGCGCCACTCGGCGTTCGCCAGCGCGGCTTCCGCCGCGAGCGGGGCCTCGCTCGGCACGGGCTGCTGGCGCGGTCGCCCAGTGGCTGCTGTCGGCCAGCGCAGCTCGACCGTCGGCGGGTAGACGTTCTGAACCTTCAGGATACCGACCGCCCAGGTGAGGCCGCGCGCGCTCAGGCCCCGGCGGAAGGCGGCGCTGCCGCCGTAGCCGGCGTCGGCGAGCACGCGCCCGAAGCACGCGCCGGCGGCGATGACGCGGTCGATCTCCCCAAGCGCGATCTCGGTCCTGGCCAGGGCCCGGCGGTGCTCCTCGGGCACGCCGGCTGTGGCGCAGCGGTCCGGGTCCTTGACCCACTCCTCCGGCAGGAACAGCCGCAGCCCGACCGGCACCGGCACCTCGCCTTGGGCCAGGGTGAGGGAGACGAGGACTTGGCAGCTCGCCTGCTTGCCGAGGCAGCCGCAGTACTGCCGCGCCACCCCGACCGAGCGCCGGCCCTTCTTCGGCAGGGCGGTGTCGTCGACCACCAGCACCGCCTCCGGCCCGCCAACGAGCGCATCGGCCTTGGCGACCAGAACCCGCCGTAGCGGCGCGTCATCCCAGGCCGGGCTGGCGATGAAGTGCTGCAGCTGGGCGTGGCCGCCGGGCCCGAGCCGCGCCGCGAGCGGCTGGAGGCTCCTGCGGCCGTCCGGGCCGAGCAGGCCGTGCAGGTACAGGGGCGCCCACCGCCGCCGCGTCCTGCGGCCGAGGACGTCGAGGAACGGCGTCAGCCACGCGTCCAGCGCCGCCCCCAGCGCCGCTTCGTCGAGCCCTGCCATGCCCCGCCTCCGTCAAGCCTTCGGACCGGCGCAAGCATGGCATCGCTGCCACCGTCACAAAACTGCCCAGGTAGTGCTAGTGGTGCGAGTTAGAACTTTCTTTGCATTCCGCGTCGGTATGACGGACGATGGCGCTTTCCACGGAGGGCGCCATGGCTCCCGGTCCCAAGGCGGTTGCGCTTCACCTGAGCGAGGCGGAGCGCCAGGCGCTGGAGGGTCTCCTGCGCCGGCGCAGCACCGGCCAAGCACTGGCGCAGCGCGCCCGCATCGTCCTCGCCTGCGCCGAGCCGGGCGCGACCAACCTCGGCGTCGCCCGCCAACTCGGCGTCAGCCGCCCTACGGTGGCGGTATGGCGCCAACGCTTCGCCGCGCACCGGCTCGAGGGCTTGGTCGATGCGCCGCGCTCGGGCGCGCCGCGCCGGATCGGCGACGAGGAGGTCGAGCGCGTCATCGCGCTGACGTTGGAGACGATGCCGGAGGATGCCACCCACTGGAGCACGCGCTCGATGGCCAAGCGCTCCGGCCTCAGCCAGACGGCGGTCAGCCGCATCTGGCGGGCGTTCGGCCTCCAGCCGCACCGGGTCGAGGGCTTCAAGCTCTCCAGCGATCCGGCGTTCGTCGACAAGGTGCGCGACGTGGTCGGGCTCTACCTGAACCCGCCGGACCGCGCGCTCGTGCTGTGCGTCGACGAGAGGCCGCAGATCCAGGCGATCGAGCGCACGGCTCCCGTCCTGCCGATGCGGCCCGGGCAGCCCGAGCGGCACGCGCACGATTACAAGAGGCACGGCACCACCGACCTGTTCGCCGCGCTCGACGTCAAGGCCGGCACTGTCATCGGCGCCTGCCACCGGCGGCATCGCAGCGTCGAGTTCCGCGCCTTCCTCGACACCATCGAGGCCAGCGTGCCGCCCGAGGCCGACGTCCACCTGGTGCTCGATAACGCGGCGACACACAAGACCAAGCTGGTGCACGATTGGCTGGTCAAGCGGCCGCGCTTCCACCTGCACTTCACGCCGACCGGGGCGTCGTGGCTCAACCTGGTGGAGCGCTGGTTCGCGGTGCTCAGCCGGCGGCGGCTCGAGCGCGGCGTGTTCACCAGCACGGCCGAGCTGGAGGACGCCATCGGGCGCTACATCGCGGCCAACAACGCCGACCCGAAGCCGTTCGTGTGGGCCAAGAGCGCCGACGCGATCCTCGCCAGCCTCACCCGCTTCTGCCAGCGGATCTCTAACTCAGGCCACTAGGGTGGCTCATCACGTTTGCCGGGCCCAGGCCGACCTTGCTCTGCGGCACCGATGTCGAGGTCTTCGGCGATGGGTTCTTCGAGGGCTGCTGGGCCGGCGAGTTCGAGAGCCGGGACTTCGGTACCGCCCGCCACGTCTTCGGGTCCGGCGGCAAGATCGCCGGCGACCGGGCGCTCTTCGTCACGCCGTCGCACACCCT
>DATACC010000066.1:0-15854 GCA_036259255.1 Thermoanaerobaculia bacterium | reverse complement strand
CGGCAATGTCCGGCCGGTCGAACAACTCGGCGGCGAGCTGCAGCGAGAGCCAGGCGGCGCCGGCCAGGTGGTGCTCGCGGGCCAGGGCGGCGAAGCGCACCTGGCCCACGGTGTGGGCGTGGCGGGGCAGGTCGGCGGGGGCCAGGGGGGGCGCGTCGGTGCGGTAGCCGTGGGCGGCCAGGGCCTCGGCCACGGCGGGGTAGTCCGCCTCGCGCACCAGCAGGTCGAGGTCGCCGAGGGGGCGCTGGTCCGGCACGGGATAGCCGGCGAAGGCGAGCACGACGCCCTTGAGCGGCATTCCCGCCACGCCGCGGCGGGCGAGCTCGGCGAGCAGCGCTTCCAGGCGCTCGCGGACCACCTGGTTGCGTAGGCCGTTGCTGTGGTAGGCGAGGCGCAGGGCGTCACGCTCGGCGGCAGGCAGGCGCTCGGCGGCGGGTCCGGCCAGACCGTCCGGCGCCAGGCCGGACCACAGCAGCGGCGCGCACTCGTGGCGGTGGGCCTCGGCGAGGAGGCGGGCCGGGTCGACGCCGTCGAGGTCCGCCGGCGCCAGCGGCTCGCCGGCCAGCGCGGCGCGGGCGGCGCGCACCAGCAGATCGCGTTCCGCGGTGCGCCGGAGGCGCCGCTCGGTGCCGCCCGGCCGGTGCTGCGCCCGGGCCGTCGATTCGGGATCAGCCGTCATGAGCCAGCACCGCCGCCACGGCGGCCTCGAGGTCGCGGAAGGTGAGGCGCGCGCCGGGGTAGCGGCGGGCGAGGGCGAGCAGTCGGTCGACGCCCGCCTGCTTGTGGAGCGGCAGGTTGGCGGCGGCTTCGAAGAGAGCCAGGAACGTCTCGCCGGCGGTGAGCGGCGCGATCGCCGCGGGGTGCGGCGCGTCGGGACGGTAGTGGGGCAGGAGGACGGCGGCCACCGGCAGCGCCTCGCACGCCGCGCAGCCGTGCCGCAGGTCGTCCGGAGCGAGGTGGTGCACGCGCTCCCCCGGCGCACCGGCCGCGGTGGTGGGCAGGCCGGGGAACAGCGGTAGCGACCCGTCCTTGAGCGACAGCGCCTTGGGGAACGGCTCCACCCGCTCGTCGCCGTCGTGGGCCGCCAGCACGGTCAGCTCGTCCGTGAGGTAGGCGGCGCCGCCCCGCACCAGGGCGGCGGCCAGGGTGGTCTTGCCGCTGCCGGAGGGTGCCGGGAGCAGCACCGCGCCGCCGCGAAGTCCGACCGCCGCGGCGTGCAGCAGCAGCCGGTCGGCGACCCGTTCGGTGAGGAGCTGCTGGATGGTGCGTTCGAGCACCGGCAGCAGGGCGGCGGCGGGTAGCGGGCGGCTGGGAGCGGTACCGGGGACGTCGGGGCGATGGACGGCCAGGCCGCCGCGGGTGGCGACCAGGCGGAAGGTCGGCGGTTCCGCGGCGGCTTCGCGCCGGGCCGGCCGGATCGGGGCGGCGCGCCGGGCGGCCCCCGGTGGCGTCACCGCGGGCGTGCACGCGAACGGCCACAGCCGCGCCAGCTCGGCGAGCACCGCCGGGTCGTCCGACTCCACGCGCACCGCGCAGCCGGGGAAGCGCAGGGTGGCGCTCGCCGGCGCGCTCATCCGCCGCCG
The DNA here is from genome assembly GCA_036259255.1 of Thermoanaerobaculia bacterium. Taxonomy (GTDB): domain Bacteria; phylum Acidobacteriota; class Thermoanaerobaculia; order Multivoradales; family JBCCEF01; genus DATACC01. The sequence goes on along the minus strand of DATACC010000066.1, from coordinate 14,271 downwards.
GGTTCGGTGCCAGCACCCCGCACCAGGACCCCCTCGCCGGCCAGGTGTCGCACCGCTTCCAGCACGTCCTGCCGCGCCTGCTCGGCCGGTACGCCGAGGGCCGCGGTCAGCTCGGCCGCGATGGCGGCCAGCGGAGTCGCGCCATCGGCGAGATCCCAGACGGCGGCGGCGGTGCGGTTGAGCAGCCACGCCCGGTCGCTCTGCGGGTCGTAGAGCACCAGCTCGCCCGGGAGCTCGCGCTCGACCAGGCCCGGGCGGCGCAGCGGGCGCCGGTGCGTCAGCGGATCGCCTTCCATGCCCGCCAAGCATCGCAGACGTGTAGGCTTGCCGCCATGCCTGCCGACGAGCACTTCCGCAAGCTGGAGCGCATGTACCTGGGGGCGCCGATCAACGCGGCCTACGCCCCGACCATCGAGATCGGCGAGGGCTGGGCGCGGGTGGAGATCCCGGTGCGGCCGGAGCTGTTCCATGGGGCGGGCGCGGTGCACGGCGCCGTCTATTTCAAGGTGCTCGACGACGCCGCCTTCTTCGCCGCCAACTCCCTGCTGGAGGACACCTTCGTCGTCACCACCTCGTTCCACATCCACCTCACGCGGCCGGTCTCCGAGGGGCGCATCGTGGCGGTCGGCCGCATCGTGCAGGCGTCGCGGCGCCTGTCGGTGGCGGAGGCCCATGCCGAGGACGCCGCGGGGCGACTGCTCGCCAAGGGCAGCGGCACCTTCGTGTCGAGCGGCATCCCGCTGGGCGAGACGCTGGGCTACCGCTGAGGCGAGCCGCTCCCTGCGGCGCGAGGCGGCGGCACACAGGCCGGCCAGCCGCTCGCTAGAATCGGCCGATGCGTCACCCAACTCTCCTCCCCGCCCTCGCCGCTGCCCTCCTTCTCGCCGCCTGCACCGCCGCGCCCGCTCCGCGGCCGGGGAACGTCGTGATCGCCGACTCCGTGCGGATCGTCGATCTCACCCACGCTTTCGACGAGGACACCGTCTACTGGCCCACCGACACCGAAGGCTTCGTGCTCGAGGAGGTCTTCGTCGGTGAGGCCGAGGGGGGCTACCACTACGAGGCCCACCGCTTCCGCGCCGCGGAGCACGGCGGCACCCATCTCGACGCGCCGGTGCACTTCGCCGCGGGCGCCTGGACCGCGGACGAGATCCCCCTGGAGCGGCTGGTCGGGCCGGGGCTGGTGGTGGACGTGCGGGAGTCCGTGGCGGCGGACCGCGATCACCTGGTGGGGGTCGAGGACCTGCGGCGGTGGGAGGCGGTCCACGGGCGCATCCCGGCGGGTGCCGTCGTGCTGCTCCACACCGGCACCGGCGCCGCCTGGCCCGACCGCGCCGCCGTCCTCGGCACCGACCGCACCGGCCCGGACGCGGTGCCCCACCTCCACTTCCCGGGCCTCGACCCGGCGGCCGCCCGCTGGCTGGTGGAGGAGCGCTCGGTCGACGCCGTCGGCATCGACACGCCGTCCATCGACCGCGGCCAGTCCCAGCTCTTCGAAAGCCACCGCGTGCTGTTCGCCGCCAACGTGCCGGCCTTCGAGAACGTCGCCCACCTCGACCGCCTCCCCGCCACCGGCTTCACCGTCGTCGCCCTGCCGATGAAGATCCGCGGCGGCAGCGGCGGCCCGTTGCGCATCGTGGCGCTGCTGCCGGGGGAGTAGGAGCCGACGGGCGTCGGCGGTCAGGGCGCGGCGGGGCCGGGCCGGTTCCACCACACCTGGGGCAGGGCCAGGAACGGGCCGCGCAGGTGGTTCTCGTAGCCGGCGAGCTCGGCGGGCATCACCGCCACGTTCCACTTCGTGTAGAGGCTGACGTACGGCAGCTCCCGGGCCACGATGTGCTGCGCCTCCACGTAGAGCGGCCGGCGGCGCTCGCGCTCGGGGAGGCGCGCGGCGCGGTCGATCAGGGCGTCGAAGCGCGGGTTGGACCAGAAGCCGCGGTTGTGGCCGGTGGGCGGCGTGCTCTGGGAGTGGAGCGCCAGGTGGTAGATGTGCGGGTCGAGCACCCCCGTGCGCACCAGCGTGAAGAGCTGGAAGTTGCCGCGCTTGACGTCCTCGTAGAAGGTGGCGAACTCGAGGGCCCGCACCTCGAGGTCGATCCCCACGTCGGCGAGCATCGCCTGGATCACCTGGGCCTGCAGCAGGTAGGTCTCGGTGGTCGAGGTCTTCAGCGTCAGGCGCAGGCGCTCGTGACCGGCCTCGGCGAGCAGGCGGCGGGCCTCGGCCGGGTCGTGGGGGATCGTCGGCAGGTCCTCGGCCCGGGCCCAGTTGCCGGGCGGCAGCAGGGTGTCGGTGACCGCGCCCAGGCCCCGCCACAGCGTCGCCACCAGGCGCTCGCGGTCGATGGCGTGGGCGATGGCGCGGCGCACCCGCAGGTCGGCGAGCGCCGGATCGCGCAGGTTGAAGCCGAGATACGCCGAGTCGGTCGACGGCCCCTCCACCACCTGGTAGGCCGGATCGGCGCGGAAGCGGGGCACGAGGTCCGGCGGCAGGTCGTTGACGACGAGCTGCACCGAGCCGTCGAGCAGCTCGAGCACCCGCACCGTCGTATCGGGCACGACGTCGAGGACCAGCCGGTCGAGGCGGGGCCGACCGGCGAAGCACTCCTCGAAGGCGGCCAGCACCAGGCGGTCCGGACCTCGGGAGACGAAGCGGAACGGGCCGGTGCCCACCGGGTGCTCCGCCATCGCCGCCGGCAGCACGCCGTCCGGCACCACGCCCAGGGTCAGCTCCACGGGGAAGGAGGCGGCGGGCTCGTGCAGGTGGAAGTCGACGGTGAGCGGATCGACCACCTCCACCCGGTCGAGGGCGGCGAAGGCGGCTCGCTTGGCGGTGGCCACGGTGCCGTCGACGATGCTGTTGAAGGTCCAGGCCACATCGGCGGCGCCGAGGCGGCGGCCGTCGTGGAAGCGCACGCCGGAGCGCAGGTGGAAGCGCAGGCGGCGGCCCCCGTCCAGGGTTTCCCAGCGTGCCGCCAGCCGCGGCACCAGCTCGCCGGCGGCGTCGGTGCCGAGCAGACCGTGCATCAGCAGGTCGGAGGCGTCGGAGGAGGCGGCGTCGGTGCCGACCCGGGGGTCGAGGTGGAGCGGCGGAGCGTCGATCGCCACCGTCAGCGAGTTGTCGGCCGGCCAGGTGGGGCCGCTGCGGCGGGCGCAGCCGCCGGCGGGCCCCGCCACGGCGGCCACCAGGGCCGCGAGGAAGGCGAGTGCTAACATCCCGCGCCCAATGGGGCGCGTCCGGACGACGCGGCCGTGTATCACTTCGTAAGCATCAGGCGGGGGTGTTCCGATCATGAGTTCACTGCGTTCCATGGGCCCGGCGGCCGGCGGGTTCCGAAGCAAGGTGCAGCATCTCATTGCGGCGCGGTGGCGGGAAGCCGCCGGCCGTGCCCGCCCGGCCCGGCGGGCCGCCGGCCTGGCGATCTCGGCGCTGGCGTTGGTGTCCGGAGGCGCGGCCCTCGCGCAGGAGGCGGCAGCGCCGGGCCAGGCGCCGGGCAAGGTGGTCGTCCTCGGTTTCGACGGCGCCGACGCGGAGCTCACCCGGCAGTGGATGGACGAGGGAAAGCTCCCGAACCTCGCCCGCCTGCGCGACCAGGGCACCTTCGCGCCGCTGCGCTCGACGATCCCCTCCCAGACGCCGGTTTCCTGGTCGACCTTCGCCACCGGCCTGAACCCCGGGCGCCACTCGATCTTCGATTTCCTGCGCCGCGATCCGGCCAACTACCGGCCGACCTTCGCCGCCTTCGACGAGACCACCGTCCCGTTCCTGTGGGGGGAGCGCAACGGCCTGGTGCTGGGGCTGATCGGCGCCGGTGTGGTGCTGCTCGCCGTCTTCCTGCTGCTCAAGCTGTTCAAGGTGCGCACGGCGCGCTCGGCGGTGGCCGCGGCGGTGCTGGCCCTGGTGGTCGGCGCCGGCCTGTGGGTGGCGGCGGCCCGCCTGCTGCCGGTGGAGCGGCCGCTGGCCGTCAACCGCCAGCAGGGCGAGACCTTCTGGGAGGTGCTCGGCGCCGCCGGCCACCGGGTGCGGGTGATCCGCGTGCCGGTGACCTTCCCGCCGGAGGAGTTCGAGGGCGGCGAGCTCCTCTCCGGCCTCGGCGTGCCGGACCTGTCGATGCGCATCGGCAAGCCGTTCTACTTCACCTCGGAGCTGTTCTTCCAGCCGAAGAGCCAGGGCGACTTCTCGATCGAGCTGGTGGAGCTGATCGACAACCAGGGCGTGATCCCGACCAAGATCAAGGGGCCACCCAACGAGTTGTTCCCCGAAGGGCCGCAGTACATCGAGATCCCGATGACGCTCACCGTCGCCGAGGACCGCTCCCACCTCGACATCGAGGTCTCCGGCGAGCGCCTGCGGCTGGCGCCGGGGGAGTGGAGCGACTGGGTGGAGATGCGGTTCCCGTTCAACCCGATCCTCAAGCTGCGCGGCATCGGCCGCTTCAAGCTGCTGGCCCTCGAGGACGACGTGAAGCTCTACCTGTCGCCGATCCAGTTCGACCCGGAGAACCTGCCGCCGATCCTCGAGATCACGGCCCCGGGCGAGTACGTGGAGCACCTCACGGAGCGCTTCGGCCGCTTCAAGACGATGGGCTGGGCGATCGACACCTGGTCGATCACCGAGGGCACCCTGGACGAGGCGAGCTTCCTCGAGGACGTCGAGGCGACGGTGGCCAAGAGCCACGAGATGCTCTCCGGGTCCCTCGAGGAGATGGCGGACTGGGACGTGCTGGTGCACTATTTCGAGTTCACCGATCGGGTGCAGCACGTGATGTTCCGCTTCATGGACGAGCGCCACCCGCTCTACGAGCCGGCCCTGGCCGAGCGCTGGGGCGGCTCGATCCTCGAGGCCTACCAGCGCATGGACGGCATCGTCGGCGAGGTGATGGCGGCGCTGCCGGAGGATTCGCTGCTGCTGGTCGTCTCGGATCACGGCTTCGCTCCCTGGCGCCGGACGATGAACTACAACACCTGGCTCGCCCAGGAGGGCTACCTGGTGCTGCAGGGGCAGGGCCCGGAGCGCGCCAACCTGGAGGATCTGTTCGACCAGGGCGAGTTCTTCGTCAACGTCGACTGGAGCCGCACCCGCGCCTACGCGATGGGTCTGGGCAACATCTACGTCAACCTGCGGGGGCGCGAGGCGCAGGGGATCGTCGAGCCGGGGGCCGAGTACGACCAGCTCGTCGCCGAGATCCAGGCCAAGCTCACCGCCTTCGTCGATCCCACCACGGGGGAGAACCCGGTGGCCCACGTCTTCACCCGCGACGAAGCCTACGGCGGCGTGTACGACCCGCAGCTCATCCCGGACATGTTCCCCTCCAACAGCAGCGGCTATCGGGTGGGCTGGCAGGACAGCCTGGGGATCGTCGCCCAGTCGGTGCTCGAGGACAACACCGACATCTGGAGCGGCGACCACTGCTCGGTGTACCCGCCGCTGGTCAACGGCATCTTCTTCTCGAGCCGGCCGATGCCGGGGGCGACCGACCCCTACATGGCCGACGTGCCGGCGACCCTGCTTTCCGTGCTGGGGGTGGAGCCGCCGGTCGACCTCGATGGCCAGAGCCTGGAGTAGCTGGAGGCCCGGGGCGGCGGGGGTGTCGCGTTCGCTGGGCGGGTTCGTGGGGCCCTGTCCAGGGGCCGCGGGGCTGTCGGTGAGACTTCAGGGGGGAGCCCCGCTCGATGGAGCCGGCGCGCCATCGATCTCGGACTCCGAGACGATCTCGAGCTGCGCCGGCTCCAACGCCCCTGGACAGGCCCCCACGAACCCGCCCGCGAGCGACACCCCCGCCGCCCCTCCGGTGGTGGTGGAGGAGAGAACCCCCGACACCGTGGACGCCGCGGCGGGGTTGGGATGCGGGCGCTCCAAGGGCAGGCCCCACGAACCCGCCCACGAGACCGGTAGGGGCCGGCTGCCGCACCGAGGCCGCGACCTGCCCTCCTCCTGCTGAGCGGTTCTCGATGAGGCCGGCTCCGGCGGCGCCCGCAAGCCGCGGCTATCATCGTTCCGTGCACCGCCGGCCGATCCTTGCCGCTCCCCTCACCCTGGCCCTGCTGGCGAGCTTGTTGTTGGTGCCCACCCAACCGCCAACCCGTGCCGCCGAGCCGCCGTCCCGGGAGGAGGAGCTCTCCGCCATCCGTGGCGAGATCGCGCGGCTCGAGGCGCGGCTGGGGGAGGTGCGGCGGCGGGAGGCGGGATTGGCCGAGCGGCTGGAGATGCTCGAGATCGAGCTGCGACTGCAGGAGGAGCGCCTCGCCGAGGCGCGGGCCGCCGGGGAGCTGGCGGCGGCGCGGGTGGAGGAGAGCCGGGAGGAGGTGGAGCGACGCGAGGCGGCGCTGGCGGCGGCGCGGGACCACCTGCGCCGCCGGCTCACCGGCCTGTACCGCCTCGGCGGCCACGGCTACCTGCGCCTGTTCCTCTCCCTCGATCCGGATCGCGAGGTGCTCCAGGGCGTGCGCATGCTGCGCTTCCTCGCCCTGCGCGACGCCCGCGCCGTCGAGGAGCACCGCGCCGCCCGCGCCGCCCTGACCGCGGAGCGCGAGCGGTTGATGGCCCGCGGCCGGGAGGTGGCGCGCTGGGTGGCGGCCGAGGAGGAGCGCCGGGGGGAGCTGGCTGCCGCCCGCGCGCGCCAGGCCGCGCTGCTGGCGCGCACCGAGCGGGAGCGCCGCCAGCTCGCGGAGCAGGCCGGCGACCTCGCCGAGCGCGAGCAGCGGCTGACCCGCTTCCTCGACCTGCTCGCCGGCCGCAGCGGCGGCGGCCCCGAGGGCACGCCGATGCAGGAGCTCAAGGGGGTGCTCGACCCGCCCGTCGAGGGGCGGCTGGTGGCCGGCTACGGCCCGCGCCGCGATCCCCGCTACCAGACCCTGGTGCCGCACCACGGCTGGACTCTGGCGCCGCGCCCCGGCGCCGAGGTGCGCGCCGTCTACGCCGGCACGGTGCTCTACTCGGCGCCGTTCCAGGGCTACGGCCCGACGGTGGTCGTCCATCACCCGGGCCGCATGTTCTCCCTCTACGCCGGTCTGGCGCGCCCCGCCGTGGCGGTGGGCGACACGGTGGGGCTGGGCGAGCCGGTGGGCAGCGCCGGCGAGACCCTCTACTTCGAGATCCGGGCCGAGAACCGGCCGGAGGATCCGGCGGCCTGGGTGCGCTGAGCGAGCGCCTCGCGGCGGGCCGTCTCGAGCTCCTCGACCAGGACCTCGAGGTCGCGCTCCTCCGTGCGGAAGCTGGTGATGCAGGCGCGCAACGCCCGGCGGCGCGCGTCGCCGAGGAAGACCTCGGAGACCCAGGCGCGGCCACGGCGATAGATCGTCGGCAGCAGGTCGGCAGGGGCGGCTCCGGCCGCTTCGAGCTCCGGATGGGTGAAGCAGACGAGCGGCAGCGGCGTGTCGTTGGCGAGCCGCCAGCCCGCCGCCACCAGCAGCGCCCGGAGCCGGTCGCCCATCGCCACCTGGTGCTCGATCAGCCCGGCATAGCCCGGCAGGCCCAGCTCGGCGAGGCTGGTGAACACCTTCAAGCCGATGGCGCGGCGCGACCACTGCACCGTGGTGGCGTAGGGGTCCGTGATGCCCTCGCCGGCCGGCGAGGGCATGTAGGGCGTGGCGAAGCCGAAGGCGTCGTCCACCGCGGCCGGGTGGCGGCAGAAGAACATCCCCGCCCCCATCGGCACCGAGAGGCCCTTGTGGGCATCCCAGGTCACCGAGTCGGCGGCTTCGATGCCGGCCAGCAGCGGGCGCAGGCGCGGGGTGAGCGCCGCCAGCCCGCCCCAGGCGGCGTCGACGTGGAGCCAGGCGCCGGCGGCCGCCGCCACCTCGGCCAGCGGCCCCAGCGGGTCGATGGCGCCGGCGCCGGTGGTCCCCGCCGTCGCCACCACCAGGGCCGGACACCAGCCGGCCTCCCGGTCGTCCTCGATCCGCGCTGCCAGCGCCTCCGGGTCGAGGGTCAGCGCGGCGGTGACCGGAACGCGGCGCAGCGCGCCGGTGCCGAGGCCGCACATAAGTGCCGCCTTGGCGAAGGAGTGGTGGCTCTCGCCGGAGAGGTAGATCGCCGGCCGCTCCCCGAGTCCGGTGAGGCCGGCCTCGCGGGCCTGCGGAAAGCGCCAGGCGAGCGCCACCGCCAGGGCCGTCAGGTTGGCCTCGGCACCGCCGGTGGTGAAGGTGGCGTGGAGGTCCTCCCCCGGCAGGCCGAGCAGGCCGGCCAGGGCGCGCAGCGTGTGGCCCTCGATCTCGATCTCGGCCGGCGCGTGGGAGGCGGCGGCGAGCTGCGGGTTGTACAGCGCCGCCAGGGTGTCGCCGACGACGCCGGCCTCGCGCACGCTGGGGTTGAACAGCCCGAAGTAGCGCGGCGAGGTGACGTGCACCAGCCCGTGGCGCAGCAGGTCCGAGACCTCGGCCGCCACCTCGTCGAGGGGCACCGCGGCGGTGAACGGGAAGCGCTCGCGCAGACGGTCGCGGATCTCCCGGTGGTCCAGAGTCGGGGTGACGGAGAGCTCCCGCACCTCGTCGGGGAAGGCGGCGATCTCGCGAGCGAGGCGGGTCCAGTCGGCGGCCATGACTCCATCCTAAGCGCCTGCCGCGAAAGGGGGAAGGGGCCGCCGGTCCGGGGACGGAGGGCCGCTCCGGGTCGGCGGTCGGGGCCGCCGCGCGAGGGAATCCGCTTCCGCCGCCGCCGGTTACCCATGGTATGTTGAATTGCGCGATGCAACGCCTACCCGAGCACCGCTTGCCCCTCGAATCGAAGCCCCTGGAATCGAAGCCATGCTGAGCCGCGGCCGGATCGTCTTCTTCGTCCTCTCGCTGCTCCTCGTCAGCACGCTCGCCGGCGGCCACTGGATGGCCGAGGCCGCGCGCAGCGACGAGGAGGACTCGCTCTACAAGTACCTCTCCACCTTCACCGAGGTGCTGAGCCTGATTCGCCAGGCCTACGTGGACGAGACGCAGATGGAGGCACTGATGGCGGGCGCCCTCGACGGCGCCACCGACGCCCTCGATCCGTTCTCGATCTACCTGCCCGCCGGCGAGGTGGAGCCCTACCTCGCGGCGCGCCGCGTCGGCAACCGCTACAGCGGCATGAGCCTGCTCAAGGAGCGCGGCATCGCCTACGTGGTGGCGGTGGACCCGGGCAGCCCCGCTGCCGAGGCCGGCGTGCAGGCGGGCGACCTGGTGAGCACCCTGAACGGCCGCTCCACGCGCCAGCTCCCGCTGTGGGAGGTGCAGGGGCTGCTCGCCGGCGAGCCGGGTTCCAAGGTGGAGATGGTGGTGATCCGCCTCGGCGAGGAGGAGACCCTGGCCTTCGAGCTGGCGCCCTACCAGTCCCCCGCGGCCACCCTCGAGCGGGTGGAGCGCGGCGGACAGGCGGCCGGCGTGCTGCGCATCGCCCGCTTCGAGCCCACCACCGCCGGCCGGGTGGAGGAGCTGCTCGGCGAGGCCCGCCGGGCCGGCTACGACCGGCTGCTGGTCGACCTGCGCAACTCCGCCGAGGGCGACGGCGCCGTGGCCTACGCGGTGGCCGGCCTGTTCGCCGGCGGCGAGCTGGGCAAGCTGGTGAAGCGCGAGGCCACCCTGGAGACCTTCCGCGGCGGCGACGCTCCCGTCTGGCAGGGCGAGCTGGTGGTGCTCACCAACCGCGGCACCCTCGGCGCCGCCGAGGTGCTGGCCGCGGTGCTGCGCCAGCGCCTCGATGCCGAGCTGGTGGGCGAGGACACCTTCGGCCACGCCGGCCGCCAGGATCTCGCCGACCTGCCCTCCGGCGGCCGCCTCGTCTACACCGATGCCTTCTTCACCGGTCCCGACGGCGAGACCATCGACGAGGGCCTGGAGCCGGACGTGTCGGTGGACTTCTACTCCCGCGACTACTCGGAGCGCGAGGTGCCGCAGGCGGAGCTGATCTACCGCCGCGGCCTCGACCGCCTGTTCGCCACCGAGGTCGCCGCCCTGCCCGAGGCGGCCTGAGCCGCCGGCGCGGCCGCGGGGCACGGTCCGAGATGGTGCGCAGGAGAGGCCGCCGGCGCGGCCGGCCGGTGCGGTTGGCCGGCGTCGCCGCCTTCCTGGTCCTCGCCCTGGCCACCGCCGCGGCCCTCTGGCTCGCCTTCGGTTCCGAGCTGCTGAGCCTGCCGGCGCGCGCCCAGGAGGGCGAGGAACCGGCGAACGTCGCCCTGGCCGCCGCCGGCGCCGGGGCGGCCGGCGGCTCCTCGCCGTCCTCTCCTGCCGAGCCGGTTCCGGCCCCCGCCGCGCCACTGCCCCCGGCGCCCGCGGCCGGGGCCGAGGTGGCGCTGGTGATCGACGATCTCGGGCGCAGCCTCGAGGACGTGCGCGCGCTGGGCCGGCTCGGCGTGCCCGTCACCTACGCCGTCCTCCCGTTCGAGACCCTGACGCCCCAGGTCGCCCAGGAGCTCGCCCGCCGCGGCGAGGAGGTGCTGCTGCACCTGCCCATGGAGGGGCGCGAGACGGCCGATCCCGGCCCCGGTGCCCTCACCCTCGGCATGGACGAGGGCGCGATGCGCGCCGCCCTCGTCGCCGCCCTGGACGCCGTGCCCGGCGCGGTGGGCGTCAACAACCACATGGGCTCGGTGCTGTCGGCGGACGCCTCCTCGATGCGCCTGGTGCTCGGCGAGGTGGCGCGCCGCGGCCTCTACTTCCTCGATTCCCGCACCACCGCCGACAGCGTGGGCTACCAGGCCGCCCGGGAGCTCGGCGTGCCGGCCACCCAGCGCCAGGTGTTCCTCGACACCGACGCGGACCCCGCGGCGATCCGCGAGCAGTTCCGGCGCGTGCTCGCGGAGGCGGCGCGGCGCGGCAGCGCGGTGGCCATCGGCCATCCGTACCCCGCCACGCTGGCGGTGCTCGCCGAGGAGGTGCCCCGCGCCGAGGCGGCGGGCTACCGCTTCGTGCCGGTGAGCCGGTTGCTCGACCGCACCGCCCTACCGGCCGAGTAGCCGCGGCGTGGCCGCGGCCCTCCTCGACGTCGGGTGGTTCGCCGCCGGGGCGGCGCTGCTCGTCGCCCTCGTGCGCTGGTGGCAGCCGGCTCCGGGGCGCCGCGCCGCCGTCGCCTACGCACTGCTCACCTTCGCCTTCTTCGCCCAGCCCCTCGCCACCCCCGGGGTGCAGGTGGCGACCGACGTCGCCTACGGCAGCCGACCGTGGAGCGAGACGGTCGCCGGGCCGGTGACCGCCGCCAATCCGCTGCTGGTCGACCCGATCCTCCAGATCCTGCCCTTCCGCGAGCTTGCCCGCGACAAGCTGCTCGCCCTCGCGCCGCCGCTGTGGACCCACGAGATCGGCACCGGGCAGCCGCTGCTCGGCAACGCCCAGTCGGCACCCTTCGCGCCGCTCCACCTGCTCGCCCTGCCGCTGGCGCCGATCCGCGCCCTGACGGTGGCGGCGGCCTGGCAGGTGCTGCTCGGCCTGCTGCTAATGCACGCCCTGGCGCGGCGCCTCGGGGCGCCGCCGGAGGGCGCGGCGCTGGCCGCCGTCGCCTGGGCGCTGTCCGCCTTCTCGGTGGTGTGGCTCTACTACCCGATGGGGATGGCCGCCATGTGGCTGCCCGGCGTGCTGCTCGGCCTGGTGGCGTTGCGCGAGCGGGTTGCGGGGGCGCCCGCGCGGGGCGCCTTCGCGGGCCTGGTCGCGTCGACGGTGGGCATGGCGCTCTCCGGCCATCCGGAGACGGTGGCCCACGCGGCGATGGTGGCCGGGGTCGTCGGCGCGGCAATGGCGATCCGCATGCCGCCGCGGACCGTCCTGCGCTTCGTCGGCCTGGGCGCCGGCGCCGCGGCGTTGTCCTTCGCGCTGGCCGCGCCCGCCCTGCTGCCGGTGCTCGAGACGGTGCCGGAGAGCCAGCGTGCCGTGGCGCTGGAGGCGAACCCCGACGGCATCGACGGGCCGCCGCCGAGGCCGCTGTACCTCCTCGTGCTGCTCGATCCCTTCGTCTTCGGCAGTCCCCGCGACGGCAACTACCAGGGCCCGGCGAACTTCAACGAGCTCAACAGCGGCTACGCCGGGGTGGTGGCACTGGTCCTCGCCCTGGCCGCCGCGGTGGCGCTGCGCGGACGCTTCGCCTGGATCCTCCTCGGCGCCGCGGTGGCCCTGGCGGCCGCCTTCTGGTGGGACCCGCTGCTCGACCTGCTCAAGGCCCTGCCGGTGGTCGGCCAGGGAGCCCACGGCCGGCTGCGGCTGGTGTGGGTGCTCGGCGTGGCGCTGGCGGCGGGGCTCGGGGTGCGGCGGCTCGGCGAGGGGCGGGTGCGGCCGTGGGTCGCGACGGTCCTGCTCGCCGCGGCCGTCGCCGCGCTGGCGCTGGTGCCGGCCCTCGGCCAGGCGGAGCCGCAGCGGCTGTGGCGGGGCGTGGCGCTCGCCGGCATCGCGGTGGTGGCGCTGTGCTTCGCCCTTCCGCGGCTGCGGCCATGGGCCGGACGGGCGGCGGTGGCCGCGCTGGTGCTCGATCTGTTCGTTTTCGGCGTGCGCTACAACCCGGTGATGGCGCCGGAGCACGATCTCGCGGCGCCGCCGGTGCTCGCCCGTCTCGCCGAGCTGGCGGCGGACCGGCCGGTGCGGATGATCGCCGAGCAGGGGGAGCTGCTGCCCAACCTGCCGGCGCTGTTCGGGCTGTGGGACCCGCGCGGCAACGACCCGATGCGTCCCCACCTGGCGTCGATGTTCGTGGCCGGCGTGCTCCAGGGCGAGCGCGCCGTCGAGGTGGTGCCGCTGCTCCAGCGCCCCCATCCGGATCCGGCCGGCCTCGAGGCCCTCGGCGTCGCCTGGCTGCTCACCCGCCACCACCGCCGCGTGCCACCGCCGTGGCGGTCGGCCTTCGAGGACCAGGGCGGCAGGGTGTGGCACAACCCGCGGGCCCTGGGGCTGTTCTTCGTGCCGCCGCGGGTGATCCCCGCCCCGGGTCTGGGGGAGGCGCTGGCGGTGGTCGCCGGCGTCGAGGACCTGCGCCGCGACGTGGTGGTCGAGACGCCGCCGGTGGCCGGCGCCCAGGGCGGACGGGTCGAGATCGAGGAGGTCACCGCCAACGGCTTCCGCCTGCGGGTGGCGGCCCCGGCACCGCTGGTGGTGGCGAGCAGCGTCAGCCACGCGCCGGGGTGGCGGGTGCGCCGGGAGGGCCAGCCGGCGCCGGCGCTGCGCGCCCAGGGCGCCTTCCTCGCCTTCGCCGTGCCGGCGGGGGAGCACCGGGTGGAGGTGGAGTACGCGCCGGCCTCGTGGCGCTGGGGGCTGGTGCTCTGCGGCCTCGGCCTGGTGGCGGTGGCGGTCCTGGCCGTGCGCGGCCGGCGGCGCCGGCGCCCTACTCCGAGCGCAGCACCTCCACCGGCCGCGAGGTGAGGGCGCGGGCGCTGGCGGCGAGGCCGGCGGCGACGGCCAGCGCCGCGGTGCCGAGAACGGCCACCGCCAGCGGCAGCGGGTCGAGGCTCCACTCGAGCTCCATGCGCTGGGTGAGCACCGCCCAGGCCAGCACCGTGCCGCCCACCGCACCGATGGCGCCGGCCACCAGCCCGACGGCGGCGTACTCGACGGCGAAGATTCCCGCCACCCCCGCGCGGGTGAAGCCCAGGGTCTTGAGCAGCGCCACCTCGCGGCGGCGGCGCACGGCGGTGGCGGAGACGGCGCCGGCGAGGATCGCCACGCCGGCGAGCACCGTGAAGCCGCCGAGCAGCGCCACCGCCAGCCCGATGCGCTCCAGGATACGGACGATCTTCGCGAGCACCTCGCGCAGGCGCAGCAGGGTGACGTTGGGGTAGCTGGCGGCGAGGACGTCCTGGAGCGCCTGCTCGCGGTCCGCCGGCAGGCGCACGGCGGCCAGGCGCTGCTGCGGCGCCGCCTCGAGGACGCCCGGTTCGACCACCAGGAAGAAGTTGATGCCGAAGGTGCCCCAGTCGACGGTGCGCAGGCTGGTCACCCAGAGCTCCAGCGGCACGCCCTGGACGTCGAAGGTCAGCCGCGAGCCGAGCTCGACCCCGAGGTCGCCGGCGAACTCCTCCTCGACGCTCACCTCCGGCCGCGGGTCCTGCCACAGGGCGCCGGCCACCACCTCGTTGTCCTCCGGCAGGTCGTCCATGTAGGTCAGGCGTTGCTCGCGGGTGAGCGCCCAGCGGCGGGACTCCTCGCGGTCGCGGCCCTCGTCGTCCGTCCCGCTGCCGCCGGCGTCGCGGCCCTCCGTACGGCGGCGCTCCCGCGACTCCTCGGCCGCGGCGGCTTCGCTCCGGCGGCCTCCGGTGCGCCGCCGCCCGTCCTCGGCCGGCGCCACCAGGTCGTCGATCGTCTGGCCGTCGATGGCCCGCAAGCGGGCCATCA
>DATACC010000065.1:0-3593 GCA_036259255.1 Thermoanaerobaculia bacterium | reverse complement strand
CCCGGCTCCGGGGCGCCGCCGAGGATCGTCTCCGTCGCACCGGACGGACCGGCGGACGCCGCGGCGCGGGCCGCCGTCTCGGAGGTGCGTAGCTCGGCGTCTCCGCTGCCGTGGGTGGTGCGGTCGTCTGGGTTCATCACTCCTCCTGCTCCTCACCGAGGTGCCGCCGCACCTGCTTTTCGAGATCGTCGGGAAAGAACGGCTTGGTGATCACGGCGTCGCAGCCGGCGTCCACCGCCTCGCTCTGGGCGTCCTGCACCGCATGGGCGGTCAGAGCGATGATCGGGATGTGGCCGGTGTCGCCGCCGGCCTTGAGCTGCCGGGTGGCCGACAGGCCGTCGAGCTTCGGCAACCAGACGTCCATCAGGATGAGGTCCGGCAGCAGCGCCCGGGCCTGGGCCACGGCCTCCTCACCGTCCTCCGCCACCGCCACCTCGAAGCCGCGGAAGGCCAGGAAGTCGCGCACCATGCTGCGGCTGTCCTCCACGTCGTCGACCACCAGCACCAGCGGCCTCTCGCGCTCAGTGCGCGCCATCGAAACCCCTCTCGCTCTCCGGCCCCTCGTGCTGGCCTTGAAGGTGCGCCGAGCTGACCGGCAGCAACAAGGTGAACACGGATCCCTCGGCGAGGCGGCTGTCGAGCATGATGTCGCCGCCGAGCACCGCCGCCAGGCGCTTGCAGATCGACAGCCCCAGGCCGGTGCCGTGCTTGCGGGCGAAGCCGCCGCTCTGGCGGAAGGCTTCGAAGATCGTCTTCTGATGGTCGTCGCTGATGCCGATGCCGGTGTCGGCCACCGCGATGCGCAGCGTCTCGTCGTCGCCCTCGACGCGCTCGACCCGCACCTCCACCCAGCCCTCCGGCGTGAACTTGAGGGCGTTGGAGAGCAGGTTGATCAGGATCTGCTTGATCTTCTGGCGGTCCGACTCGACTTTCGGCAGGTCGGCCTCCAGGCGCCGGCGCAGCTCCACCGCGTCCTCGTCGACCAGCGGTTCCACCTCGGCGAGCACCTCCTCGACCAGCGACTTGAGGTCGAAGCGCTCCAGGTCCAGCGGCATCTTGCCGGCCTCGATGCGTGCGATGTCGAGCAGGTCGTTGATGATCGCCAGCAGGTGCCGCCCGTTGGACTCCACGCGGTCGAGGCGCTGGCGCTGGACGTCGCTGATCTCGCCGAACACCCCCTTGAGCAGCAGCGATGTGTAGCCGAGCACGGCGTTGAGGGGCGTGCGCAGCTCGTGGGAGACGTTGGCCAGGAACTGGTCCTTCAGGCGCGACGCCTCGGCCAGCTCCAGGGCCTGGCGGCGCAGCAGCTCGTTCTGCTCGGCCAGCTCGGTGGTGGCCTCGCGCACCCGCGCCTCGAGCTCCTGGCTGTGGCGCTTGACCTGCTCGTAGAGCTGGGCCTTCTCCATCGCCTCGGTGAGGTCGTGGAGGATGGTGACCACCGCCGAGTCCTCGCCCTGGCGCGAGATCACCTTGCCCGAGATCGCCTCCACCGGCACCTCCTCGCCGCTGCCCGGGTCGCGCAGCTTGAGCTCGCCGCGCTGGCGCTCCTCCTGGGTGGCGTAGAGGTTCGAGGTGAAGGAGGTGAACACCGCGTCGTTGGCGCGCACCCGGCGCTCGGCCTCGCGGCCACCCCCCGAGGGCACCGTGAACAGGCGCTCGGCGGGGGGGTTCATCATCGCGATGTTGCCCGACGGATCGCTCACCACCACCGGGTCGATCACCGAGTTGAGGATCAGGTCGAGGCGGTCGCGCTCGGCGCGGGTCTTGGCTTCGGCGGAACGCAGCCGGCGGTAGTTCTCCTCGATCTCCTCGGTGGCGCGGCGCAGGTCGGTGACGTTGCGCAGGATCGACACGGTACCGACCTCGTTGCGGCGCACCCGGCACGGGGTGGCGAGCAGCTCGAAGAGCAGGTCACGGCCATCCTCCGGGTCGACCAGCAGCACCTCCCGGCGGGCCGGCACCTCGCCCTCGGGTGTGAAGGCGGAGGCCGAGAACAGCATGTTGTTGAGGGCCACCGCGCGGCGCCGCCCCTCGCTCATGTCGTCGCTGGCCGACAGCAGGTGCTCGGCGCCGCTGTTGGCGACCAGCATGCGCCCCTGGGAGTCGGTCATCAGCACGGGATCGGTGACCGACTCGAGCACCGCCGAGAGCCAGGACACCTCGCTGCGGTGGCGCGCCAGCAGGCCGCGGCTGCGCGGCGCCGAGAGGGCGGCGAGCCGCATGCCGAGCAGCTCCGCCGCCCACAGCACCACCGGATCGTCGGCAGAATCGACCAGCAGCAAGCCCACCGCCGGGGCCTCGGCGGTTTCGCCGGCGGCCAGCGGCAGGGCGTGGAAGGACAGGTCACTGGGATCGACACTCAGCAGGCGCGGCCCGTCGATGGTGCTCGCCGTGCGGCAGAACAGCGCCTCGATCAGCGGGTGCTCGCGCTCGGCCGGATCGATGTCGAGGGCCTCGACCTCGGCGGGCGGCATGCCGTGGCCGGCGAGCCCCCGCAGCCGACCGCTCCCCGGCTCGACCCAGGAGACCAGCCCCCGTTCGACACCGGCGTGGTCCGCCAGCCAGGTCAGCACCAGCTGGCCGCAGCGTTCGGCGCTGCGCTCGGCGGTGAGCTCGTCGACCAGGGCCAGGCGCACGCCGGCCGCCGGCCCCTCGTCGCGGCCCCCCCGTGGTCCCAGCTCGGCGACGGCAGCCACTCGGCTCCTAGCCCTGCCCGAGGCTCCCGGCGCGGGCGGCGGCCAGCTCGGCCCGCAGCGAAGCGTTCTCGGCCTGGAGCTCCTCCGGTGAGCGGCCCTCGAGCCCAGGACGCGACACGGTGGGCATCTGCCCCACCGCCTCGGCGTACTTCATGTAGGTGTCGATGGAGGCGACGACGACGCGGGCCTCCACGGTGAGCAGGTCGATGCCGACCAGCGAAACCCGGACCCAGGCGTCGATGACGATGCCCTTGTCCAGAACGCGGTCCAGCACATCGATGAGACTGGTACCACCGGAAGCTCGTTCGACCGGCATGCCCTATCCTTTCTTCTCTGCGTTCACCTGCCGTTCGGCGCTGGCCGTGGCCCGGGACTCTCCCGCCTCCAGCGCCGACAGCCTCTGCTCCAGGCGCAGAACCTGCCCCCGCAGCGCCTCGTTCTCCTGCGACAGCTCACGGGCCGCCGGCGAGAGATAGGGATCGTGCCGCCACCAATCGAGGCCGATCTGCTCCGCCTTGTCGATGGAGCACACCAGCAGGCGGATCCGTACCGTCAGCAGCTCGACCTCGGCCAGGCCGATGCGGATGTCTCCCGCGACGACCAGGCCCTTGTCCAGCACCCGGTCGAGCACGTCGACCAGCCCGGTCGAACGCCGGTAGGGTTCCATTCGATTCACCTCGTCCCTTTCTCTCGCCAAGAGCCTACCCTATCTGCAACTGCAGTGCCGCCAGGACGGCAACCGCCCGATCCACCTCGTCCTCGCTGTTGTAGACGTGCGGCGACAGCCGCAGCCGCCCGGCGCGCTGCGCCACCACGATGCCCGCCTCGGCCAGCCGCGCCGCGGCCACCTCGGCGGCGCCCGCGCCAGCAGCCGAACCGGGCGCGGCGCCGCGGCCG
>DATACC010000064.1:0-6501 GCA_036259255.1 Thermoanaerobaculia bacterium | reverse complement strand
CGCACCCCGGAGAAGCAGCCATGAGCCCCCACCAGGACCGTCGTCCGGACCGCCTCGACCAGGATCCCCTCGGCCCTGCTCTCGCCGCCGCGGCGCGGGCGAGCACCCGCTCGGCGAACCCCTCCGGCGGCCGGCGGCGCGCCAGCGCGGCGGCGAGAGCAGGGCCGAGGGGATCCTGGTCGAGGCGGTCCGGACGACGGTCCTGGTGGGGGCTCATGGCTGCTTCTCCGGGGTGCGGGCGGCGAGCTCGCCGCGCAGGCTGGCGAGGGCGCGCTGCAGGCGGCTCTTCACCGTGTTGACCGGCAGTCCGAGGGTGGCAGCGATCTCGCGCGGCGCCATCTCCTCCTGGTAGCGCAGCAGCAGGGCGACGCGCTGCTCGGCCGGCAGGGCGCCGACCAGCCGGCGCAGGCGGCGGGCGAGCAACGGCTCGGCGGCACCGGGTTCCCGAACCGGCTCCTGGACCGGCTCGGGCACCGCGTCGAGGGGCAGCGCGGGTCGGCGGCGGCGCACCGCGTCCACCACCCGCTGGCCGGTGACCCGGCGCAGCCAGTGCACCAGGTGCTCCTCGGAGCCGATGCCGGCGAGCCGCCGATAGAGACGCAGGAACACCTCCTGCGCCACCTCCTCGGCCAGCGCCGGGTCGCCCAGGGCGTTCCAGGCCAGGCCGTAGACCATCGCCTCGTGGCGCCGCACCAGCGCGGCGAACGCCGCCTCGTCGCCCGCCGCCGCCCGCGCGAGCAGGCGGCTGGGCTCGAAGGCGGCGACGGAGAGGGCGGTGGTGGTCATCACCACCTAGATACGCAGGCGCGGCTGGATCGAATGCAGCGGCAGCGAAGTCCCAGCCGGCGCCGGGCTGCTGCCCTCGGGCCGGCGGCGCCTCGGCGGCGGGTCACCGGGCGAAGAGCTCCGCCACGGCGTTGGCCGGCAAGGTTTCCGTGGAAACGCCTAGCCCGGCGCGGCGGGCGGCCTCGCCGAGCACCCGTTCGGCGCTCCAGCCGGCGGCGCGCAGGTCGCGGATGCCGGTGTCGCGGTTCGACTTCGAGAGCTTGGCGCCGTCGGGCCGCAGCAGGAGAGGGTGATGATAGAAGCGGGGCGGCACGGGACGGCCGAGGAGGCGGGCGAGGAGGATCTGGCGCCCGGTCGACTCCACCAGGTCCTCGCCGCGGATCACCACGTCGATCTCCGGCACCGCGCCGGCGTCCGGCGAGCCGCCCTCGCCCGGCACTGCCGGCCAGCCCATGTCGTCCACCACCACAGCGAACTGGTAGGTCCAGTGCCCCTGGCGGTCGACCACCACCAGATCGCCGCACTGGCGCGCCGGAACCTGGGTGCGCGGCCCGAGGCGCAGATCGTCGAAGGTCACCGCGTCGCCCGGCAGGCGCACGCGGCGCAGCGGCGTCGCGGCAGGATCGACGCGTGCCTCGCGGCAGGTGCCCGGGTAGCACAGCTCGTCGCCCGGTGCCGCCTCCCCCACCTTCGCGGCGAGGGTTCGCCGGCTGCACCGGCAGGCGTAGACGAGCCCCTGCCCCGCGAGCCGCGCCAGGGCCGCCGCGTAGCGCGCCCCGCCGTCGCTTTGCCGGAACGACGATGGCCCGCGCCGCAAGTCGCCGATCTTCCCCTCGTCCGGCACGAACCCCAGCCACTCGAGGTCGTCGAGCAGCGCCGCCTCGAGCTCCGGGCGCGAGCGCACCCGGTCGTGGTCCTCGATGCGCAGCACGACCCGCCCGCCGAAGGCCGCCGCCAGCCCCCAGACGAAGACGGCGTTGGCGGCGTGCCCCAGGTGCAGGGAGCCGGTGGGGGCCGGGGCGAACCGGGTGCGCCAGCCGGGCGGCAGGGGCCAGGAGGCGGCGGAGGGACGGCGGGCGAAAGGCAGGGGAGACGGCGGCATCAGCCGTGGGATCAGTAGAGGTCGAACACCAGGATGCGCGCGTCGAGGGGGCCGTTGCGCACCGGCACGCGGCGCTTCGGCTTGAGACCGATGTGCTTGCCCCGGTCCGGGCCGCCGGCGAGCACCGCGGCGCGCCAGCCGGCATAGCGCTGCTTCATCAGGTCGCCGAGGCGGGGCCACTGCTCGCGGGGCTCGGCCAGGCGCTCGCCGTAGGCCGGGTTGGCGAGCAGCAGGCCCGGGCCGGGCGGCGGGTCGAAACGGTAGGCGTCGCCGTCCTCGATCGTGGCGCGGCCGGTGAGACCGGCGCGTTCGAGGTTGGCGCGGGCCGCCGCCACCGCCTCGGGGGAGCGGTCGACGCCCCACAGGTAGACGTCCGGCCCCGGCACCGGAATCGGCTCCCGGCGCACCGCCTCCCAGCCGGCGGGGTCGAAGCCGGGGAGGGCCTCGAACGCCCAGCCGGTGCCGGGCGCGGTGGCGCGGAGACGCCCCGGTGCCAGGCCGAGCGCCCAGGCCGCCGCCTCGGCGAGCAACGTCCCGGAGCCGCACATCGGGTCGACCACGGGCCCGGTACCGTCCCAGCCGGAGGCCAGCACGCAGGCAGCGGCGAGCTGCTCGCGCACCGGCGCCTCGGTGGTCGCCACGCGGTAGCCGCGGTGATCGAGGGACTGGCCGGAGGTGTCGAGCAGCAGCGTCGCCCGGTCGCGGAACAGCCACACTCGCAGGTGGAGGTCGGGATCGCGGCGCTCGACGGTGGCGCGGCGGCCGAAGCGGCGGCGCTGGGCGTCGACCAGGCCGTCCTTCACCTTGAGCGCCACCCAGCGCGTGTCGCGGATCTCCGAGCCGGTGGAGGTGGCGCGCACGGCGAAGGTGTGGCGCGGATGGAACAGCTCGCCGGCCGCCACGCCGTCCCAGTGGCGCGCGCTGCCGACCAGCGCCTCGGCCCCGGCGGCCAACGCCTCGGCCGTGGAACCGTCCCACGCCGCCAGCTCCACGAGCACCCGGTTGGCCGTGCGCAACCGCCAGTTGGCGCGCCACACCTCCGGCCACGACCCGGCGAAGACCACCGCCCCCTTCTGCCGCGCGATGCGCGCCACACCGAGCCCACGCAGCTCCTGCTCGAGGAACTCCTCGAGGCCGAGGGCGCAGGTGGCGACGAGCTTCAAGGTCACGGCGCGAGCATCCTAACTCCGCAGGAGCCGATCCTCGTGGTTGTTCCCGCCTACGGCCTGGCGTAATATTCGTCAGAACACGAAGACAGGAGGATCCTCGTGCGAGCTCTACGATCGATGTTCCTCGGCACCGCACTCGCGGTGATGCTGGTCGCACCGAACGGCACCCCCGAGGCGCAGTACACGGGCTGTGGAGCCGGTTGCATGGAGTGCGCCTTCCATTTCTTCATCGGACGCTACTGCAACCCGGTGGACGGCAGGGGTGGACGCTGTGAGTGCCACGACCTGATGACCAACGACGGCAACCTGTGCGCGGTGGGCGGCGACTACTGCTACGGCGTCATCATCTACGAGTGATCTGGCAGATGCGACCCCTGCAAGGCCTGGTCGTTCTGGCAGCGCTCTCGACGGCGCCAGCCGGTGCAGCCGAGCTGACGGTGCGCCTCGATCCCGCGGCGCCTGCGGTGACCGAGGTGCGGCTCGTGCCGCGCTCCGGCGCGGGTGAGACGATCCGTCGATCGGTTCCTGCCTCCACCACCGAAGCGCACTTCTCGTCCCTGGCGCCCGGCCTCTGGAGTGTGCAGGTCCTCACCGCAGGACGCTGGGCTCCGGACCAGGTCCTGGCACTGCGGGAGGGCTCTCCCGCGGAGGTGGTGGTCCCGTTGTTCGAGACGGCGCAGCTCGAGGGATCCTTCGCGGCGCCCGCCGGAGTGGCGGCCGACGCACCGCTGAGCCTGCGCCTCACCGGCGTGGAGGTCGGCCGCCGCGGCTCTTCCTTCCTCGTCGACTGCGCGATCCGCGACGACCGCTTCTCCTGCCTCGTTCCGGCAGGCCGATGGGACCTGCGTCTGCGCCTGCCGCTGCATGCTTCGCATCACCGGTGGGGGGTCCACCTCCCGCCGCACCGGGCTCGCGATCTCGGCAAGATCACCTTCCGGCCCGGCGGCTCGGTCGTGGGATGGGCGCCGACGTGCGCCGAGATGCAACCCGGGAAGAGCTGCCGCGCCAGCCTGCTGCCGTGGCTGGGCGACGAGGACTCCGCGCAGGAGAAGGCCTTCGCCGAGGCGCTACGGATCGATTCCAAGGTCGACGAGCGGGGCTTCTTCGAGCTCACCGGCGTCGCCGGCGGCACCTACACCCTGCTCGTGGAGGCGCCGGACGAGGCCGCATTCGGACGGCTGTTCCCGGTCAGGATCCACGACGGCATGGAGACCGAGATCGCACGGCCGGTGGCCCTGGAGCCGCTCCTGGAGCTGGAGATCTCGGTCGAGCCGGCTCTCGATCTCGGCGGCGGCACCTGGGCCTTCGAGCTGCAGGAGCTCGGCGTCTCGGGCCACCCCCGGGGCACCGTGGCGGAGGGGAACCTGCGGGAGGGCCACTGGTCCCGCAAGGGAATCCCGCCAGGACGCTATCGGCTGCTCCTGCGCGCCAAGGACGGCTCCCGCTGGCTTGCGGAGGACCTCCAGGTGTCCAGCGCATCGCGCATCTTCCACTTCCGCCTACCGCTGGTGACCATCGAAGGCACGATCGCGCTCGGCGACGCGCCGCTGGCGGCACGGCTGTGGTTCGGCGGGGAGCACGGCGCGCGCCGGATCGGAACGATCTCCGACGACGAGGGTCGCTTCCAGGTCACCGTGCCGGAAGCGGGCCCCTGGCGCATTGCGGTTCTTTCGATGGACCGGACGATCCACCGGACGCTCGAAGCCGACGTGCCCGAGCCGGCGGGAGAGGCAGCCGTCGAGCTCGACCTGGAGCTGCCCGACACCCGCATCTCGGGAAGCGTCGTCGATGCAAGCGGCAGGGCTGCGAGGAGCGCGATCGTCACCCTGCTCGATCCGGTCCGGGCGGAGCGTCCGGTGGTGCTGCGGGCGGATGCCGAGGGTCGGTTCTCCTCGCGGGGTCTCGGGCCCGGCAGGATCCAGGTCTTCGCCCGGCAGGGCGATGCGTTGAGCGAGCAGGTCGAGGTGGTGCTGTCCCAGGCCGTTCCCGAAAGGGACGTCGCCTTGACGCTTCGGGAGACCCGGACGGTCCGCGGATTCGTCCGCTCGCCGACGGGCCCGGTGGCCGGCGCGGAGGTCCTCGGCTACTCGCACGACACCCTGGCGGGTAGCCTCCAGGTGACCGGTGCCGATGGCGGCTTCACTCTGCGCACGGGTGCCGACACCCACCTGGTGAACCTCGTCGTGCTGCCTCCCGGCCGCACCTTCACTGCGCTGCGCCTCGGCGCCAGGGACGAGCCCGTGGTGGTGCCGGTGGAGGACCGCGGCGGCACCCTGGTCTTCCCCGGGGGCTTCGCAGCCCTCGACGCCCTGGACAGGAAGCCCGGTGGGCGGCTGCTCCTCTATGCCCAGGGCGTGGCCGTGGACCTCGACACGCTGCGGCAATGGGGGTCCACCCAGGGGGCCCTCGGCGGCATCGTGGACCGCGACGGCGGGACCGCCCTGCCGCAGATGGGACCCGGCAGCTACGCGCTCTGCCGGGTACCCGCCGGGGTCCTTCCCGACCCCACCACGGTGGGGGCGAACCGCTGCATCCACGAATTCCTGGAACCGGGCGGAACCCGGGTGCTGGACGTGCGGCACCTCGATTAGCTCCGACGAGCTCGGGATCACTGCCGCCCCTGGCACCGGTCTTGCGCTTGCCACTTCCCGAGGGGCATCGGACGCCCCGAGGAGGTGCATCATGAAGAGACTCGCAGTGGCAACGCTCGTCGCGCTGGTGGCGCTGCCTGCCGCCGCGCTGGTGCCGCGGGCCGAGGTCCGGACGCTGGTGGAGATGCCGCTGGCGGTGACCACGGTGGCGGACTTCGGCGTGCCCGAGCCCGAGGTCGAGCGCGTCGTCTGGCAGCTCAACGAGGCCGAGGTGCCGGTGGCCGACGCGGTGGAGATCGTGCGCTACACGCCCTTTCCGCTGGTGGTCACCGAGTACCGGCCGGTCGAGCCGCTCTCCTTCGAGCAGGACGTGGACAACGACTGGGGTGTGGACTGGGAGCTCGACGAGCTCGACATGCTCCTGCTGCTCCAGAGCCACCTCGACGACGGCCTGCGCGGCGAGCTGCTGGGCAGCGCGGTCCTCGCCGACCTGCTGCGCCTCGGCTTCGACGTGGGCTCCGGCGACACCTGGCGCGCCGCGCCGCGGCCGGTGGAGCACGACTTCGTCTACTACCTGACCCCCGGCTACCGCTTCGACACCGACCGCGGCCTGTTCCGCGACCGCGTGGTGGTGGTGGACCAGGACGACTTCGGCTTCCGCCGCGACGGCGACCGCTGGCTCCCCGACCGCGACCTCTACCGGGACCGCGAGGTGATCGCGCGCCGCGACGACGTGCGGGACCGCGGCGAGGAGCGCGCCGGCGGCCCGCCCGCCATCCCGCCCGGCCACGCCAAGCACGGACCCGACGGGCCGCACCCGACCCCGGGCCACGTGAAGCATGCCGGACCCGAC
>DATACC010000063.1:0-3584 GCA_036259255.1 Thermoanaerobaculia bacterium | reverse complement strand
TCCGCGCACCAGTGGACGGGGCCGCGGTCGAGAGGTCGGGCCTCAGCCCAGGTAGTAGCCGGGCAGCGAGCCCTGCTCGGCGGCGCGCTTGCGGCCCCGTCCACTGGTGCGCGGACCCTGCCGCTCGCCGACGATCCAGCGGGTGCCGGCGAACTCCTGCAGGGCCCGACGGGTCAGCTCGGGGGTGGATCCGTTGCAGGCCCGCGTCTCCAGCCGGGTGGCGACGAAGCTCACGAACTCCTCGGAGGGATCGCTCAGCTCCCGGGCCAGCAGGCGCCAGACGGCGCGGCGCAGCTCGAGCTCCGGGGTGATCCCTGCCGCGGGCCCCGGGTCCGGAGCGACGGCGGTGGCGATGCTGCTCGGCTGAACTCCGCTCGGCTGCTTCCTGATCGACTCACTCATCTCGAAAACCCCCTGATGTCCTGGTCCATGGTGTGGGGGTCCTCCGCGCACTGCCCCGCCGTCGCGCCCCGCCGTCCGCCGCAGTGGCGGTCCCCCGGCGCGGGCGATAACACCCCGATTCTTTGGCATGCCTGCAAGAAGCGGACCTTGGCCTGCGGCAGGCGGCGCAGGGGGAGAGGCCCCCGGGGGCCGTGAAGGAACTCCCTGCGCCGTGCAAAGACTGCACGCCTCCGGTGCCGGCGGGCCTCGGAGACGTGCCGTCTCAATCCGACGGTTTCTCCGTCTCCACCAGGTCCTGCTGGCCCGGGGCCGGGTAGTCGCCGGCCTGCTCCGGGACCGGTCGGCGCTGGTGGGGGAAGTCGGGGAGCTGCACGGGGCGGCCGCCCTCGGCGGCGGAGCGGTGGATCGCCTCGACGATCCGCACGTCCGCCAACCCCTCGCGGCCGTCCGGCTCCGGATCCTTCCCGCCGAGGATGCACTCGGTGAAGTGCACGATCTCCGGCGCCACCTGGTCGCGCTCCGGGAACTGCCGCTCGCTGGTCTCGCCGTCGATCGTCAGGCGGTGCCGGATCGTGGCCTTGAACTCGTAGGCCGGCTCCACCAGCAGCTCGCCCCGGGTGCCGAGCAGGCGGTAGGCGTCGCGGTCGGTGGCGCCGAGGCTGGTGACGAAGCTCGCCAGCCGGCCGCCGGGAAAGCGCATCGTGACGCTGGTGGTCTCGTCACAGTCGGCGAAGCGCTCGGGGTCGGAGCTCTCGGCGCCGCGCACCGAGTACGCCGCCACCTCCTGCGGCTCGGCCCGGAAGAGGTAGCGCGCCGCGTTGATGCAGTACACCCCGAGGTCGTACACCGAGCCGCCGCCGTCCTCGATGGGGTTGAGACGGATGTCGTCCTGGTTGGTGACCTGGCTGGCGAACACCGAGGAGAACAGCCGCAGCTCGCCCAGCTCCCCGGAGTCGGCCAGGCGCACCGCCTCCAGGTTCCCCGGCTCGAAGTGCAGACGGTAGGCGGTCATCAGCTTCACTCCCGCCTCCCGGCAGGCGGCGGTCATCTCGTCGCAGTCGCGCTCGCTCACCGCCAGCGGTTTCTCGCACAGCACGTGGGCGCCGGCCCGGGCCGCGTTGAGCGTGAACTCGCGGTGCATGTGGTTCGGCGCCGCGATGTAGACGGCGTCCACCACGCCGCGCTCGAGCAGGTCCTCCAGCCGGTTGTAGCCCACCCGGTGCTCCACTCCGTAGCGGTCACCGAGCTCGGCGAGCTTGGTCGCGTTGCCCGAGACCAGCGCCGCCAGCTCGGAGCGGGGCCCCGCGCCGTCGCCGGCCCGGGCGGCGTTGTCGAAGGCCGGCAGGATCGCCGCCTGGGCGAACCATCCGAGCCCCACGACGGCGTAGCGCACCGTCCCCTGGGTCCTTCCCTGGGTCTCGCCGTCGGGCCGATCGTGTCGTTGGTTGGGAGCCATCGCGCTCTCCTTCCCGTGGTCGTTTCCTGGTGTGAGAGGTCGTCTCCGGCAAAGCGCACGAACCGTGCCACGAGGGGGTCCGAAACCCATTCCGAGCAGGGACGTAGAGAAGAGGGTTGACACGCTGCCGCGCTGCGGCGATACTCCCGACCGGTCGGAAGCTTCCGACCGGTCGTAAGGTTCCAGGAGAGCCGGGAGAATCGATGATCGCACCGCAGCACGAGCACCCGCCCGCGCCGGAGGCCGGCACCACCCACGAACGCCTGCTGTCGGCCGCCGCCCAGCTCCTCGCCGAGCGCGGCTACGGCGGCACGTCGATGGCCGACATCGCGCAGCGCGTCGGGGTGAGGAAGGCGAGTCTCTACAACTACTACGCGTCGAAGGAAGAGCTGCTGATGGAGCTGCTCCGGAGCAGCCTGGCCGCCTGGGACGACTGCTGCCTGGAGGCGCTGGAGGTCTCCGGTCCTGCGGAACGCCGGCTGTGGAGCTACGTCCGCTCGGCCGTCGACTTCACGGTGGAGCACCCGGAGCAGGTGGCGATCTTCCGCGTCGCCGCCGCCCAGGTGGGCGAGCCGGGGCTGAAGGACCGGGTGATGGCGGTGCTCGGCGAGCACCGCCATCGTCACCGCGCCGCCCTCGAGGCCTTCTTCACCGAGGCGCTGGCGGCGGGCGAGGTGGCCCCGGCCGATCCGCGGGACCTGTCGTACGTGTTCCGCATGTTCATGCAGGGCGTGCTGGCGAGTCACCTGGTGTGCTGCCACGGCGACGAGCAGCTCTCGCCGCAGCGCCTGGAGAGTGTCTGGCGGGTGTTCTGGGACGGCCTCGGCCGCGGGGAGGATGCGTGAGGCGAGCAGGTTTGGGATTCGTGACGGCGCTGGTCCTGGTGGCGGCGCTGGCCGCCGGCCCGGCGCCGGTGATGGCCCAGGAGCCGACGCCGGTCTCGGGGGCGCCGGTGGTGATCGATCTCGAGCGCGCCGTGGGCCTCGCGCTGGCGCAGAACCCGGCGCTGGCCGCCGTCGAGGAGCGCCGTACCGAGGTGGCGGCCCAGGTGCGCGAGGTCGAGGCCGACGCCTGGCCCCAGCTCGCCGGCACCAGCTCCTACGCCGTGTCGCGCAACCCGTCGCTGCTCAACAGCCCCGATTTCGAAGACATCATCAGCCAGTTTCCGGAGGGCGACTTCCGGCCCGGCGAGCAGAGCCTGTACAGCGCCGGCGTGGAGTTCTCGCAGCCGATCTACACCTTCGGCAAGATCGGCGCCGCCATTGAGCTCGCCCGGGTGGCGGTGGAGGCCACGGACGCGCAGATCGCCGCTGCCCGCCTGGACGTAGCCCTGGACGCCGCCGAGACCTACTACGACGTGCTCGCCAGCCGCGAGGCGCTGGCGGTGGGCCGGGTGCAGACCGAGGTGCGCCGCCAGGCGTTGCAGGTGGTCGAGGCCCAGTACGAGATCGGCGAGGCCACCCGCCTCGAGCTGCTGCGCGCCCAG
The DNA here is from genome assembly GCA_036259255.1 of Thermoanaerobaculia bacterium. Lineage (GTDB taxonomy): Bacteria > Acidobacteriota > Thermoanaerobaculia > Multivoradales > JBCCEF01 > DATACC01. Next base: position 240 of record DATACC010000063.1, on the reverse strand, counting down.
GCCGCGCTGGCCGAGGTGGAGCCCACCGTGGTGCAACTCGCCGGCGACGTGGAGGTGGCGGAGAGCCGACTGCGCCGGGCCCTCGGGTTGCCGGCCGGCGCTCCGATCGTCGTGGAGGGCGAGATGCGGGTGACGATTCCGCCGGAGCTCGCCCCCGGACCGGGCACCCTGCCGGACCCCGCGCCGGACGCCGCGCCGCCCGCGGCGGACCGGCCGAAGGCCGCGGAACGCGCGGCCACC
>DATACC010000062.1:0-5592 GCA_036259255.1 Thermoanaerobaculia bacterium | reverse complement strand
CCCCGGGCCCCCCGCCGCCAGCGGGGGGGGGGGCCGCGCCGGGGATCGACGGCTCCAGGCGCGACACGCCGTGGGCGATGTAGCGGACCACGTCGAGGCGGCTCACGCCGTGCTCGGCGAGCAGGGCCACGGCGGCCGAGCCGGTCTCGGCGAACAGCGCCACCAGAAGGTCCCGGCCGGCGACCTCCTCGCGCCCCGAAGCCTCCACCTGGGCGGCGGCGCGTGCCAGGGTGCGCTGGAGCGCCAACGACAGGCGCGGCTCGCGAGGCACTTCCTCGCCGCCTGCGGCGCCGGCGGACGGCACTTCCTGGGCGAGCCACGCCTCCAGCCCCGCGCGCAGGGTTTCCACCGGCGCGCCGGCATGGCGCAGCACGCGAGCGGTGTCGTCGTCGATGGCCAGCGCCAAGAGCAGGTGCTCGACGCCGGCGTACTCGTGCCCCAGCCGGGCCGCCTCCGACAGGGCCACGCTCAGCGTGATCTCCACGTCCTGGGACAGGCGCACCGGGTCAGCTCCCTTCTCGGGCCGGTGGTCTTCGGGCCGGTGGTCTTCGGGTCATCGATCCTCTTCCAGGGTCAGCAGCAGCGGCATCCCTAGGCCCTGCGCCTCGTCCATCACCTCGGCCACCTTGGTCTCGGCGACGTCCTGCGGGTAGACACCGGCCACGCCGACGCCCTTGTGGTGTACCTGGAGCATGACGTGGGTCGCCTCCGCCGGCGACTTGTGGAAGTGGCGCACCAGCACCTCGACGACGAACTCCATGGTGGTGTAGTCGTCGTTGTGGAGCAGCACCTTGAAGCGCCGCGGCCGCTCGGTGCGCGGCCGGGCCTCGGTGGCGGTGGCCTCCTCCCGCTCGCCGGCCGGCAGGCGCGGGGTGCTCATCGGCCGAGCAACAGCCCCTCACGGGTGAGGGCGGCGAAGCCGTCGGCATCGGTCTCGACGTGGAGCAGCACCCGGCCGCCGCACGACTCGAACGAGGGGCGCAGCACGCCCTCGTGGTCGCGCAGCAGGATGGTGCCGATGCCGTACGGTACGTCGGTGAAGTACGCCTGCTGGCCCGGCTGGGCCGGGCTGCCGAGAAGCACCGGCTCGCCCTCCAGGAAGAACAGGCCGTTGACCAGGTCCGGCAGGTAGGCGGCGGCGCCTTCCGGCGACAGCGGCTCGCTGCGCAGGGCGCCGGGCTCCGAGTACCGGCCGGGGGGCTGCAGGGCGTACGGCCGGCCCGTGGCGGTCCAGTCGCCGGCGGAACCGGCGCGGTGCAGGCGGGCGTCCATCGGGTTGAAGGCGACCACCGCTCCGGCGGCGTCGCGGGCCAGGTGGACGCGGGGGCAGGCGAAGCGCATGTTGACCACGCGGTCGCCCCCGGCGTCGGCAAGCGACTCGGGAGCCTCGAAGGCCGCGGCCACCATCTCGCCGGAGCGCTCGAAGCTCCACAACGCATGGTCGGCGCAGGTCGGCGTCGCGTGCAGCGCGGCGGGTCCGGCCAGAACCCCGGCCAGGCCGCCGTCGCCGGTCACCCGGGTCAGGGGCACCGCCACCGCCTTGCCGGCCGCGTCGAGATGCACCAGCTCGTAGGAGCCGGCCTTGGAGAGCCACAGCGAGCCGTCGGCGGGATCGACGTCGACGCCGGTCCAGCGGATCTCCGGGTCGGGAGACGAGACGAAGGTGGGCTTCTCCTCGGACTCCTCGTCCCGCGGCACGCGGACCAGGATCGCCGGCGCGACCAGCACCCACACGGTGTCCTCCGCCAGCGCCACGTCGAGGGCGTCCGTGAATCGGGGCAGGCCGAGGGAGGGCCAGGAGAGGGCGCGGTACCCCTCGCGGCACAGCAGGCGCGCGTCCTCCGGCGGTGCCGCGGCGGGGGCCGGTGGTGACGGCGGCGAGGGAGCCGGGGCCGTTCCGGCGGCCGGTGGTGCGGAGGCGCAGGCAGCGAGCAGGACGGCGGCCGGGAGGGCGGCGAGGAGCGGGTGGACGCAGCGTTTCATGAGGTGCAACCTACCGTCCTGCGTCGGGAGGTGCAAGCGGCGTCGAGCCGGAGCCCGGGGTCTCCGCCGCGGCCACCGCTGCGGAATCCGCGGCAGGCACGAGCAGCAGTCCGCCGGGAGTCAGCGCGGCGAGGCCGGCACCGTCGCCCTCCGCCGCCACCAGCACCCGGCTGTCGCAGCGCTCCAGCATCGCCCGGGCCGCACCGCCGCCGCGCGAGGAGCCCGGGTCGAGCCGGTGGATCCAGGTGCCGAGGGGACGGTCGCCGGGGCCGGTGGCGGCGGCGCCGAGCAGGACCGGCGTACCGTCGTGGTGGAACAGGGCGGAGACGGAGCCGGCGGCCTCCTCGTCCAGGGCGACCGGCTCCCCGGCCGCCCAGGCGCCGGCGCCACCCGCAGCGCCGCGCCAGCGGTGGAGGCGGCGGTCGGACAGGGCGAAGGCCACCACCTCACTCTCGGGCAGGCGGTCGAGGAACACGCGGGGGCAGCCGAAGCGCGGGTCGCGCAGATCGGCGTGGGGATCGCTCTCGCCGGCGGGGAAGGCGGTGCCGAGGGGCTCGCCGCTGCGCGCCACGGTCCACAGGCCGTGCTCGGAGCAGTAGGGGGAGACCGCCAGCCCCTGGCGGCCGGCGCGAACGTCCACGAGACCGCCGCCGCCGCCGAAGCCGGCGAGAGACAGCCGGCGCAGGGCCCCCGTCGCCGGGTCCACCCGCAGCAACTCGTCGCCGTCGCCGCGGGCGAGCCACAGGGCGCCGTCCACCGGGTCGACGTCCACCGCCGTCCACACCTCGCCCTCCTCGGGCGCCACGACCAGCACCTCGGCCCGCACCCCCGCCCCCTCGCCGGTCTCCGCTCCGGCTCGCCGCGGGAGCCGCGCGAGCAGTGGCGGATCGAAGACCACCCACACCGAATCGCGGTCGAGGGCCAGGTCCAGCGGCATGGCATCGGCTGGCAGCCCCATCTCGGCCCAGGAGACGAAGCGGGTGCCCTCGCCACACAGCGGCCGCGCCGCCGCCACGCCGGTACCGGCCGCGTCGCCGCAGGCGATCCAAACCAGGGCGGGCAGCAAGAGGAGGGCGGGCAGAAGCGGACAGGCACGGGCGGAGGCGGTCACCACCGCGATGCTACCGCGCCGGAGGCCGGGCGGAGTGTCCGAGGAGCGTCTTCGATCCACGGCCGGTCTTCGGAGCGGGGGCGTGCCAGGAGGCGGGGGCGGCGGCCCGGGAAAGCTCCGCTCAGCCTGCGGGAAAGGTCTTCGCAGAGCTTTCCCGGGCCGCCTCGCGGGAGGCACCACACCGCTCCGGGGACCGGCCGTGGGGGTGAGCTGATCCGCAGGCGGTCGAGAGATTGTGGACCCTGAGGGAACTGGACCCCGAGGGACCGCGTTTCTCACCGGGGTCCGCCGCTGCAGCAGGAGCTTGGTGAGAAATGCGGGCTAGAATCCGCGCCGGAAGGAGGGCGAGCGATGAGCCGAGCGATGATGGTGGGGTGCGCCGTGCTGGCGGGCCTGGTGGTTCTGGCGGCGGTGATCCTGGGGATGACGGCCTTCGGCACGTACAACGCGTTGATCACCGCCGAGCAGGCGGTGGAGTCGCAGTGGGCGCAGGTCGAGAACGTGTACCAGCGCCGGGCGGACCTGGTGCCGAACCTGGTGGCGACGGTGCGGGGCGCGACGGAGTTCGAGCGCGAGACGCTGACCGCGGTGGTCGAGGCGCGCAGCCGGGTGGGGCAGATCACCGCCTCGCCGGAGCTGCTCGAGAATCCCCAGGCCTTCGCGCGCTTCACGGAGGCGCAGGACCAGCTCTCCGGCGCGCTGTCGCGCCTGCTGGTGGTGGTGGAGCGCTACCCGGAGCTGCGCAGCGTGCCGGCGTTCCAGGACCTGATGGTGCAGCTCGAGGGCACGGAGAACCGGATCTCCGTCGAACGGCGCGCCTTCAACGAGACGGCCCGCGACTACAACACCCGGGTGCGCCGGGTGCCGGCCGCCTGGTACATCTCGCTGCTCGGCTGGGACTTCGATCCGAAGCCCTACTTCGAGAGCGAGCCCGGTGCCGAGCAGGCGCCGCAGGTGGACTTCGGGACCCCCGGCTAGCCGCACCGCCGATGGCCATCGCGCGGGCGATCGAGGTCCGCGGTGGCCGCGCAGATACGTCGCCCCGGGGGCGCGAACGAAATGTCGCCCCGGGGGTGCCGTGTTGTCTTCCCTGCCGGTCGCGAAAACACCGCCGCCCCCGATTCCGTAGAACCGCTGGAGCCATGCTCGACAGATTTCGTACCAAGACCCTCGGCCGCCCCCCGCGGGCCGCTGCCCTGCTCGCCGCGGCGGTGCTCGGCCTGGCCGTCCTCGCCGGCTGTGCCGGCGCCGGGGCGGAGCCGCCGCCGGCCGGGGCCGACACGCCGTCCGCCGGCGGCGAGCTGATCGTGCGCCGCGGTGACTTCCAGCGCCGCCTGGTGCTCACCGGCGAGCTGCGCGCCGCCCGTGCCGTGGACCTGACGGTGCCCCAGAGCCCCTCCTGGCGGGTCCAGATCCAGTGGCTCGAGGAGGACGGCGCCGAGGTCGCGGCGGGCCAGCGGGTGGTCGAGTTCGACAACACCCAGTTCGCCGCCGACCTCGAGCAGAAGCGCGCCGGCCTGCGCGGCCAGGAGCAGGAGCTCGCCCGCACCCGGGCCCGCGGCGAGGTGACCCTCGCCGAGCGCCGCTTCGCCATCGACAAGGCCCGGGCCGAGCTGGAGAAGGCGACGATCCTCGCCGAGGTGCCGGAGGACCTGCTGTCGCCCCGCGAGTACCAGGACCGCCAGCTCGCCAGGAAGCGCGCCGAGATCGCCCTGGAGAAGGCCAACGAGGAGCTGGCGTCGGCGCGCGCCGGCAACGAGGCCGAGTTGGCGATGAAGCGCCTGGACATCGACCGCGCGCGGCGCGAGATCGCGATCGCCGAGCAGGCCCTGGAGGCGCTGGTGCTGCGTGCCCCGGAGGACGGCATCTTCGTGGTCGAGGAGAACCGCTTCGAGCAGGGGCGCAAGCTCCAGCAGGGCGACATGGCCTTCGTGGGCATGACGGTGGCCCGCCTGCCGGAGCTCGACAGCATGCAGGTCGAGGCGATGCTCTCGGATGTCGACGACGGCGAGGTGGCGCCCGGCATGGAAGCCCGCTGCACGCTCGACGCCTACCCGGAGACGGTCTACCCCTGCCGAGTGCTGGCCGTTTCGCCGGTGGCGCGGGAGGCGGCGCGCTCGTCGCTGTTGCGCTTCTTCCAGGTCGACCTCGACCTCGGCGCCGCCGATGTCGAGCGCATGCGCCCCGGCATGTCGGTCAAGGTCGAGGTGGAGACCGAAGCGCGCCCCGGGGTGCTGCTCGCCCCCCGGGCCGCCCTCGACGAGAGCGCCGAGCCCGCCCGGCTGCAGCTGGCCGGCGGCGATCAGCGCGAGGTCGAGCTCGGCCCCTGCGACGCGCTGGTCTGCGTCGTCGAGGAGGGCGTCGAGGAAGGCACCCGCCTGGCGACGCTGCCGCCCGCCGGCCTGGCCCCGTCGACCCGCGGGACCGGCGGCGCGCCCGCCGTGGCCGGGAAGGTGGCGGAGGTGGCGCCGTGACGGCCGGCTGGAGCCGGCGCCGCC
>DATACC010000061.1:0-5586 GCA_036259255.1 Thermoanaerobaculia bacterium | reverse complement strand
TGGCGAGCGCCCCGGCGCTCCCGCCGGCTCCGCAGCGGACAGGCGCTCCGGCACCGCCGCCGGCGCCCCCCGCGCCGCCGACCCGTTCCGTCCACGGCAGCTTCCGCGGCGATCACTGGGCGCTGCTCGACAAGGGCAGCTCGAGCTACCACGGCACGGGTTGGAGCTCGGCCGAGGCGGCCAGGTACCGGCGCGGCGACGAGCCGCTGCTGTGGGTGCGCCGCGACGGCGAGAGCTGGATCGTGCGCGACCCGGCCCTGGTGGCCGAGGCGAAGGCGCTGTGGCAGCCGGTGACCGAGCTGGGCGGACAGCAGGGTGCGCTGGGGGGCGAGCAGGGCACCCTCGGCGGTCGACAGGGCGAGCTGGGGGCCCGGCAGGGGAAGCTCGGGACCGAGCTCGGTGCGCTCAGCGCCGAGCTGGCCACTCTCGCCACCCGCGCCGCCCTCGCCGAGGACGGCGAGGCGAGGGCCGCGATGCAGGCCCGGGCCGACCGGCTCCAAGCCCGCATCGAGGCCATCGCCGAACAGATGCAGGCCCTCGGCGAGCAGCAGCGGCAGCTCGGCGAGCAGCAGGCCGAGATGGGGCGTCGCCAGGGGGAGCTGGGCCGCCGGCAGCAGGAGGCGGTCGAACGCGCCGAGCAGGGCATGCAGCGCCTGATCGACCGCGCCATCACCTCCGGCAAGGCCGAGAAGGTGTCCGGGTAGGCGACCTTGCACCGCCGCGGCGCCGGTCTTTGGATCGGCGCCGCGCGGGTCGCGGTGCGGCCGCCGGAGCCCTCCGGCGGCCGGCTTCGCGTTCCGGTGCCCGGCGCCGACCCTCCCCCGCGCCAGGGCGCTACGGCAGGACGAGCGGCGGGAAGCGGGCCGGCTGGTGGAAGTCGGGGGCCGTCCCGGGCAGCGGCTCCATGGCCAGGTAGCGGCGCCCGGCGCCGGCGGTGCCGTGGATCGCGAAGGCGTTCACCCGGTGCGGCGGCGGCGGCAACCAGCAGCGCGGCACCCGCGCCTCGCCGCGCCAACGGGCGCCCTCGATGGCGGCGCGGTAGTCGAGCGCCAGCCCCTCCTCGACCCGTCGACGCACGCCCGCCAGCCGCAGCACCAGGTGGTGCCCGCCGGGCCCCAGCTCGACCTCCAGGTACGGCACCGGCTCCCCCTCGCCGGCCACGAACAGCTCCACCACCTCGTGCTCCCACAGCCGCGGCGTGGCACCCGGCGCCCCGGCCGGCAGCGGATCGCCGTGGAACGGCGCCTCCACCCGCACCACCAGGTCGTCGCCCGCCCCCGCCAGCTCCACCACCGCCCGCTCGGCCGGACCGACGATCGCACCGTCCCAGGTGCGGCCGACAACCAGCAGCCGACGGCCGGCGGCCTCAGTCACGGCCGGTCCCCTCGGTCCACGCCGCCCCATCACACTCCGAAGTAGCGCGCTTCCGGGTGGTGGAAGACCAGGGCGCTGACGCTGGCTTCGGGCTCCATCATGTCGCCCTCGGTGAGATGGACGCCGATCTCCTCGGGGGCGAGGGCGGCGAACAGCTGGCGCTGGCCGGCGAGGTCCGGGCACGCCGGGTAGCCGAAGCTGTAGCGCTTGCCGCGGTAGCGGGCGGCGAAGCGGTCCTGCAGGCTCGCCTCCGGCGGATCCGGGAAGCCCCAGGCGGTGCGCAGGCGGGCGTGGAGGAGCTCCGCGGCGGCCTCGGCCGTCTCCAGCGCCAGCGCGGCCAGGGCGTGGCTCTTCAGGTACTCGCCGCGCTGCTTGAGCTCCTCGGCGAGCTGGCGCGCGCCCATCCCCTCCTCCGCCCCGCCGCCGCCGGCGGTGGTGACGAAGAGGGCCACGTGGTCGTCCGGCAGCACGTAGTCGACCACCGACAGTCCGGGGCCCTCCTGCTGGCGCGGCATCTCCCAGACGGCCACGGGCTCCGCGCTCCGGGGATCGTCCAGGATCAGCCGGTCGCCCTCGGCGCGGGCCGGAAAGAAGCGCCACACGGCGCGCACCGGCAGCCCGGCGCGGCGCCACAGCTCCTGCACCTCGGCGATCACGGCGTGGAGCTTCGCGAGCTTCGGGTCGCCCTCGGCGGCGAGGCGGGCCACCGGGCCGCGCAGGCCGAGGTGCTTGCCGAGCAGCATCTGCGGGTTGATCCACGGCCACACCTCGTCGGGATCGAAGGTCTCGACGTGGCGCTCGAGATCCGGCGGCGGCGGCACGGGGACGTCCCGCGACACCTCCACCCGGGGCCGGGCGTCGGGCGCCGCGCCGGCGCCGCCGGTGCCGGTGTCGTCGCTGCGGTCGCGCTCCTGGGCGGCGGCGATCTCGGCCTCGAGCGCTCCGCGGCGCTCGGGATCGAGCAGCCGTTCCACGAGCTCCAGCCCGTGCATCGCGTCCTTGGCGTAGGTGCACAGTCCCGGACTGGTCGGGCCCGGACCGGCCGGGCCCCGGTAGGCCGGGGCGATCTTCTTGTGGGTGAAGCGGCGGGTCAGCGCGGCGCCGCCGACCAGCAGCGGCACGCCGATGCCCTCGGCGGCGAGATCGCCGGCGGAGAGCACCATCTGCTGCGCGCTCTTGACCAGCAGGCCGGACAGACCCAGCACGTCGGGCCGGTGCTCGCGCACCGCCTCGATCAGCCGCTCGCTCGGCACCTTGATGCCGAGGTTCACCACCTGGAAGCCGTTGTTGGTGAGGATGATGTCGACCAGGTTCTTGCCGATGTCGTGGACGTCGCCCTTGACCGTGGCGAGCAGCACCTTCCCGCGGCTCGAGGGCTCGGCGCGCTCCATGTGGGGCTCGAGCCAGGAGACCGCCGCCTTCATCACCTCGGCGCTCTGCAGCACCTCGGCGACGATGAGCTGGTTGTCGTTGAACAGCCGCCCCACCTCCGCCATGCCGGTCATCAGCGGACCGTTGATGACGTCCAGCGGCTCGGGCCAGCGCGGGTCGGCCAGCGCCGCGGCGAGGTCGTCTTCGAGGCCGATCTTGGAGCCCTCCACCACCGCCCGGGCCAGGCGCTGGTCGAGCGGCAGGTCGCGGCGTGCCGGACCGGTCTCGGCGGCTGTCTTGCGCCCCCGGAAGTGCTCGGTGAACTCGGCGATGGCCGCGTCGCTGCCGGCGACGTCGCCCGGCGCCAGGAACAGCAACGCCTCGCACAGGCGACGCTCCTCCTCCGGAATCTCGGGGTAGCGCGCCAGCCGCTCGGTGTTGACGATGGCGGCGTCCAGGCCGGCGCGGGTGGCGTGGTAGAGGAACACCGAGTTGAGCACCTCGCGCCCGGCCGGCGGCAGCCCGAAGGAGACGTTGGAGATGCCGAGGATGGTGCGCGTCTCCGGCATCTCGGCCTTCAGCCGCCGCACCGCCTCGATCGTCGCCGCCGCCGACCCGATGTAATTCTCGTCGCCGGTGGCGCAGGGGAAGACCAGCGGGTCCCACCACACGTCCTCCGGGCGCACGCCCCATTCGGCCTTGAGCAGGGCGAGGCTCCGCCGCGCCACCGCCAGCTTGCGCTCCACCGGGATCGCCATCCCCTCCTCGTCGATGCAGCCCACCACCAGGGCGGCGCCGAAGCGGCGGGCCAGGGGCACCACCGCCTCGAAGCGGGCCAGGCCATCCTCCAGGTTGATCGAGTTGAGCACCGCCTTGCCCTGGCACCAGGTGAGCGCCTGGGCCATCACCGCCGCGTCGGTGGAGTCGATCATCAGCGGCGCCTTGACCAGGCGGGTGAGGCGGTCGAGGAAGGCGTCCATGCCGGCGATCTCGTCGCCTTCCGGGTCCTGCAGGCAGACGTCGATCACCTGGGCGCCGGCCGCCACCTGGGCGCGCCCCACCTCGGCGGCGCCCTCCCAGTCGCCGGCCTTCACCAGCTCCTTGAAGCGCCGGCTGCCGAGCACGTTGGTGCGCTCGCCGACCAGCAGCGGGCGGTTGTCCTCGGTGAGCTCGGCGGCCTCGAGGCCGGAGACCAGCGCCCGGTGGTGGTCCGGCACCGGGCGCGGCGGGACCTCCCGGGCCAGCTCGGCGAGGACCTCCACGTGGGCGGCGGTGGTGCCGCAGCAGCCGCCCACCAGGTTGAGCCACCCGGCCTCCAGGAAGCGGCGGAAGACGCGGCGGAACTCCTCCGGGCCCTCGGTGTAGCGGCCCTCCTCGTCGGGCAGGCCGGCGTTGGGCACGCAGGCCACCCGGGTGCGGGCGAGCTCGGACAGCGTGCGCAGGTGGTCGGCCATCAGGTCCGGACCGGTGGCGCAGTTGAGGCCGAGGTAGAGCAGGTCGGCGTGGAGGAGCGAGACGGCGAGGGCCTCGGCGTCCTGGCCGGCGAGCATGGTGCCGGTGGTCTCGATGGTGGCCGAGACCGCCACCGGCAGGCGCCAACCGGCCTCGGCGAAGGCGTCCTCGACGCCGAGCAGGCCGGCCTTGACGTTGCGGGTGTCCTGGGCGGTCTCGAGCAGCAGGTAGTCGGCGCCGCCGGCCATCAGCCCGAGGGCCTGGACGCGGAAGTTCCAACGCAGCTCTTCGAAGGTGACGCCGCCGGTGACCGAGATCGCCTTGGTGGTCGGTCCCATGGAGCCGCAGACGAAGCGAAGCCGGCCGTCGCCTGCGGGGCGGTCGTGACGCGCGCAGGCGGCGCGGGCGATCTCGGCGGCGCGCCGATTGATTTCGAAAGCGCGTTCCGCCAGGCCGTACTCGGCGAGCACCAGCGGGGTGGCGCCGAAGGTGTTGGTCTCCACCACGTCGGCACCGGCGGCCAGATACCCCTGGTGGACGCGGTCGACCACGTCGGGCCGCACCAGCACCAGGTTCTCGTTGCAGCCCTCGAGCTCGCTGCCACCGAAGTCGTCGGGACCCAGGTCCATCGCCTGCAGCGCGGTGCCGGTGGCGCCGTCGAGAACCAGCACGCGCTCGGCGAGCGCCGCCAGCAGCGCCGCCGCGCGCTCGGCGCGGTCCGCCGGCTCGGGCACCGGCGGCAGGGGGATGGAGGGAGCGAGGGTCGCTGCCGTTGGATCGTGTGTCATCGAAAAAGCCCGCCTCTCCTCGAGAAACGCATCGAGGAGAGCCGGGCTTCGGCGCGGCCCGTTCCGCGGACCGCCGGACACTCGATTGCCGCTCGGCCCACCGAGTCGTCGGTGGGTGGCAGCCACATCCCCGCGGGGAACGCGGGAGGCACCTTGGGTGTCCGCCCCAGGTTGCCGAGCCCGTCGGAAGGGCTCTCCTGATGCAGTCGTCACCATACGCCCGCCGCTGCCGCTCGTCAAGCCGCGCGGGCGTGTAGTCTCCGCCGCGTGCTGAGAACCGCCCTGGCCGCCCTCGAACCCGGCCTGCTGGCCCTCGGCGCGGTCCTGCCCCAGGCGGCCGGCCAGCTCCTGCTGGCGGCCATCGTGGCGCTGCTCGCCTACGGCCCCGGACGGCGCCTGCTGCCGGGGAGCCGCCGGGCTCACCCGCTCGAGGAGGCGGCCCTGGCGGTCGCCACCGGCCTGGCGCTCTTCTCCGCCTTCGCCTTCGCCCTGGCCGCCTGCGGCCTCTACGGCCCCTGGCTGCTGACCACCGGTGTGCTCCTCGCCCAGCTCGCCGCCATCGCGCCGTGGCGCCGCGTGGCAGGCCGGCTGCGCCGGGCGC